>NZ_JFYS01000014.1:0-176688 GCF_000632045.1 Stenotrophomonas sp. RIT309
CGTCCCCATCGTCTAGAGGCCTAGGACATCACCCTTTCACGGTGGCGACCGGGGTTCGAATCCCCGTGGGGACGCCAATCTTTGAAACCCCGGCTTCGGCCGGGGTTTTTCTTTGCCTGCGATTCCCTGGTGACCGCGTTTCAGAACCGGCGATACATGCCGATCGAGGCTGGCGCGGTCGCCTCAAAGCCAAACTGCGCATACAGCCGATGTGCCTCGCCATCGGCCAACAGACTCACATACGCCGACGGCGGCAGGTTGCCCTGCATCCAGTCGCTCAGACGCTGCATCACCGCCTTGCCCAGACCCTGCCCCTGCAGGCGCGGCAGCACGGCGATATCGCAGACCTGCAGGTGGCAACCACCATCGCCGATGATCCGGCCCATCGCTACCAGCTCGCTGCCCTGGTAGGCACAGACACCGAAAACGGTATTGGGCAATGCCCGCGTCGCCGCCTCATGGGTCTTTGCACTGAGCCCGGCCAGCGCACGCAGCTGGCAGTAGTCTTCAACCGTCGGCACCGCCTGACGGAACTGGATCGTCTCTGGATCATTCATGCAACGTCTCCTGGAAGGTCGAGCTATCCTGCCGCATCCATGTCGCAGCCGCTGCGACCCATCTTCCGGCAGAGTCCAATGTGCTATTCCGCCCTGATCCGCGCCGACTACGCCAAGCTGGTGCGCGAGTTCGGCGCCGTCCTCTCCCTGGAGGAGTTCGCCGAACTCTATGCGCATGATCCCGGCAAGAAACGACCGAAAACGCCGAAAGCGATGGACGACGGATTTGCCGGTGCGCGCACCGAACTGGGCCGCGACATCGTGGCGAAGATCCAGCAATGGCATGCACAGGAGCGGCAACAGCTGCAGGCTGAGCTGGAGCGGCAGCTTGAGCGTCGCGACATCGCCAATGCAACCCTGGCCACCCGTCCCACGCAGAAAGCGCGCAATGACCTGCGCGTTGCCGGCAACCGCATCGACCGCGCGCAGGCACGGCTGGACGACCTGCATCGGGAACAGCTGCTGCCACGCGACAACCGTATTTTTCCTGGCACCTACGCGCCGGTGATGGTCAGCGAGAATGGCCGGCGCGTGATCAAGCCGATGCGCTATCAATGCCGGCTTCCGGACAAGCCCGCGCGCAACGATGTCCTCTATCCCGGCACCTACAATGCGCGGCGGGACAGCCTGGAAGGCTATTGGCGCGGGGCCTTCGGACTGCGCCACGGCGTGGTGGTGGTACAGGCCTTCTACGAGCACGTTCCTCGCCACACCATTGCCGGCCGCACCCTGCACAACGACGAGAAGGAACAGGACGTGGTGCTGGAGTTCCGCCCTGATCCGCCGCGCGACTTGTTGCTGGCCTGCCTGTGGGCGGAATGGGAGGGCCCGGAAGGACGCCTGTTGTCGTTCGCCACCATCACCGATGGACCGTCAATCGATGTTGCCGCTGCCGGCCATGACCGGGGCGTACTGCCGATCCGCGCCGAGCATCTGGACGCATGGCTCAACCCGGACCCGGACAACCTGCCGGCGCAGTACGCCATCCTCGACGACCGCGAGGAGATCCGTTATGTCTACGAAGAAGCCGCCTGAGCGGTTGGATCAGGCGTTGGCGCTGGAACGTCCCACTGCGCGGACCAATGCCTTGGACAGTTCCGCCGACAGATAGGGCTTGATCAACAGTACCCCCGATCGCATCGCGACCGGCAGTTGTTCGGCGGCCATGCCGGTGGCGAGCACGAACGGCACCCCGCGCGCGGCCAGCGCCGCAGCGACTGGTTCACTGGTCTCGTTGTGGGCCAACCGGTAATCCAGCAGGGCCACGTCAGGGTTGGCCTCTTCCAGCAGGCGCAGTGCCTCGGCAACGGACGCGGCAAGACCAACGACCAGAGCACCGGAATGCACCAGCTGCATCTGCAGCAGCGCCGCACTCATCTCGTCGTTCTCCACTACCAGCACCCGCAGGTCCTGCAACGCTGACATAGGCTATCGCTCCGTGCCTGTTAAGCGTTGCCAGTATAGCCAGCAGTCGGCCGATACCGACAATTTGAAGCCATTTCGGCCCTGTTCGCCCGCACCTCTATGAACGCCCGCCCGGCTCGGGTACACTAGCCCGCTGCTGCCGGTGTGGCGGAATGGTATACGCAGCTGACTCAAAATCAGCCGGGGGTGACCCCATGAAGGTTCGAGTCCTTTCACCGGCACCACAAGCCTTGCAACGCGAGGCTTCCAGAAGGAATGGCGGAATGGAGTCGTGAATCAGCCGACTCCGGCCAATTCTCCTCCCCACTTCCCCTCTCGATCGTCCTGTCACCGCCGCAGTTGCTGCAGCACCGCCCTCCCGTTGGGACGCAGATAGACGTCGCCGGTCTTGGTGTCCAGCAGGATGTTGAAATTCCGAAGAACTTCACTTCCGATCGTGCCATCGCCACTGGAGCCGTCTTCGTCGATGGTGAAAGACACCTTGGGCTGGTCCAGACGAATCCCCTGAATATCCGCCGAGGGAACGCGAACGTCGACCGCGCGGATCTTCCTGCCTGCGCTCCCACTGAACTGTGACGTTCCGATCTTCTTCGTAAGAACATCCTGGAGGTTGTGTCGGGAACTGTAGGAATACCCCAGGTCGATGGTCCCGTTGCTGCCGGTATCCAAAGAGAGCCACGCCTGGAGTGATGCGTTCTCCGCATGCAACGTCACTTCGACAGCGGGAATGTTGTCGATCCATCGCGTGTTCATCCTGGTGTATCCCGCCGTGCTGGGCAAAGTGCCATGCACGAACAGGGTCTTCTTGTCGTAGTCGATCTCGACAACGCTCCCCTCGAAGAATTTCCAGCCGAGAACTGCATCGAAGGGCCGATTCTGGTAGTCGATTACTGCGGCGCCCAACATTCTGCTGGCACCGCCGAGAGCGACCGTGTTGTTCGTACTGTAGTCAACCAACGTCGTGCCGTCCGCGCCGGTGTTTTCGGATTGATCGTCGATTTTCATACCAGCCAGTTCGCTTGTAGCGACCGACACGGCCATACCGTCCGCCCCCGTGTCCACCAGGAAACGGAGGGGGCGCGAATGATTGATCGTGCCTTCGGCATATATTCGATGGTCCTTGCCCAGCTCGAACGGGATCGCGATGGTCTCCGCGGAGACGGCAGGAGCCCCACAAAGGGCAGTCACCGCGAGAAGGGCAAGAAACCGGATACGGCAGATCCTGGACATTGGCAGTTTCCGTTGGGCAAGGCATGAGTCCATGCTCTGCCTTGGATGCGCCACCGGGCCAAATGGCTTAATGCGAAGCCTGGCTTGGCCGCGATCGCGAGCCGGCGTATAACGCAAAACTCCGGCATCAAGGAAGTTGTAGACTTCGGCTCCATGGAAAACGGGCGTTAAGGATTCGAGCATGGCCGACACCGGATTGTTCCTCCTCAGCGATGTTTTCGGGCAGGAAGACGACAGCGGCCGTCTGCTGCAGGTAACCCAGGTGGTGTGTCGTTGTCTGGAATGCTCGTGCCGGTTCACCGGGCGGCCCAACGAAGGCCTGATCGATCTCCCCGGTGGCGCAATTCTCAGTTGCCCCAAGTGCCCCAATCGGCAGGCTATCAGCCTGGCCAGATTCGCAGACTTTCTGCAGAAGAACGTTTGACGCTCGGGCGTCCAGCGCTTTGGCCGGTCCTGGTTGATCAAGCGGCGATTGCACAAGGGTCGACCAGCGTCCTCAGCCTGTCCGTTTAGGCAGAATCCATAGCGCTTCAGCTCCAAAACTCTTGCTGAATCCGCACTCTCGTCACAAGATCAACCCGCTCCACCCTGCAGCATGCATTGACTCTTCGGTACACGGCCATGCCAGACACAGGTCTTTTCTACGTTCTCAACATCGACCCGATGCGCGATCAGCAGGGGAACATCCAAAGCGTCATCGCAATCAGCGTCCGGTGTAACAGTTGCCAGCACGTCACTCACTCGACAGGCCCCGACCTCCAATCCATACCGGGCGGTACGCTGCTCGCTTGTGCCCAATGCGGAGGGCGCCAAGCCGTCAGCAACGCCCGCTTGGTCGAGTGCGATCACACCTTGGCCGCCAGAGCGGACTCATCAATCAGTCCGATGCCTGGGTAGGCCCTTCCCAGCCATCAAGGTACCTGGCTAAATCGTCGAGAACGTCGACCACGCGCTGCCGATAGGGACACGGTGACTGAGCAGTGACGGGCGAGCCCGGAGTTTACTGCCGTTCCAGAGCAAGCCACCGTTGCGTTGGCCGGGGCGGCCCGCGCCGCCTCATAAGCCAGCGCGCGCCGGCGCCCTACACCACCCGCAGCGCCGGGGAATGCACGCCATGACCATGCCCTGCCCCCGCGTGCACACGGAACCCTGCCACCGTCTGCAGCAGCTGCGAAGACTGCTCTTCCATGCTGCGCGCGGCCGCTGAGGCCTCTTCCACCAGCGCTGCATTCTGCTGCGTGCCCTGATCGATCAGATCCACCGCGTGGTTCATCTGCTGGATGTCATCGCTCTGCTGTTGCGCAGCCGCACTGATCTCGGTCATCAGGTCGCTGACACGCCGCACGTCGACCACGATCTCGTCCATGGTCCGGCCGGCGCTCTCGACCTGCGCCGTTCCGGCACCGACGTTGGCAACAGACGCATCGATCAGCTGCTTGATTTCCTTTGCCGCACCCGCCGAGCGATGCGAGAGCTCGCGGATCTCGGTGGCAACCACGGCGAAACCACGACCATGCTCACCGGCACGCGCCGCTTCCACCGCCGCGTTCAATGCCAGGATGTTGGTCTGGAAGGCAATGCCATCGATCACACCGATGATGTCGACGATGCGACGCGAGGAAGCATTGATCACCTCCATCGTCGAGACCACGTCATGCACCACCTGGCCACCCCGTGCGGCCACATCGGCGGCGCCGCCGGCCAGTTGGCTGGCCTGGCGCGCGTTGATCGCGGTGCGCTGCACGGTCTCGGCCAGCCCCTTCATCGACACGGCGGTTTCTTCCAGAGAGGCAGCCTGCTGTTCGGTACGCTGGGAAAGGTCGTTGTTGCCTTCGGCGATCTCGCTCGCACCGACCGCAATGGTGTCTGCGGCGAACTTGATCTGACCGATGATGGCCGCCATCGCCTCGACCAGCGCGTTGACGCCACCGCATAGCTCGGCGATCGGGCCCGTCTTGTCGGCCATGCCGATGCTCCGGGTCAGGTCGCCCTCCTTTGCCGACGCCACCACTTCGCGCGTCTGCGCGACGGCGTGCTGCATTGCCTGGCTCTCATGCACCTGTGCGGTGATGTCGGTGGCGTACTTGACGACCTTGAACGGCCGGCCACCGGCATCGAGGATCGGGTTGTACGACGCCTGGATCCACACTTCACGACCGCCTTTGCCCAGCCGCCGGTACTGGCCTGCGTCGTACTCGCCGGAGCCGAGTTTTTCCCAGAACCGCCGATACTCGACACTGGCCCGGTAGTCGGGCTCGACGAACAGCGAATGATGCTGGCCACGCACCTCTTCCAGCGTATAGCCGGTGGCGGCCAGGAAGTTCGCATTGGCCGCCAGGATGCGGCCATCCATGCTGAACTCGATGACCGCCTGCGATTTGTCGATGGCGGCCAGCTGCCCCGCCGATTCGGCTGCCTGCTGCTTCTGCGCGGTGATGTCGGTGGCGAACTTGACCACCTTGTACGGCCGACCGTGCTGGTCAAGCACCGGGTTGTAGGAGGCCTGGATCCAGATTTCGCGCCCGCCCTTGCCGAAGCGCCGGTACTGACCTGCATCGAACTCACCGCGGCCCAGCCGCGCCCAGAAGTCGCGGTATCCGGTGCTGCGCGCGTCCTCGGGATCGACGAACAGGGAATGATGCCTGCCCTGGATCTCATCCAGGCGATATCCCACTGCCTGCAGGAAGTTGTCATTGGCCTGCAGGATGGTGCCGTCGAGGGCGAACTCGATGACCGCCTGCACCCGGTGCAATGCGGCCACCTGGGCCTCAAGCTCGACGTGCCGCCGATGCTGCTCGGCCACCTCCGTGGCGCGGCGCTGCCTGCCCAACACTCCCTGCAGCGCGCGCAGGGGAGACCAACGGGTGAGCACTTCGACCGGCGCCTGAGCACCTTCCATGGAGCCTGAAATAAGCATCGTCTGATCCTCGGTGTCCGGGTAGCGGTTGCGACCCGCCGGGCGGGATGCCCGGCGGCAACTTCGATTGCCTGGGACTGCAGACGCCGGAAGGCGTCACTCGAGCGACTGGCAGGAACAGTACGGCAGCTGCGATCGTCATCAAACAGCGGCGGAGCACACGGCACGGGCCGCCCATCGGAGGCAGCCTCGGGTCCGGCGGCGGGAGCCTGCAGCGGGCTCCAGAGAAGGTAACGGCGCGACGGCCAGCAACTTTAGGGGGCCAGCCCCTGGTCGGCAGCGCGCCGCAGAACCCAGCGCAGCAGTATCGTTGCCAGCACCGCCGGCAGGTAGCCCAGACTGCCGCAGACGACCAGCAGGGACGGCCCCGCCAGCGGCCCGCCGCCGCCCAGGATCCAGCTGCGGGTAGCGAGGATGTACAGCGCGAACGGCACCAGCAGCAACGGTGCCAGCCGCAACAGCTGCCACCGCCACCTCCCCGGCCCGATCCAGCCGGCCAGTGCACCCAGCACGGCACCTGCAGCTGCGATGGTGGCGATTTCATCCATGACGCGCTTCCGGAAGTCTTCCAGCCACCATTCTGGACCAGCGCCGACGGAAAGGGGATGCGGCAGGCACACAGAAGGTTGCAATGACCATCGGGACATCCCTTGCCTGCGCGCTGCCGGCAGCATGCGCCCACTGAATGGATTTTTCCTGGGAGGCAGCATGCTTCGACGCTTGAACGCCATCATCTTCCTCAGCCTGTGCAGTGCCGGCGCATTGGCCAGCGACGCGGGCTTCCGCCCCAGCTTCCATCCCGACCAGCTGAAGGGGCCACCCGCCGGTCGCCACAACGAAGTACTGGTGCTTGGGACAGCACATCTGTCGGAACTGCCAAAGACCTTCGAGCCGGCCATGCTGGAGCCGTTGTTGCAGCGCTTGGCACGTTGGCGCCCGGAGGCGATTGCCACCGAAAACCTGTCCGGCCTGCAGTGCGACTTCATGCGTCGCAATCCCAGCCGCTATGCCGAAAGCGTCGAAACCTACTGCTTCGACACCGACGCGGCCCGCGTCGCCACCGGCTTCGACGTGCCCAGCGCGAACGCCGAAATGGGACGCCTGCTGTCGGCATGGCCGGCAAGCCCGACAGCCGCGCAGCGTCGGCACTTGGCCGCGGTGTTCCTGGCCGCTGGCGAGCGCGGATCGGCGCAGGTGCAATGGCTGCGCCTGCCTGTGCAGGAGCGCGTCGCCGGCGACGGGCTGGATGCTGCGCTGGTCGAGATTCTCGACAAGAGCCTGACCCGTCGCAATGAAACCAACCTGGTGGCCGCAGTCCTCGCTGCCCGGCTGGGACTGGAGCGCCTGTGGGCAGTGGACGATCACACCGCCGATTCGGCAACCCCGCCCAAGGACGAGAAAGCAGCACGCGAAGCGATCATGTCGGCCTGGGACAATCCGCACGCAAACGCACGGCGGGACGCCGACGAGCCGCTGTATGCCAACATCGGCAAGGTCGATGGCGTGCTGGACCTGTATCGCGCCTACAACCGCCCCGGCGTCGGCCTGCAGGCCTACCAGGCCGATTTCGGTGCTGCGCTGGTCGAACCCTCACCCCAGGGCTTTGGCCGCAACTACGTGGGCTACTGGGAAACCCGCAACCTGCGCATGGTCGCCAACATCCGCGAAGTGCTGGGCCAGCGCCCGGGAACGCGCCTGCTGGCCATCGTTGGCGCCTCGCACAAAGGCTACTACGAGGCCTACCTCAACATGATGCACGACGTGCAGCTGGTGGATGCCGAAGAGGTGCTGCGCTGAGGCCCGCACCTGATCAACGCAGCAGATCCGCTACCCACGTTGCTGCGCATCGCGACGCCCGGCGCGCCAGATCATCACGCTGGCAGCGACGATGCAGCCCAGGGTGACCAGCAGCATCAGCGCCACGCCCCACTGCACCACGGGGACCAGCATCCGGGCCTGCTGGTCGTTGCGCAGCTGCTCCAGCCGGAGCCAGCCGGAGAGAGCCAGGGACCAGCCGACAACGGCCGGCGCATAAGCACGGACTGCACTCAGGTTCCAGGACGTCATGTTGTTTTCCTGCCAAGGTGGGGCGTTGGCGCAGTATTCGCCGCGCCCCTCTCACAGGCTGAGATCAGCCGTCGCTGAGGTCGCCGCCGTCCGCCGGCGAGCTACCGGGCAGTTCGCCGGTTTCGCCCTGCACCTGCACATTGTTGCGCCCCATCGCCTTGGCCCGGTAGCACTGGGCATCGGCGGCGGCGACGGCCTGGTCCACGCTCATGCCGGCGGCAAGCGGTGCGATGCCGATGCTGGCGCCGATCCGCAGCTGGTGCTGGTCCCACGGAATGGACAGGTTGGCCAGGGTATGCAGCAACTCGCCGCCGATGCGCGCCGCTCGCCGCGGGCTGCACCCGGACAGGATCACCGCGAATTCGTCACCGCCCAGGCGCGCCACCACATCCGAGTCGCGCACACCATGGCGCAATACGCTGGCCACGGCCCACAGCACGGCGTCGCCGGCCAGATGACCAAAGGTATCGTTGACCGGCTTGAACCGGTCCAGATCGATGTACATCAATGACGCCGCCTGCCCGGTCCGCTCGACCCGGGTGATCGCCTGCTGCAGATGCACTTCGAAGCCGCGGCGATTACCCAGTTCGGTCAGTGGGTCCATCTCCGCCAGGTGCCGTGCCTCGCGCTCGCGTGCACGCTGCTGGGTGTCATCGCGCAGGACCCACACCGCACCACGCACCTGGCCCTCGTCGTCGCGAAGCCAGGCCCGGGTCAGGTCAACCGGCACCACGGCGGTACCCAACTGCAGCAGCAGATCGGCATGCAGATCCACGGCGTTGCTTTCCGGATCCAGCAGCACGCTGACGTCGAGCTGCGATTGCGGCGCGTATTCGGTGGTCAACGACAGCACGTCCTGCACGAGATGCCCGGCCAGCGACAGCGCTCCATCGCCGGCAAGCATTCGCACGGCGGCCGCGTTGGCATATTCGATGTGGCCATCCAGGGCCACGCTGAGTACCAGGTCGGCAACCGCATCCAGGGTGATGCGGCTGCGCTGCTCGCTTTCGAACAGGCGCTGCTCGCTGCTGCGCTGGGCGCTGACATCCTGGATCTGCGACACGAAATGCAACGGTTCACCGCGCTCATTGCGTACCAGCGATACCGACAGCCGTGCCCAGATGGTGTTGCCCTCACGGCCCAGGTAGCGCTTTTCAAGGTGATAGTGCGTGCGTCGCCCCGCCAGCAGGTCCTGCACCAGGGCCAGGTCGGTCTGCAGATCGGCCGGATGGGTCAACCGCTGGAAATCGACCTGCAGCAGTTCCTCGCGCGTGTAGCCGAGAATGCGGCACAGCGCATCGTTGACATCCAGCCAGCGCCCTTCCAGCGATACCAGCGCCATGCCCAGTGCCGCCGAAGTGAACGCTCCGGCGAACTTTTCCGCCGCAAGACGAGCCTCGGCGCGCGCCTGCAGGATCTCGGTGATGTCGATGGCCATGCCGACATAGCCGATGCGCTCGCCATTGGCGCCATCCATGCGGCTGATTGACAGGCGTACCTGGCGACGCTGACCGTCCTTGCGCAGCAGTGTCCACTGCCGCGAATACGTCTGGCCCTCGGCACGTGCACTGAGTGCCTCGAACACACCCGGAACCTGTCCATCAGCGGTCGCCAGCGGTCGCAACCACGCCTGCAGTTCAACCGGGTCGTGGAAGGCATCCAGGCGGCGCGTACCCACTACTTCAGCGGCGGTGTAGCCGAGCAGGCGCTGCGCGCCGGTATTGAAAATGGTGATGATGCCATCGGTGTCGGTCGCGATCACCGCGACTTCGTCTGAAGCATCCACCATCGCCTGCAGGCGCTGCCGCATTTCGGCCGCGTCCTGGCGCGCCTGCTGCAGTTCGGTGACGTCGGCATGGGCGCCGGCCATCCACAGTGGCCTGCCCTGCCCGTCCCATTCGAATACCCGTCCGCGATCGTGGATCCAGATCCATTCGCCATTCCTGTGGCGCATCCGCAACAGGCAGACATAGTGGTCGGTGCGGCCATCGAAGTGGTCCTGCAGGGCCGCATCGGACAGCGCCAGATCATCCGGATGGACCAGCGCGATGAAGGTCTTCTGGCAGATCGGTTCAAGTTCGTCCAACCGGTAGCCGACGATCTCGGCCCACCGTTCGTTGACCCGCATCTGCCCGCTCTGGACGTTCCATTCCCAGGTGCCGGCCGCGGTGCCCTCGATGATCATCGCCAGGCGGCGGCGCTCTTCGGCCAGTTCCTGCAGCCGGCGCTCCAGCAGTGCGTTGCCGCTGTTGCCCTGATCGGCCATCAGCCGCCTCCCCTGCCGACGCAGCTGCCCGCAGGCCGTGGCGAGCCACAGCGGTCACGGAACAGGGCGGATGGTGCTGACGGCATGGCCTCCCCAGCGACAGCAGGGGCCCAGGCGCCCCTTCCGGCGCAAGTGTGCGCATTGCCGGGGAACATCGACAAGTCCCCCACCCGGCAGCGCCGGGAGGGGGACGGCGGACTCAGCTGCGCTTGGCCCGGGCGAACGCCTCGGCCAGGGCATTGTTGGCTGGCGGCGCGGCCTGTGCCGGGCGTCCGCCATTGCCCGGGTTGCGCCCCTGGCCACGTCCCTGCCCGGGGTTGGCAGCGTCGCGGCGCGGCGCCTGCCCCTGGCTGCGTTCGTCACGGCTGCCCGGGCGGCTGGTGGCCTGGCCGGGCGTGTCGTCCAGACGACGGGTCAGGGCGATGCGCTTGCGCGGCACGTCCACCTCCAGCACCTTCACCTTGACGATGTCGCCGGCCTTGACCACGTCACGCGGATCCTTCACGTAGGTATCGGACAGCGCCGAGATGTGGATCAGGCCGTCCTGGTGCACGCCGATATCGACGAACGCACCGAACGCGGCCACGTTGCTGACCACGCCTTCCAGCACCATGCCCTCGCGCAGGTCCTTGATGTCCTCGACGCCATCAGCGAAACGGGCCGCCTTGAATTCCGGGCGCGGATCACGGCCCGGCTTTTCCAGTTCCTTGAGGATGTCGCGCACCGTCGGCACACCGAATGTCTCGTCGGTGAACTGCTCGGCCTTCAAGCCGCGCAGGAAACTGCCGTCGCCGATCAGCGCCTTAATCGGGCGCGCGGTGCTGGCGACGATGCGCTCGACCACTGGATAGGCTTCCGGATGCACCGACGATGCATCCAACGGCTCATCGCCATCGGCGATACGCAGGAAACCTGCACATTGCTCGAACGTCTTCTCGCCCAGGCGCGACACCTTCAGCAGGTCCTTGCGACGCTTGAACGGACCGTTGTCATCGCGGTGGCGCACGATGTTCTCGGCTACCGTCGACGACAGGCCCGAGACGCGCGACAGCAGTGCAGCCGACGCCGTGTTGACGTACACGCCGACGGCATTCACGCAGTCCTCCACGCGCGCATCCAGTGCGCGCGCCAGGCGGTACTGATCCACGTCGTGCTGGTACTGCCCCACGCCGATCGCCTTCGGCTCGATCTTCACCAGTTCGGCAAGCGGGTCCTGCAGGCGACGGGCGATCGATACCGCACCACGGATCGACACGTCCAGGTCCGGGAATTCCCTGGCCGCCGTTTCCGACGCCGAATACACCGACGCCCCGGCTTCACTGACCACGATCTTCTGCGGCGCGTTGTCACCCAGCGCCTTGATGGCTTCACCGGCCAGCTTGTCGGTCTCGCGGCTGGCGGTGCCGTTGCCGATCGCGATCAGCTGCACGTTGTGCTTGGCACACAGCTGCTTGATCGTCTGCAGCGACTGCTCCCACTGCCGGCGGGGCTCGTGCGGGTAGATGGTGTCGGTGGCGACCAGCTTGCCTGTGGCGTCGACCACGGCAATCTTGCAGCCGGTGCGGATGCCCGGGTCCAGGCCCAGCACGCTTTTCGGGCCGGCCGGTGCGGCCAGCAGCAGATCCTTGAGGTTGTCACCGAACACCGCGATGGCTTCGGCCTCGGCTTTCTCGCGGGCCTGGTTGAACAGGTCCAGCAGCAGGTGCATGTGCAGCTTGGCCCGCCAGGTCAGGCGGCAGGCGTCCAGCAGCCAGCGATCAGCGGGGCGCCCCGCATCGCGGATACCGGCGTTGTGCGCCACGCGCCCTTCGGCGTACTGATGTCCGGCCTCGGCATCCTTGCCTGGGTCCAGCTCCAGGAACAGGATCTCCTCGCGGCGCGCACGGAACAACGCCAACAACCGGTGCGAGGGAATCTTCGCCAATGACTCGGCGTGCTCGAAATAATCGCGGTACTTGGCGCCCTCGGTTTCCTTGCCCTCGGCAACGCGGGCACGGATCACGCCCTGCTCGCTCAACCAGCTGCGCAGCTCGCCAACCAGCGTGGCGTCCTCGCCCCAGCGCTCCATCAGGATCGCGCGGGCACCTTCCAGCGCGGCCTTGGTATCGGCTACGCCCTTGTCGGCATCCACGAACGTGGCGGCAAAGACCTGCGGGTCCTGTGTCGGATCGCCCAACAGGCCGTCGGCCAACGGCTCCAGTCCTGCTTCGCGGGCGATCTGCGCGCGGGTGCGACGCTTGGGCTTGTACGGCAGGTACAGATCTTCCAACCGGCTCTTGGTGTCGGCGGCGAGGATCTCGTTGCGCAGCTCATCGCTGAGCTTGCCCTGCTCACCGATGCTGGCCAGCACCGCCGCACGGCGGTCTTCCAGTTCGCGCAGGTAGGTCAGGCGGGTTTCCAGGTTGCGCAGCTGGGTGTCGTCCAGGCCGCCGGTGACTTCCTTGCGGTAGCGGGCGATGAACGGAACGCTGGCGCCTTCATCGAGCAGGCCGACAGCGGCGCTGACCTGGGCGGTCTGGGCACCGATTTCATCGGCGATGGTCTGGGCGATCTGCTGGGCGAGCTGGCGCTGGGCGTGCTTGGCGTCGTGCATTGTTTCCGGCCTGGGCCGCATTGCGGGAAAGGCCCATTCTTGCAATGCGCGGGCGGCAGGGACAAGGCGTTGACAGAGCGGCGGTTCAGGCGGTGGGTCCGGATGGGACGCCGGCATCCTGGCAAAAGGGGCTCGGACTGGCCCCGGGGCTGGGATGCCGGCGCGGACGCGCGATGGTGGAGCGCGTCCTGCCGCGTACTGCGAAGGTCAGCGGTAGTGGCGGGCGGCACGCTGCATGACGATGTCGTCACGCAGGCTCTCCAGCGCCATCAGGCGGACCTTGCCGACACCCTGCAGTTCCATGAACCGCTCCGTGTAGAACTCCGGCCCCAGCGCGGTATCGGCGCGGGATTTGCTGAAGCCGTAGGGCACCACGCCCTTCTCGCCATCCTTGCTACCACCGACATAAAGAACGATTGCCATGTGATGTCTTCCTCCAAATTGCTACTGCGTACTGCACACGATGAGCGGTACTTGTTGGCTCATCGGGATAGAGCTTACCGCGGCCAAGCTGACTGGAACGTCACGAAGACTAATGACGATCCGTTGCATGCAGATGACTGCGGGATAGCAGCAGAACGCTTACGGATCTTTAACTTCCGGCTAACGAATCCGCGGGTTTCAGCCAACGGCGCAGCCCCTCGTGGGTGGGTGTGGTTGGTCGCGGAATGCAAAAGCCGCAGGTGGGTCGGCCGGGTTGGGTTCGCGGGGGACGCCGTGAATCCGTCCCTGGAGGCTTGGCCGCGGCATCCATGCCGCGGACACCCCCGCGAACCCAACCCGACCGCCCTCTGACAGATTTCTGCGGTCTGCCACCCACGGAAAAGAAAAAGAAGATCAAAAGCAAAAACGGCCCGGCCGGCCGTTTCCTGTAGAGCCGAGCCCATGCTCGGCTCTATACGAGCAAGCGCAGCGCGCGACCCGCTGTTGCTGTTCTTTTTCTTCTCCGTGGCTGGACGCGCGCGGAAACTGTCACGGGCCGGGCAGGTGGGTTGCGCAGGGGCGTGAGCCGCATGGATGCGGCGACCGAGCTTACAGGGACGTACTTGCAGCGGCCCCTGCGCAACCCACCCCGCCCGGCCCAATCACATGAATCGCATTTCGCGACCCACCCACGAGGGGCTGCGCCGTTGGCTGGAATCTACGGCCACCAGCCGTGCCCGAACCGCGCGTAATGATCGGCCGCACGCTCGAACGGATTGCGCGCACTGACACCACCACACAGCAGATACACCGGCAGGTACAGCGGCCCCAGCACCAGATACTGGTACACGTGCGCACGCTCATGGTCATCCAGCCGGATCAACGGCTCCACGCCCCACCCCGCCTGATGCGCGTAGGTACGACAGCACATGCCCAGATCGTGGCCGGTGTGCAGGATCACGTTGCCCAGGGTGATCGCTCCGCCCGGGCCCCAGGGCCAGTGATCGAAAACCACCGCGCAATCACGACCGCTCCAGCGCATCTTCGCACCACCCAGCAACCCGGCCAGACCGCCAAGCAGGCCGATCAGGGTATTGGGCACGGTCCACAGCGCGCCCAGCACCTGCAGCGCGCGCAGCCAGATCGGCCAGGGCCGGGACGCGGTGTTCAATCCGCCTCGTTGGGGATCAGCAGCCACAGCAGCAGGTAGACCAGGATGCCGGGGAAGGCGGCCGACGCCAGCGAGACCACCACGTACAGCACCCGTACCAGGGTCGGGTTCCAGCCGAAACGATGGGCGATGCCGCCCATCACCCCGGCAATCATGCGGTCGTTCAGCGAGCGCGACAGGGTGCGCGGCACAGCGTTCATGGCGAGGTCTCCCGGCTGACTGGCTGTTGCCACTGTAGCGCCTGCAATGTCTACGGCGTGCGTTGGCGCAAGGCCTGCAGGCGGGCGCCGAACCACGCCGCGGAGGTCTGTTCGGGCTGGCCGGGGCAGCGGATCCGATACGCCTTGCCACTCATGCTGCTCTGACTCGCGGCACGCTCGATGAACTGCTCGGCGGTGTCGACCATGTCTTTCTTCAGCAGGTAGTCGTACTTGCGCTGCAGGTGGGAACGCGCATCGGCGGGACCGTACCAGCTGCCATTGCGCTGGAACTGGCACTGGGAGCCATCCAGGCTTCCGATCAACTGCGCGATCTCGCGGCGCGCATCGGCGCTCGGCGCAGCGCTGGCGACGCCGGGCGCAAGGGCCAGGGCAAGCGCAAACAGAGGGGAATGTTTCATGGCGTGCGTTCCTTCAGCCAGTTGTCGATGGTCGCCGGCACTTCGCGCTGTGCGCGGCCGGAGACGTAGATGCCGATATGCCCACCGCGGAAACTGGATTCGGTGTAGTCCTGTGTGCCCAACCGGCCACGCATCGCGCGCGATGCATCCGGTGGCACCAGATGATCCTGTTCGGCGTAGATGTTCAGCACCGGCAGGGTCACCTGCGACAGATCCACCGCCTCTTCGCCGATGCGCACGGTGCCATTGACTAGGCCGTTGCCCTGGTAGAACTGCTTGATGAACTCGCGGAAGGCTTCACCCGCGAGGTCCGGCGAGTCGAAGATCCACTTTTCCATGCGCAGGAAATCCTCCAGCGCGGCCTTGTCATCGAGGATGTCGAGCAGGCCCACGTACTTCTGCACGTTCAGGCGGAATGGCTTGAGCATCAAGTAGCTGGCATTCATCAGATCGGCCGGGATGTTGCCCAGCGTATCCACCAGCAGATCCACATCCACCTGCTGGGCCCAGTGCGACAGCATGTTGTCGGCGGTCTGGAAGTCGACCGGGGTGACCATGGTGATCAGGTTGCCCAGCTTCTGCCGCCGCAGTGCGGCGTAGCACAGGGCGAACACGCCGCCCTGGCAGATTCCCAGCATGTCGACGGGGCCTCCAATGCGTGCGCGCAGCGCATCCACCGCGCCATCGATGTAGCGCAGCAGATAGTCCTCAAGCGTCTGGTAGCGTTCGGAACGGTCCGGATAACCCCAGTCCAGCACATAGACGTCCTGGCCCAATGCCAGCAGCTTCTGCACCAGCGACCGATCGGCCTGCAGGTCCACCATGTACGGGCGGTTGACCAGTGCGTACACGATCAGCAGCGGTGTGCGCCGCACCGGAGCGTTCTCGCCGACGAAGCGATACAGCACCACTTTGCCATCGCGCCAGACTTCCTCGCGGGCGGTGGCGCCATAGTCGACGTCCTCCACCTGCGGCAGCAGCTTCAACCCCTCCATCAGCTTGCGCTGCATGGCCAGGGTCTCCTGCATCAGGTCATCGGCATTGAAGCCCAGCGGTCCTTTCATGGCTTACGACTTCCGCGTGGTCGCGCGGGTGGTGGCCTTCTTCGCTGGCGCTTTCTTCGCAGCAGCTTTCTTCGCAGCAGGCTTCTTCGCTGCAGCCTTCTTCGCTGCAGGCTTGCGCGCGACGGGCTTGACCCTGGCAGGCGCTGGCTGGGCAACCGGATCGACGGCATCGGTACCGGCAAGCGCCGCCACCTGTGCCTGCACCCGGCGCAGGCTGCGCTCGAGCTCGGCAATGCGACGGTGGGCGGCATCCATCTCGCTGCGGGTGGGCAGGCCGATACGTTCACTCATCTGTTCAACCTCGCGCTGCAGGCCTGCGCGCAGGCGCATCTGTGCGTTACCCAGCGAGGCATACACCTGCTGGAACGGCTCGGACATGGCGACCTTGGCGTAGGCCTCCTCGGCCACTTCAATCCACAGATCGAACATCGCCCGGGCGCTGGTCAGCTGGCTGCCGGGCTGCTCGTGTTCGGCCAAGCGCTGTTCGAACAGGTCGAACGCCTCTTCCAGTGCCTGCTTGATCTGCTCGACATAGGCCTGCGAATGCTGCTGGTACTCCTCCTGCGCGCGCAGCAGGGCCTGCCACCGCGCCTGGTGCTCGCGGCCGGGCCCGAACGCCGGGCTCTGCAGCCAAGGGCCAGCCAGCGTCTGCAACTGCTGGAACCACGCCGTGAACTCGGGCGGAGCAGCGTCCACACGGGTGCTGCCGCGGGCCCCCTGCAGCATCCACTGCAGCATGCCGTCGCCCTGCCCCTTCACCGCTTCACGCCAGGCCTGGGCAACCTCGGCACTGCTGGCATCGCGGCCCGCAAAGCGTGCAGCGACTTCCTGCATGGTGCCGTACCAGCTGCCAGCTTGATCGCGGAACCGCCGCACTGCCTCTTCGGGCGCGGCAGCACCGGTCCCGGGCAGCAGTTGGCCCCACCAGTCGAACAGGCGCTTCCAGCTGCCCGGGTCGTCGCCAGCCGGGGTTCCCGGCACGGCTGCATGGCGCAAGGCATCACCCCAGGCGCCGAAGTACTGGCGGGCCAGATTCTCGAAATCGCTGCTGCCGGCGTCGTTGGCCGAGCTGGTCATCGCGCTCCTCCGCAGGGCTGGGTCATGGCTTGGGAATGCGCAGGGTCTTGCTGATCATCAGCGACCCGGACAACGCGAACAGCAGCACCAACGGATGCAGCTGCCAAGGGCCAATCTGCCACTGGCCCAGCCACAGGTCGTGGCCGATGGCATCGGTGCCGGCGGCGATCGCCAGCACGATCACCAGCGCCAGGCTGGTGGGAATCGGCGTTCCCTCGAAGTACTTCACCTTGCCTTCGTCACCGCTCATCGCCTCGGCGGTTACGTTGTAGCGAGCCAAGCGGCTGACGCCGCAGCAGACGAAGTAGCTCAGCACCAGCCAGTCCCAGCCCCCCTGCATGCCACAGGCATAGGCCAGCGCTGCGGGCGCGACCCCGAAGGAAATGACGTCCGACAGCGAGTCGAGCTCGCGGCCCAGGGTCGAACTGGATTTGCGCCAGCGCGCGATGCGGCCGTCCAATGCGTCGAAAATGAAAGCCAGCGGGATCAGCGCCATGCCGAACAGCAGGTAGCCGCGCTCGCCATCCTGCAGGAAACGCATTGCGGCAAACACCGCGCCGGTGCCGCAGAAAGCGTTGGCGAGGGTGAACCAGTCCGCCAGATGGAACTCGCGCAGCATCGAGAAGTGACGTTTCATGAAGTCTCACGGGGCATCAAGGCCCACAGGGTACCGCGAGCGCCGCCACCGGCAACAGCGTGGGCTGCCCCTGTCCTTCACCCGTCACTCACCGATCCTCACCAGCGGTGAATTTTTCGCCACCCATCTTGACAGCCTAGGGGGGTGGCGCCTGTCAGCGCTTATCCACAAAGTTGCCCACGCGTAATCCACACCCCCTGTGGACAACTGGTTCTCACCGACTGCGACGTTGGACATTTCCTCATCACCACAAGCCGGGGTTTCCCTACTTCCCAAGCCGATCCGCCAGCGCTATGGTCTGCGGCGGACCCGCCGCCGCCACGTCCGACTCCTTACCGACGGACGATGTTGATGCTGGATGCACGCACCCTGGCCGCGCAGTTGCGGCAGCCCCATGGCGAGGCCGCGCTGGCCGTGGGCGAATCGATGAACCGCAGCAACGACGCCCTCAACCAGGCGGCGATCGCACTGCTGGCCGTCGCTGCCGGAGAGCAGGTGCTGGAAGTCGGTCCTGGCAACGCCGCCTTTGCGCCGCTGCTGCTGCAGGCCATTGGCAGTCGCTACGTGGGTGTCGAGCTGTCCAGTGCCATGGTCGACGCCGGCAACCAGCACCTTGCCGCCAGCGGCCTGGCTGGCCGTGCCGCGCTGCGCGAGGGTGATGCCCATGCCCTGCCCCTGGCTGATGCCAGCGTCGATGCTGCGCTGGCGGTCAACACCCTGTACTTCTGGCCGGACCTGGCACCGGTACTGGATGAACTGGCACGGGTGCTGCATCGCGGCGGCCGGCTATGCCTGGCCTTCGGCGATGCCGGATTCATGCGCAGCCTGCCCTTTGCCGCCGACTTTGAGCTGCATGAGCTGGACGCAGTGGAGCTGGCGCTGCGGGTGTCCGGCTTCACCGTCACGGCATGGCGCTCGCATCGCGAATGCACGGCCGGCAATGACGGCCAGCAGCGGGAAAAGCACTTCCACCTGCTGCTGGCGCGCCGGCGCTGAAGCTCTCCCCGCCGGGCATGGCCCGGCGCTACCGAGGCTGCGCCGGATGGTAGCGCCGGACCATGTCCGGCGAGCGCAGCGGCCTCCGGAATGCCTCAAAGCCGGCTGAAGGACCAGCTCTGCATGCGTCCATCCCGGTATGGCATCACTCCGTGGAACGGGCGCGGATCGGCATCGAACACCAGCGGCAGGAAGTTGCGGTCACCCTCCCACATCGGCAACTGGTCGAGCTTGTCCACGTCCACCCACTCCAGGGTGCCCTCGTGATTGCCGCCGTGCGGGGCACCCTCAAAGCTGTCGATGACGAACACGAAACCGAACCAGTCTTCACCGTGCTTGCCGAAACCCGGCCAGCTGATGGTGCCGCGCAGGCGCATGGCCGTGCAGTCGATACCGGCTTCCTCGGCGATTTCGCGGCGCATGCCGGCGGCGATGTCCTCGGTCGGCTCGACCTTGCCGCCCAGGCCGTTGTACTTGCCCAGATGGTGGTCGCCCGGCCGGGTATTGCGGTGGATCATCAGCACCTGGTGGCGATCGGGCGAGAGCACATAGCCCAGGGTGGCGACGATCGGGGTATACGGCATGTGCGGGTCCGGCGGCGGGTCAGCCGTGGATTATGGCCGATCAACGCACCAGCGACAGGCGACGGTCGCCGGCACCCACGGTGTTGCCGTCTGGATCACGGCGCAGGGTGGCCACGCCGTGGCCGCGTTCGGCCAGGTATTCCAGCCATTTGCCGAGGAAGGTGTTCATCCGCATGCGATGGCTGATCAGCTCGGCCGGCGGTGGGTACAGGCCCATCGTGTCCTGCCAGCGGCGGCCGACGTAGCAGTGGGTGGTCTCGGCTTGGCGCGCGTCCCGGTACAGGCGGACGAAGGCCGATGGGTCCGGTTCACCGGTCACCGGGTCGGACAGGTCATAGGTCAGGCGCAGCTCGACCGTGTAGCGGTGGCACTCGATCACGTCCAGGCGCACATCCAGGCCATCGCCCACCGAAGAGACATAGCTTCCCGCCACCAGCTCGGCCGGCGCGAACAGGCGCACCAGGTGACGGTAGTTCTCTGCGTACAGCCCCATGAGCCAGCTCAGCCGGCTCAGGCGGGGAATGCGCTCGGTACGGGGCAATGCTCGGGCCATGGGCTGATCCTACACGTTGGCCCTTCAACGTGGGGACTGATCGGCCCCGGCCAAAGGGGCCCTGTATCGACCAACGGTCGATACCCACCGCGCAGGTAGACCACGACCGTGGGTCGTAGCGCACCCGTCAACCGCGCAGGTAGACCGCGACCGTTGGTCGTGGCGCCCCCGTCAATACAGCTCGCGCTGCAGCCCCAGCGTACCGAGCACCTTGCTGGAGATCTCCTCGATCGAGGTATGGGTGGTGCTGAGGGTCGGGATGCGTTCCATCTGGAACATGACCTCCGCCGCAGCCACCTCGCGCTTGCAGGTGTCCAGGTTGGCGTAGCGCGAATTGGGCCGGCGCTCCTGGCGGATCTGCTGCAGGCGGTCGGGGTCGATGGTCAGGCCGAACAGCTTGCGCCGGTAGTTGCGCAGGCGGGGCGGCAAGCGGTCGCTCTCCAGATCCTCGTCGGTCAACGGGTAGTTGGCCGCGCGCACCCCGTAATGCAGGGCCAGGTAGATGCAGGTAGGCGTCTTGCCCGCCCGCGACACCGCCACCAGGATCACGTCGGCATCGTCGTAGTTCACCGCGATGCCATCGTCGTGGGTCAGCGCGAAGTTCATCGCGTTGATGCGCCGGTGGTAGGTGTCGAAGTCGACCATGCCGTGGGCCTGGCCGACCCGGTTCAGGCGCGAGCTGGACAGTTCGCGCTCCAGCGGCTCGATGAACGGGGCGAACACATCCAGCATCAGCGCCCCGCTTTCGGCCAGGATCAGGCTCAGGCTCTGGTCCACGCAGGAGTTCACCACGATCGGCCGGACCTGGTAGCGCTCCCCCGCCGCCTGGATCCGGGCACAGGCTTCGCGGGCTTTTTCGGGGTCATCGACAAATGACATCCGGTCGGTAATGAAGCTGAACCCGGAGAACTGGGTCAACAGGCTATGCCCAATGGTTTCAGCGGTGATACCGGTTCCATCGGAAACGTAGAACACCGGACGGATGGTCGACATGCGCGCATTTACCCCCTACGAAGCCTAAAAGGGCCGCCAACACAAGCTTGTGCCGACGGTGGTCTGCCCGGCATCATATCGACTTCTTCCTACGGACGCGGCCATCAAAGCCCGCCTCGGGCGATGGCCAAACGGAGCATCGCGCTTGAACGAGAACATCCTGTGGTTGCACGAACTGCGTCTGGCCGACCTGGCCCGCGTAGGCGGCAAGAATTCCTCGCTGGGCGAGATGATCGGCAACCTTGCCGGTCTGGGCGTCTCCGTTCCGGGGGGCTACGCGACCACGTCTGAAGCCTTCAAGGACTTCATCGCGCACAACGACCTGTCCAAGCGCATCTTCGACAAGCTGGCCACGCTGGACGTCGAGGACGTCAACGCACTGACCGCAGCCGGCAAGGAAATCCGCGGCTGGGTGATCGATGCACCGCTGCAGCCGCAGCTGGACCAGGACATCCGCACCGCCTACGCCAAGCTGAGCGCCGACAACGGCGGCGGCGACGTGGCCGTGGCCGTGCGCTCCTCGGCCACTGCCGAAGATCTGCCCGATGCCTCCTTCGCCGGCCAGCAGGAAACCTTCCTCAACGTCACCGGTGCCGACGATGTCGTGCACAAGGTCAAGGAAGTGTTCGCCTCGCTGTACAACGACCGTGCCATCGCTTACCGCGTGCACCACGGCTTCAAGCACGAGGACGTGTTCCTGTCCGCAGGCGTGCAGCTGATGGTGCGTTCGGGCGTGGGCGCGTCCGGCGTGCTGTTCACCCTGGACACCGAGTCCGGCTTCCGCGACGTGGTGTTCGTCACCTCCTCGTTCGGCCTGGGCGAAATGGTCGTGCAGGGCGCGGTCAACCCCGACGAGTTCTACGTCTACAAGCCCACCCTGCAGGCCGGCAAGCCGGCGATCCTGCGCCGCTCGCTCGGCAGCAAGGCGATCCGCATGGTGTACTCGGATGTCCCCGGCGAGCGCGTCAGGATCGAGGACACCCCGGCCGAACTGCGCAGCACCTTCTCGATCAACGATGAAGACGTGGCCGAACTGTCGCGCCAGGCGCTGACCATCGAAAAGCACTACGGCCGCCCGATGGACATCGAGTGGGCCAAGGATGGTGTCAGCGGCAAGCTGTTCATCGTGCAGGCGCGCCCGGAGACCGTGAAGTCGCGCAGCCATGCCACCCAGATCGAGCGTTTCGCGCTGACCGAGAAGGGCGGCAACGTTCTGGCCGAAGGCCGTGCCGTGGGCGCCAAGATCGGTGCCGGCGTGGCGCGCGTGGTGAAGACGCTGGAAGACATGAACCGCGTGCAGCCGGGCGACGTGCTGATCGCCGACATGACCGATCCCGATTGGGAGCCGGTGATGAAGCGTGCCTCGGCGATCGTCACCAACCGCGGCGGCCGTACCTGCCACGCGGCGATCATCGCGCGCGAGCTTGGCGTGCCGGCCGTGGTCGGTTCGGGCAACGCCACCAAGGTCATCGAGGATGGCCAGCTGGTCACCGTCAGCTGCGCTGAAGGCGATACCGGCTTCATCTACGAAGGCAAGCTCGGCTTCGAGCGCACCACCACCGATCTGGGCAACATGCCGCCGGCACCGTTGAAGATCATGATGAACGTGGCCAACCCGGAACGTGCCTTCGACTTCGGCCAGCTGCCGAACGCGGGCATCGGCCTGGCGCGTCTGGAAATGATCATCGCCAGCCACATCGGCATCCACCCCAACGCGCTGCTGGAATACGACCGCCAGGATGCGGCGACGAAGAAGAAGATCGACGAGAAGATCGCCGGTTATTCCGACCCGGTCGGCTTCTACGTGGACCGTCTGGCCGAAGGCATCGCCACCCTGACCGCCTCGGTCGCGCCAAACCCGGTGATCGTGCGACTGTCGGACTTCAAGTCCAACGAGTACGCCAACCTGATCGGCGGCAGCAACTACGAGCCGCACGAAGAGAATCCGATGATCGGCTTCCGCGGCGCCAGCCGTTACGTCGATCCGAGCTTCTCGGCCGCCTTCGCGCTGGAGTGCAAGGCCGTGCTGCGCGTGCGCAACGAGATGGGCCTGGACAACCTGTGGGTCATGATCCCGTTCGTGCGCACCCTGGAAGAAGGCCGCAAGGTCGTCGAGGTGCTGGCCCAGAACGGCCTGAAGCAGGGCGAGAACGGCCTGAAGATCATCATGATGTGCGAAGTGCCGTCCAACGCACTGCTCGCCGATGAGTTCCTGGAGATCTTCGACGGCTTCTCGATCGGTTCCAACGACCTGACCCAGCTGACCCTCGGCCTGGACCGCGATTCGTCGATCGTGGCGCACCTGTTCGATGAGCGGAACCCGGCGGTGAAGAAGTTGCTGTCGATGGCGATCAAGTCGGCACGTGCCAAGGGCAAGTACGTCGGCATCTGCGGCCAGGGCCCGTCCGATCATCCGGATCTGGCCGAATGGCTGATGCAGGAAGGCATCGAGTCGGTGTCGTTGAATCCGGACACCGTGGTCGATACCTGGTTGCGCTTGGCCAAGTTGAAGGCCAAAGGTTGACCTGTTGACGTGTGATGGCTGACGTCGCTTTCATCGACGCCTGCCCATACTGAAGCTGCACGCAAGCCCCGCCTCTGCGGGGCTTGCTGTTTCTGGCGTCCGCGTACGCCATGTTTCCGTCGCACCTGTTCCCGTTGCAAAGGAGTCCGCATGATCGCCGCTGCCCCACCCTCCCCCGCCACGACCTCCTGGTTCCGCTCACTCGACTGGGAACGCCTGCTGGAGACCTACGGCGTGCCGTTGCTGGCCGCGATCGTGGTGCTGCTGGTCGGCATGTGGCTGGCACGACGGCTGTCCAATGCCATGCCGCGCGCCACCTCGCGCATGGGCGTGGACCCGATGCTGGGCAGCTTCCTGCGCAACGTGGTCTACGCGGCCTCGCTGGTGATCGTGGTTATCCTGGCCATCGGCACGCTGGGCGTGCAGATCACTCCGCTGCTGGCCGTGCTCGGTACCGCCGGCCTCGCCGTTGGCCTGGCGCTGAAGGATTCGCTGTCCAACATCGCCTCCGGCGTGATGCTGGTGACCCTGCGTCCGTTCCGCGTAGGCGACGTGGTGACCATCGCCGGGCAGACCGGCACGGTTCGCGAGGTACGCATTTTCCAGACCGTGATCACCGGCGCGGACAACCAGCACACCACCATTCCGAACACGCTGATCACCGCCGCACCGATCATCAACCTCACCGCAGAGCCCACCCGCCGCGTCGAGCTGGTGGTGGGCATCGGTTACGAAGACAACATCCAGTTGGCGCGTGATACCGCACTGGCCCTGATGAAGGCCGACCCGCGCGTGCTGCAGACGCCGGCACCGGACGTGGTGGTGTACGAGCTGGGTGCGCACGCGATCAACCTGGGCATCCGCTGCTACGTGAAGTCGGCCGATCACTTCGGCACCAAGGTCACCCTGCTCGAACAGATCAAGCTGGGCTACGACAAGGCCGGCATCAACATCCCGTATCCGCAGCAGGACATGCACCTGTACCTGCATGGCAAGGATGGCGGCGTGGTCGAGGCAGACGCACTGGTGCGCGACAAGCCCTGATCGGCAGTGCCGACCACCGGTCGGCACCCATCCGCCGTCATCGGTAGCGCCGGGCCATGCCCGGCGGACGCTGCTTCAGGCCTCGACTGCCTCTTCCAGCACCGGATAGTCGGTGAATCCCGCCGCGCCACCACCGAAGTACGTCGCGCGATCGGGCGAATTCAACACCGCGCCGCTGCGCAGGCGCTCGGGCAGATCGGGATTGGCGATGAACGGCCGACCGAAGCCGATCAGGTCGGCCCATCCCTCCGCAAGCGCCTGCGCGGCACGCTCGGCGGTGTACTTGCCGGCGTAGATCAACGTGCCCGGATAGATCATCCGCAGCGCCTGCTTGAACGCGACCGGCATCAACGGGGCATCCTCCCAGTCGGCCTCGGCGATGTGCAGGTATCCCACACCCAGCTCGCCCAGCAGATGCGCGGCAGCCAGATAGGTCGCCTGCGGCGTGTCATCCACCGCCCCCTGCAGCGTGGTCAGCGGTGCCAGACGCACGCCGACTCGCTCGCCGCCAGCGACATCGACCACCGCCTGCACCACCTCGCGCAGGAAGCGCAGGCGATTGCGCAGCGCGCCGCCATAGCCGTCGGTACGCTGGTTGGCCTGCGAGTCGATGAACTGGTTGATCAGGTAGCCGTTCGCGCCGTGCAGCTCGACGCCATCGAATCCGGCAGCCAGTGCATTGCGGGTGGCCTGCGCATAGTCGGCCACGATGCCCGGAATCTCGTCCTCGCCCAGCGCGCGCGGCATCGAGTGCTGGATCATTTCGCCCACGCCGGATTCCGGACCGGCGCCGGTCGGGTCGACGAAGACCTTCACCCCTTCGGCCTGCAGTGCCGAGGAAGAGACCGGCGCCGCGCCGTCCGGTTGCAGGGCCACATGGGAGACACGGCCGACATGCCAGAGCTGGGCGTAGATGCGCCCACCCGCCGCGTGCACGGCATCGGTGACCCTGCGCCAGCCCTGCACCTGTTCGTCGCTGTGGATGCCCGGGGTCCAGGCATAGCCCTGGCCCTGCGGGCTGATCTGGGTGCCTTCGCTGACGATCAGCCCGGCACCAGCGCGCTGGGCGTAGTACTCGGCCATCTGCGCGGTGGCGACATTGCCGGCCGCCGCACGCGAGCGGGTCATCGGTGGCATCACGATACGGTTGGGCAGCGTCAGCGCGCCCAGGCGGTGGGGGGTGAACAACATGGCGGCACTCTCTTGCGGGGGATTGCCGGCAAGGATGGGGATGGCGCTGCGCGCGCAACAGGCGCGTCCGCGCAAAACAGTTGTGCCTGGCAGGCAAGGGTCAGAGCCCTTCCCTGCGGCGGTCGGGGTCGGATCCCTTTCCGCAGGAAAGGGCTCCGACCCCATCGTTACAACGTCGGCTCGATCAACGCCCCGCCGTGTGCGATGCGGTCGTAGCAGGCGCGCACGACCTCTTCGCCGTACTTCAGCTCCAGCCGGCGCACGATGAAATGGCCGCGGGCCAAGTCCTGGTAGTAGTCGGTGAACATGGTGTTGAGCGTCGCGCCGGCCGCCGCACCGACGATTGGTACCGCCTGCGCGGCAAACTTCTCGGTGACCACCACGCCGAAACGGGCGGCGACCTTTTCCACCAGCTTGGCCAGCAGCTTGCCGGCTTCCTTCGGCGCCACGCCCAGGGTCAGGTCGCGCCCGGTCACCACGCGCCCGGCCAGTTCGGCCGAGAGGTGGCGCATGACATCGGTGGTGAAACCACGGGCGAGGTAGTAGCCGGTCTCGCTGGCATCGTCGCGCGGCGAATTGCCACCCAGTGCGAACACCTCCAGGCAGGCCTGGCGGGTGCTGAACTGCGATAGATCGAAGCCTTCGCTGCGGGCGACGTCGGCTACCGCGCGCATCATGATCGTGGTCGATACCGGCAGCTCGATGAACAGCGCAGCGAAACCGAACGCCCCACCCACCGCACCGGACGTCGCCGCCGCCAGCTTGTGCCAACGTGTCGAGGCGCCCTTGCCAGGGGTGTTGTCCATGCTCCACAGCGCGGCCTGCACGGATTTGGACAGCGCCGCCTGCACCGCACCGTGGATGCGGTTGGACACCGAGGTGGGAAGCGCCTTCACCGCGAACTCCAGCGGCGTTCCGACCAGGTTGGCCATGCGCGCGGTGATCGTGGGTGCTTCCAACAGTGCTACCGCCCGCTGCAGGTCAGACCAGTCACCAGCGTCGTGGGCGATATCGCGGGGCAGCAGGATGGGCTCGTTCATGCGGCCGATCTTAGCGCCAGGGAGTTGAACGCAGGGTGGTGCCGGCCGCTGGACGACAACCCTGCGCCGCCGGCTGGGATCAGGCCATTGCCGGCCAGCGGCCGGCACCAACCCTCACGGGCTCGGCAGCCCCGACAGCGCGCCCATGAACTGGCGGTAGTGGCGCAGCTCGTTGATCGAATCGTGCACATCGCTCAGTGCGGTGTGGTTGCTGTTCTTGCCCACGCCCGCAGCCACGCTTGGCGCCCAGCGCTTGGCCAGTTCCTTCACCGTGGACACGTCCAGGTTGCGGTAGTGGAAGTACTTTTCCAGCCGCGGCATCTGCCGGTGCAGGAAGCGGCGGTCCTGGCAGATGGAGTTGCCCGACATCGGTGACACGCCGGCCGGAATCCACTGCGCCAGGAAGGCCACGGTCTGCGCTTCGGCCTGGCCAAGCGTGGTGGTGCTGTCGATGACGCGCTGCCACAGGCCCGAACGACGATGCTGGTTGCGGTTCCACTCGTCCATCGCTTCCAGCGTTTCCAGCGGATGATGGATGGCGAACTCCGGGCCCTCGGCCAGCACGTTGAGCTGGGCATCGGTGACCACGGTGGCGATCTCGATGATCGAATCGTTGTCGGTATCCAACCCGGTCATTTCCAGGTCGATCCAGATCAGCCGCTCGTTGGCCGCGCCGTTCTCTGCCATCGTGTCGCCTCGTTGCTGGGCAGGCACGAGGCCGGCCGGTAATGGAAAGTGGCGGCCATCATACCCTTTCGCCACTCAGCCCTCGCCAGCGTGGTCCTCCAGCAGCAGCGGCGGCTTGCCACGCTTGGCCCTGAAGTAGTTGGTCAGCCGGTTGCCCGCTTCCTTGGCCAGCACGCCGGCATGGACCTCCACCCGGTGATTGTGGCGGGCATCAGCGACCAGATCGAACACGCTGCCGCAGGCGCCGGTCTTGGGGTCGCTGGCACCGTAGACCAGGCGCGCCACGCGTGCGTGCACGATAGCCATCGCACACATCGCGCACGGCTCCAGGGTGACATACAGGGTGCTGCCGATCAGGCGGTGATTGGCCAGCATCCGCCCGCCCTCGCGCATGGCCACGATCTCGGCATGCGCGCTGGGATCGTGCGAGGCAATGTTGAGGTTCCAGCCCTCGCCCAGCAGCTGACCGTCGGCACCCACCAGCACCGCACCGACCGGGATCTCGTCAAACTCGCGTTGCGCACGTTCGGCCAATGCCAATGCGTGGCGCATCCAGTGTTCGTCGGCGTCGTGCACGGGCACGCCCAGGGTGTCGGTCATGGTGGTTCTCGAATTCGAACAGTACGGCGCGACCGCAGTGTAGCGCAGGCCTCTGCGACCACGTCGACCGCGCCTCGCAGGCCGCCTCCAAACGGCATTTCCCCTCCAATTCCGGCCGCTATACTTGGGTGCACTTGCGAAGCACCTTGGACATGCCCATGACCACCCTGCGCCCCTCCCGCGCCACCGATGGCGACGCTCTCGTCGATCTCTGGCGCCGCGCCGTCGACGCCACCCATGATTTCCTCAGTACCGAAGACCGTCGGGCTATCGATGCTGAAGTTGCCGGCTTCCTGCCACAGGCCCCGATGGTCGTGGCCGTCGGCGACCAGGACCAGCCGCAGGGTTTCATGCTGATCGACGGCTCGCACATGGAAGCGTTGTTCATCGATCCCGACGTGCGCGGAACCGGTATCGGCCGCCAGCTGCTGCAGCATGCGCTGGCACTGCAGCCGCAACTGACCACCGACGTCAATGCGCAGAATGCGCAGGCCGTGGGCTTCTATCGGCGCATGGGTTTCATCGAAACCGGACGCTCGCCGGTGGATTCGCAGGGTCGTCCGTATCCCCTCATCCACCTGCGCCATCCAGGCTGATCGGCGGTTGGAACGCCGGCCGTTCCCCGGTCAGGCAACCACGTCGAACGCCGGCGAGTAACGCACCTCCCCCTGTGCCATCGGTGGCTGCAGGCACAGGGCCTGGAAATACGCCGCCGGCACGCCGGGTAGTACCAGATCCGGCACGGCACGGAAGCCGAAGCGCCCGTAGTAGGCCGGCTCGCCCAACAGCACGCAGCCGCGCGCGCCCCTCTTGCGCAGAGCCTCGATCGCGGCCCGCATCAATGCCGTGCCCACGCCGCGCCCCTGCTGCTGCGGCAGCACCGAAATCGGCCCGAGCCCGAACCAGCCCTGGCTGTCGTCCTGCACGCTGACCGGGGACAGCGCGACATGACCCACCAGTTGGCCCGCATCCTCTGCCACCAGCGAGATGCTCAGCTCGCCACGCTCACGCAATGCGTCGACGATGTGGTGTTCGGTGTGGCTGCTGTGCAGCGCGTTACGGAAGGCCGCCTCGGTCAGGAAGTGGATTCCAGCAGCGTCTGCGGGCAGTTCAGGGCGGATGGAGAGCATCGTCGGCACGTCGTCGGAACGGAGTAAGCACCTTGATCATGCCGCATCGAGGAAGCAACGGCCCGCGCCTGATGCCCGTACCCCACCTGTGAAATCCGGATACGAATCACAGTTCGCTGCATCCAATCCAGTTTGATAGCGTCAAAATTTCGACTATTTCACTTTTCCGCCGCGAGAATCGCGCAATCTAGCCTTCCCGGGTCCGGGATCGTGGTCACCAAGGAAAGGAGACATGCCGTGATTGCCCGTCTTTCCTCGCCAGCGCGGCGCGCACTTTCGTCGCCCGCAGCGTGCCCCGTCGCGAACGCGCTCACTCCTCCGACCGGAGGCTGACGGTGCGCCGCACATCCCTCCCGTGTCTTGCCTTGCTTCTACTGATTGCCTGCAGCCCGGAGACCGCCATGAACCAGGAACTTGCTTCCGCCGAGTCCGACGTCGCCCAGGGAGGACGTGGCCTGGCCAAGCTCAACCCCTCACCGCGCAAAGCCTATGAACTGGTACTGCGCCTGCACAACCCGCCGGGCAGCTTTGCCGTGGTCGAAGGCGTTGCCCAGTACGATGTCAGCAACGAAGCGCAGTGCGGGTACATCGAGCCCGCCACCGGCGCTCCCGCCCGCATCACCAGCCAGGAGCCGGTGACGCTGCGCAGGGTCACCGACAACGAGTACCGCGGCACCGTCTACCTGGACCGCATGCTCGACGAGGACTACTACGGCCGCGGCGTCTGCCATTGGGCCTTCAGTGGCGCCGGCGCGATGTTGAAGGCGACCGGCGCCGATGGCGAGACGCGCTTCCTGTCCTTCATCGATGCCGATCCGTTCGTCAAAGGCCAGGCTGAGACGCGCCATTATCCGCAGGGCGACTACCCACGCGTGGCGGACCTGCCCGACTATGGCGCTACCGGCCAGAAGGACGCCAGCCGGTTCCGCCCGGAACTGCAGGACACGCTGTTCTCTGCCACCTTGACGGCCGATGAGGTGCAGCCGTGACCCTCGGCAGCCAGGACTACGCCGCGCTGTCCAACGATGCCTATCGCGACCTGAAAGTCGGTCGCCGCGCCCCCGGACAGGAAGAGCATGTCTCCCTCAACGGGCATGACTACAAGGTGCTCGAGCACGTCAGCAACCGCTTCAATGGCTATCAAGGCACGATCTACCAGCGCGTGGACACGCAGGAGATCGTGGTGTCACATCGCGGCACCGAGCAGATCGCCCGCGATGGCCTCCTCGCCGATGGCGGCATGGTGGTCGCCCGCTACAACGTGCAGGCCGCCGATGCGCTGGCACTGACCCAGCGCGCCCTCGCGTACGCTGCAAAGGAAGGACGCGACCTCGGCCAGGCACCTGAGGTCACCGTCACCGGGCATTCGCTCGGCGGCGCGCTGGCCCAGATCAGCGCACATCACTACAACCTGAAGGGCGAGACCTTCAACGCTTATGGCGCGGCCAGTCTTGGCTACCGCATTCCCGAAGGCGGCACCAGCGTTGTCAACCACGTCATGGCAGCCGACCCGGTCAGCGCCGCTTCGCCGCACTTCGGCCAGGTGCGCGTATACGCCACGCCCCAGGAGATCGACACGCTGGGCGACTGGGGCTTCAGCAACAGCCGTCTGCGCATCCTGATTCCCGACAGTGCACTGGGCGCGGCCGCCAACTCCCTCGGTTCGCACAAGCTGGTCAATTTCCTCGGCGAAGACTCGGTGCTGGGCAGGCCGGAGACGCAGGCCTTGGCACGCGACAACGTCAAGATGATCGACGAGTACCGGGACAAGATGGAGCTGCTGCGCAGTGGCGTCACCACCGGTACGCGCGGCCTGCCGGGCGGCGTCAAGGATCTCTTCGACCATCTGCGTGGCCCCCTGGAACCGGGCGAACCCGCGCGCCGTGAAGCCGAAAGGCAGGGCCGCCCGATCGGCATGCTGCGCATCGACGACGCCGGCCACGTCGGCAACCCCTTGTTCAATGATGCCCTGCGCGGCGTGCACGCACAGGACGCCCGCGTCGGCCGCACACCCGATGGCATGAGCGCGCAACTGGCAGGCTCGCTGGCTGCGGAAATGCATGCCGCCGGCGGACAGCGGATCGACGAGGTACTGATGAGTGCCGACGCGTCACGCAGCTTCGCCCTGCAGGGTGAGGGCGGCGACCCCGGCCATCTGCGCGTGTCCGTCGACACCACCCGCGCGATGAACACGCCGCTGGAGCAGAGCAGCCAGCGCATCGAGCAGCAGGCTGCCGGCCAAGCCCTGGCACGCGAGCAGCAGCTGGAACAGACCCAGGCGACCCAGCGCAGCCTGCACGCCTGAGACGCTTGCTGGAATGAAAACGGGAGCCGGCACTGCCGGCTCCCGTCATTTCCGAGGTCGATCAGGGGCTGGAAACCGCCGGGTTTGCCGCCGGCCCTGCCAGCACGTACGCATCCGGGCCCGAGTCCGGGAAGCCGCCGCAGGCCTTGTCGCCCGGCGCCACCGGATCACACGGCCACTGCGCGCGCGTTACGGTGTCGCGCAGCTCGAAGCGGGTGCCGTTCCAGACCACGAAGGCCAGGTGTTCGCGGTTCCAGTCACTGAAGCTGTGCGGACCGGTCTTCTGCGGTGATTCCGGGTACTGCACGAACCAGCGCATGGCCGGCCCGTACTGCAACTTGCTGTGGTCCAGGCTGATCCTGCCTTCGCGGGTGCGGTGGCGGGCACGATCGGCCTCGGCGATCGACGGTGCCGCCGGCATTGCCATTGCAGTGATGTCCTGCGGGACGCCATCGCTGCCCACCTGGTACACGCGCTGGCGGACGTAGGCCTGCCCGCAACTGCCGGCTGCGAGTCGGACGGGCTCTGCGGTGTTCTCGTTTGGCAGTGCGCCATCGGCACAGTCGAACGGCGCCGAGACCAGGTAGGTGGTCGTCGACGCATCCGCGCCTTCAAACGAACGCACCCAGATGTCTCCCAGGCGGGCGATGAAGTCCGGGCGCTGGCCCACGCCGGCCACGGCCTTGAACCACGCCTTCTGGCGCACTTCACGCTCGCGCCAGCTGCGCGGCAGGTGGATGTCCTGCTCAGGCAAGGCCACCAGCAGCGCCGCCAGGTGCGGCGGCAACGCGCCCTGGCAGGCGCCGATCATCAGATCGCCCTGCGGTGCCAGGCGACCGGCCAGATCGACCGGGCAGCGCGCACCGAGCTGGCGCTCCGCGGCCTGGTCTGGTGCCAACGGGATGATCGGTGCCAACGGGATGATCGGCGGTGCGACGGGGGCCGGCGCAGAGGCTGGCGCGGTGTCGGGCGCCTGTGCGACCGCGGGTGCCGGGGCCGACACCTGCGCGGGAGCCGGTGGAGGAGCTGCGACAGGAGCCGTTGCGACAGGCGCAGCATTGGTGGAGGCAACGTCGGTCGGCGGTGCCATCGTTGCTGCCGCAGGTGCCGGTGCACTCGCGGGTTCGGCAGAGACGGCTTCCGGAGCGACGCCCGTCGCCGGTTGCGGCTGCGGTGCGGGTTCGGGCGCCGGGGGCATGGACGGCACAGGTGCAGCTACCAGGGCAGGCACCGGCTCAGCCGCGGCGACGGGAGCCAGTGCAGCTACGGCATCAGTTGCGGCGTTAGCGGGCGTCTGCGCGTCCGCCGCGGCCACTACCGGTGCTGGCACCGCCTCCTCGACGGCGGGAGCCGCCGGGGCGTCGGGTGCCTGCTGTGCGTGGGCCATGGCGGCAGCCAGTCCCAGCGGCAGCAGCCACAGTGCCGGAGCGCGGCCACGCTGGGCCGCTTGGGAACGCAGGAAAGTGTTTCGCATGTTGTGTCCTTACAAAGAGATCCATGTAGGCACCCGAGGGTGCTCGGTGTCGTGCGATGGGCCCGCCGGTCTCCGACCTGCCGGGCGGTGCCCAGATTACAGCGATCGCGGGCGATTCTGATCCTGCTCGCGGATGACCGAAGCGGTCTGTTCCTGGCGGGAAGAGGCTTCGGCCGCCAACTGCTGGCTGCTCTGCTCGAGCGGCAGCTGGGCAGCGGCCTCACGCTGCACCATCGAGCGCTGCATCGCCGGGTCCCCCATGACGCCCTGCACCGCAAACAGCGCCCTGCCGTCGGTACCGGCCACCACGTGATCGATACGGCTCATCCCTGCCTTCTGTGCGCTCAACGCCAAGGCCCCGGCCGTATTGTCCAGTTCCTGCTGGCTGCGCAGGCCACTCTGCGGCCCCATCTGCTGCAGATGACCCCGCGCCTCGGTAAACAACCGGTTGCCGGCATGGGCCGGATCGGACATATCGCGCGCGCGCTCAGGCAACTGTGCAGGTTCGCCCACTTCGCCGCGGGCAAGCCGGTCCATCACGTCCGGGGTCAGCTTCTGCTGCCACGCCTCGAAACGCTTGAGCCGGTCCTCCACCCCGTTGACAGCACCGTTGATGGCATACGTAGCCTCGCGCACGTCCTCGCGCGCGTGTTCCGGCACACGGTTCTGCCATTGCCACACCGCGATGCGACCTGCGTGTTCCGGCTCCGATGCCAACTCGGGCTGGTTGACCAGATCCAGATCCAGCGCACTGCCGGCGCGCTCGTAGCTTTCCTTGCCGGTCAGCGGCAGATAACCGCGCCCGTGGTACTTGAGCGCATCTCCGGGCGCGTCATTGCCCATCCGGCCGCCATACATCAGCTCAGCCAGATCATCCGGACGCCCTCGCAGGGCTTCCTGGCGCGCGGACTCCAGCGCCTCGGTGCCATTGCGCCACGCCGCTTCGACCGGGATCTGCGAGATGCCCCGGGTATAGTTGAAACTCTCGTTGAGCCGGCTCAGGCCGCGCGACTCGTGCCCTGCCTGGGCCATGAAATTGGCCAGTTCAAGGGGGGAGTCGATGCCGGCTTTCGTCGCCTGCCGCAGCAGTTGCGACTCTCTATCGGTCGACACAGTGCAACTCCTGGATGTTCATCAGCGCGGATTCCTTTCCGCCGGTTGGAGCTTGGCTCATGGAAGCGACACCTCGGCGACACTGGACGGATCGAAGTCCTCGAACCGCACCCTGCCCAGTTCCGCCACCGAGAAATCCCGGATGTTGGTCGCCTCGGTCTCGATATCCACGACCTTGCGTCTCACCCCATCCACCCAGCACGCCTTGTCCGCCGATGCGTAACGGAACCGGTACGTGCTGCTCCAGCGCTCGCGGCTGCCGCCGTTGGTGATCACGCTGAAGGTGTCTTCCTCAACCATTGCATACGCAAAAGGGTCGCCAGCCAGGCCACCGCGGGTGGAACATGGCACCAGCTTGTCGTTGCGCGCGGCCAGCTGCCAGCGCCCGCGCCCGTCACCGCGCAGCAACAGCAGCACCCGGTTTGGTCCGTGCTGGCCGGGCACCAGCCCTTCCGGCGTCGGCTGGTCGATGACCAGCAGCTGGTACTCGATGCCATCGCCGTTGAGCTCGCCCCTGACGGCTTCCAGCAGGTTCGCACCGGACGGAACGAATGCCAAGGCATCGTCCATGTGTGCGCCAAACCTGTCGTCCATCCCCTCCCACTCCTTCAATGTCGTCTTGCCGATGCCCGCCTCCCTGGCCGGTCGGAACGCGGTGTCCCGGCTCGCCCGCGCCTGCGCAGATGCGGATCATAGCCCCGCGCACGGCGTGGCCGCGATAGTGGCAAGCGTCACCCGTCGGACGGGCGGACAGAGTCCTCATTGGACGGAAAAGCTCCTGCGTTCGGTGGCACTGGCGCGTCATTTTTATGACGCGCGGGGAGCTTACCGCGAGGAGCTTTGCCGCGTCGAAGGTCGGGAGAAGCGAAAAGCGGAATTGATCACATAAAAACTGGGCTTAACGTGAATGGTGCCCTACCTGATGAACAGATCCGCCGTGCAGGCCGTGTTGGAGATCCTGCATTGATCCTGTGGCATCTGCCTCCATGCGGCCTTCGCGCTGCATTGCTGCATCGCGACAATGACCGCACCCTGTTCGGACATGGCTGTGACGACGCTCGTGGTTTCAGTCCCCAGCCCCGCGTGGGCGACCGCCACGCACTGCGCCTGGAACAGGGTCGCCAACGTGCATTCGCCCTTGCCGAATTCCCTGCACTCCTTCATGGACGCGCGCTTGGCCTTGCCCCGCGAACGCATCGAATTGCTGATGAACGTGTCGCCGCGAGCATCCATCGCCACGCCGCGCACGGTCTGCGCCCAGTTGGGGCGATTGTTGTACGGCGAACCTGTACTGCTCACGGGGATGGGCGCGCAACCCTGTACACCTTGGCCACCTATCGGATACATGCCCGCGGGGCAATTGCCTTCAGCCAATGCACTGAACGGCAGCAGGCCTGCCATCAGCAGGCACAGGAGGAAAGCATGGTGGATACGTTTCATGGTGACACCCATTGCTTTGCTGCCCAGTTCGAGGGGTGGTACGACCTGAGCAGACGATCGCTATCCACACATGCCACCCGGATCGGGAAGGCGTTGCAGAGGCCCAAGCCCGCCGAGTGCCTGATCATTGGAGAGCTCGGCGATCGCAAGCGGAACGCACGGCAAGGGCTATGTTCTCGAAGTGACACTGAAGACTCAAGGTCAATCGCGTCAAAATGTGCATCAGCGCAGGCTTGATCGGATTAAATCACTCAATTGACAGGCGACCTGATCACAACACACTACGGACAATCAGATAGACGCCTTTCCCGCCAATATCAACTACACGTCGGCAGCGCCAAGCCTGCTCTTGTCGTGAGGAGTCAACACGTTCTGGAGCACTGCTGGTTGCGGGCGTTGTCGCTACAACGCCTCATAGACCGGCTCAGAACCCGCTGAGTAGGCGATCTTGCATTGCGTCCCTGCAGGATCGATGCAGATCTTCTGCGCCTGCACGATGGCTTCCTTCATGTCGTGCCCGCTCGCAGCGCCACTACGCGCGCCATTGCTTTTGTTGTGAGGAACCACCCAGGCTGCGCACTGGTTTCTGTATGCGATGAGTATTCTGCAATCGCGAGCAGCGTGCATGCCGCATCCCTCCAGAGCAACACGCTCCGCGTCCTCTTTCGTCGCCTTCCCTGTCGCAACACCTGCTTCAGACGTACTCGGCGAGGAAGCAATGGCGCCCCACGTCTTTATGCCACTGCGCAGCGGGTTCCGGCTCACGGGCGGCTCCCCCGGCCCCGGGAATCGGAGCACATCCGCCGACTCCTTGATCGCCGATGGGGTACTGGCCGGCTGGGCATCGGCCCTCGGCATTCGCATTACCGGTAACGACGAGAACGGCAAACGCCAGCGTCAAGGCCAAAGAAATTGCAGTACCGCTCAAAGGCGTGAAGTCGGCCATTGCCAAGACTCTCCCAACATCGCTTTTGATCACCCTTTAACCTGATGCTCCGCGCCCGCAATTCTCCTTGAAGCCCTCCGCAGTACTTCGAGCGAATTTCAAAGAACCGGAGGCAGCAAAATTCGCCCGTTCAGCCCTCCTGAAAGAAAGGCTTGGTGCAGTCCGAGTGGAAAACAGAGCATTCCTGACTTCCCAAGCCCTTGCAATCCTTCACTGCCCGCTCCTGCGCCTGTTCTTTCGTGGCGCCGGTGTTGAACCTCATACCATTCTCCGGTCGTGCAGCCCGGACAACCGCATAGCACTGGTTGTAGTAGGTAAAAACGACTGTGCAGTCCGTAGCTCCGCCTTGCCGGCATCGCTCGACGGCTTGGCGCTCTGCCGAAGCCTTAGCCTGATGCCCAGTAGCTGAACCTGCATCTCCACCAGGGGAGCTGGCGACAGCACCCCATGTCTTGACCCAATGCCCGGGATTCTCCTCAGGGGCGCTTTGTCCTGCGCCTGGTATGGGAGCGCAACCACCAACGCCTTGGTCGCCAATCGGGTACTGACCAGGAGGGCAGCGCCCTTCAGCGAACGCCGAACTTATGTGTACAGAGCCCAGCAGGACCAAGGATAGACACAGATGCTTCAAGGAGGCGGTTAGGTTCATCAGCTGAATCTCTAGTTTCCATGATTCGGATTTGCCGCACCGCGCTGACCGGGAATTGCTGAACCCGGGCCTCCGGTACCATCAAACATCTTACCCATCACCGATTGCTGACCATGGGAGTTTGAGCCAGAAGACGACTCTGGGGCCGTCGGCGGCGGCGCCGACATACCCGGCGGACGACCATCGGCACTCGGCGAGGCACTGGCGCCGCCACCTATCTGCGAATATGCCATGAAGGTGCCCAGCGTGCCCTGGAAGAACATCGCCGCCATTGGGGGTGTAGTCAGGATCAACGCGGTGAGGATCAGACCCATGCCACCCTGCTGCATTGCCTGACTGGTCATGCCGTCGGACATGCTTTCCTTGAGGATGAACTCCTGTACCAATGCGGTCGTCCAGAATGTCGCGGCCACACGCACCACCATGTCCAGCGCAATGGAGACCATGGCAGCAAGTACGGCCATGGAGAACATCGTGCCGATCCCGTAGAAGAGCCAGCGTTGGAACAGTTGTTTGGTCTGATCAAACAGCAGGCAGAGGATGAACAGCGGACCGAAGCCAATGAACAGCGCCATGGCGATTTCATACAGCATCAGCATCGCGCCAGCAGTGATGGCTGGGCCAGCGGTGCCCATGCCGATGAAGAACAGCGCCCGCTTCTTGTCCTCAAGCAGCTCCCCGTCATTCATGATCTGGATAGCATCAATACTGGAAAGGGCAACCTGCATCCATGCCAGACTCTTGTCGATCTGCTCTTCGGGCGACTCGTTGGAGCCAGTAACGACCTGGGTAATCTCTTCCTTGACGTCGTGGGTGAGGAAGCGATGCAGGTTGGTGCCGAACATCCCCATCGTGGTGGCCACACTGACGATCAACGCCGCGCGGGCCATGTTGGTCACCAACACCATCATGGAATCGCGGCTGCGACCGGTCACGATGCGGAATCCTTGCACCAGCACCCAGAGCGTCATGAGTGTGAGGGCGATGCCGCCGACCCACTGCATCATGTGCCCCATCATGTCGATGCCGAACTTGTTTATCTTGCTTCGCAGGAAGTCGAAGATGAACTTGAAGAACACGAAATCCCCGATCGACTGGACACGCGCCACGTGCCCCATCAAATCCTGGAATCCGCCATTGAAGTCAAAATTGGCAATCGACCTGATCATTTCCGCAATCCCTTGATGTATCCCTACCGGACAACTTCATGGAGCAGGTGCATTTTGCACCTGCCCCGAGTGACGTCAGTCGATGCTCAATGCACCCTTCAGTGCAGCGGTCTTGACCAGCTGCGATATCACACCCGGCTTGCCCTTCAAGGCCACTCGCGCCAACACGCGCTGATTTGCTTTCATTGATTCCTCATAGGCGTCGTAGGACCGCATACGGGCCTCCCATTCCTGTTGCAGCTTGGCGATGTCGTTCGCCGTACGCAGCGAGTCGCTGTTCACCGCAGACACGGTGCCTGCCTCATTTCCGCCCGCACCAAAGCGCCATCCCATGATCTCGCCCAGTGTCGAATTGATGCTGGGGATAGTCTTTTCAAGGAACTCGACCGTCTCGTTGCGCTTACGGTTCTCCATCATCTGAATGTTCACGCAGAGCTGCTGCTGCTGCGCATACAGATCGCCAGAGGTGTCGAGGACGAACTTCTTCAGTAGGCTTCCTGCGCTGAAGCTTGCCGAAGTACGGCAGACTTCAGCAACCATGTAGTCATCTGGAACACGCTCGAGTGTTGCCCCGGGCGGCAAACCAAAGTTGTTGATCAGACCTTGAATCTTGACCAACGCATCGCGGTATTCCTGCAAGGTGCGATTCCATCGCGATACCTGCTCGCCGTACTCCACCGCATCTGCGGCGAGTTGCTCCTTGTTCTGCGCGAACTCCTTGAGAGCCTGGAGCAGGCCGCTCAGGTCGAATACCGGCCAGCCACTGGCGCCGGCTGGAGTGCTCGAAAACACCGCCATGCTGCCCAGCAGGATCGCAGCCAAGCGCTTCTGGCGCAGGCTGCGGCCGGATTTGCGGGTGTGGGTCGCGTTGTTCATGTCGTTCTCCACGGGAATGGAAGTCATCATTGTCATCCTTGTTCTTCGACCGTCAGGCAGCATCGGTTTCGGCAGGCAACTTGGCCTTGCCCGAGCCTTTTCGATTCTTGTAGAAATCTTCCAGCCACTGCTCTGGGGTCAACTCGTCCACAGTGACGCGGGCGCGTACCGCTGCTGTCTGCAGCACGCGGTGCATGATGTCGATGTTGTCGGTCGACGCCGAGATCACCGACAGGATGTCATCCATGCCGCGCAGGTTGAGCTGACACACGCTCGAAGCGTGACCCTGCTTGACCAGGAAGCAGCGCGAGCGCTCGTCCAGCGCGGTGACCACCTTGAACTCGGCCTCGGTCAGCTTCAGGCCCTCCATGTAGTCGCTCTTGCTGGCATTCGGGTTCGGCAGCAGGATCAAGGTGGCAGTCTGTTCGATCAGCGCGGCGGAGATATCGCTCTTCAGCGCATCCTCCGGACTCTGTGTCGCAAAGATACCCATACCATTCTGCTTTCGGATGGTCTTCTGCTTGTTCTTGGCGAACTCCTTCAAACCACCCTCACCGTCCAGGATCTTCCAGAACTCGTCCATCACGTAGATCAACGGGCGACCGTCGATCAGCGACTCCAGTCGGTGCAGCAGGTAATTGATGACCGGCACGCGCACTTCAGGGTTGTCGATGATGTCGGTGTAATCGAAACCGATGATGTTGGCCTTGCTCAGATCCACGGTATCGACCGGATTGTCGAACACCCAACCCAGCGAATTGCCCGAGGTCCAGCGGCGCATGCGCGCGTACAGACCATCGTCGCCCATATTGGGCAGGCTCTTCTGGAAATTGGTCATGCTGCGCAGGTGCATCGGCGTGTCGAGCATGCTCTCCACCGCGCGATAGATGTCCTCTTCCTCGCGGGCGCTGTACTCGCGCTTGCCGGCCAGCACCTTGATCAGGTCCGCCAGGAACTGCACGTTGCCTTCGTTGTTCTCACACTGGAACGGGTTGAAGCCGGTCGGCGCACCGTTCTCGAGGGCCAGGTAGTTGCCACCACAGGCGCGCACGAAGATCTCCGCACCTCGGTCCTTGTCGAAGAAGAAGATGGTCGGCGACGGCTCGTACTTCTGCACCTGGCTGAGCAGGAAGTTGATCAGCGCAGTCTTACCGGTACCTGACTTACCGATCACCATTGTGTTGGCGATCGCCTTCTCACCCAGCGAATTTTCCGACGGGTGGGTGGCATGGAAGTTGAAGTAGTACGGCTGGCCGTTGGTCGTCTGCAACGTGGTGACGCAATCGCCCCACGGATTGTTGTGCTGCTTGCCGGTGGCAAAATTGTGCAGCGGCGCCAAGCCCAGAAAGTTCAGCGAGCTCACGTTCGCAAGGCGGGTACGGAAGCGCCAGTTGGCCGGCAACTGTGAATAGAACGAAGAGGTGACCGCAAGGTCTTCCTTGGTGGACACGAAGCCGGCATTGGACAGTTCGGCACGGGTCGTAGCCACGTTCTGCGACAGCTTGGCCTGACTGTCGCCATACACCGCCATGATGAAGTGGTACTCGCCCAGCACGAAGTTGCCCGAAGACAGGTGGTCCATCGCCTGGTCGAGTTCGACGATCTGACTGACCGCCTTGTCACCGGAGGAAATCATCATGCCCTTGGTGCGGTCCAGCACCTTCAGTGCGTCCTGACGCCCCATCGGGCTGAACGAATGAGTGATGACGTACTCGTAATCCAGGTACTTCAGCCCATTGAGAATGCCTGGGTATGTACCCTCGGCATACTCCTTGATATTCAGGATCGCACCGAAGTGGTTGGCACCGTTCGGCGTATTGATGACGAAATCACCGGTTTTGGCTGAGAACATGTGCCGACTGACCGGCAAATAGTCCTTCACCGGCGCAGACAGCACCGGCACCGGCTCGTCGATGCGGTTGATCAGATAGCCGAACAGCTCAAGCGTCTCGGAAAACACCACGCCATTCTTGGCTTCGTACATGCCGAGGCGATACGGTGCGTAGTCGCGGATGACCGCCTCGACGTTGCCCGCCAGTTCCATCAGCTTCTCGACGGCCTGCTCCTGCTCGGCGCGAAGCTTGTCGACGTTCGCTGACTTCTCAACAAAGCGCTTACCCGCGACCACCGGACGATAAATCATCGTCAGGTAGAGCTCGTTCTGCATGATGCGCTGGGAGGAAAGCATGCCCATGTACTGATCGGACACGTCCTGGTTGAACCGTTGCTTGTAGTAGCTCTTGCCCTTCAGGGTGCGACGGCGGCGGATGTCATGCACCCAGAAGGCAACATTGACGAAATCCGGTGCGCGCAGCGTCTGCAGCAACCGATTAAAGGTGTTGTGCCGATGTTCGAGCTCCCATTCCTCCCGCCCCACGAACGGCAACCCTTCCAAGTGCCAGGTCAGCAGGTAATCGCCGCCGGTGGTTTTCACCACGTTCGGGGCTACATGCGACGACAGAGGAATGAACTCGCTGATGGATGTGTCTGGACTGAACATACGACTGCTTCCAAAGGGTACTGCCGACGAAAATTCGGAGTTGACCGCGCGGGCGATGGACGCCCGCGCGGCCGGATCCGGCCCTCAATCCATTCGGGCTGGCTTGTTGCGATAGTGATTCGGGTTGAACACCCACATACCATCGTGTTCCTGCACATTGCGGACCCGTAGCTTGAACATCAGCCGCAGCCCCAGCAACCGGAAGATCATCTCGTCACGCTTGGCCATTTGACGCATGATGAAAACGGCCACAGGGATGGTCAGCAGGAACCAGAAGTTGGTATACATACTGAGGAGCAACAACCCACCTGCCACCATGAAAAATGGCAGGTAAGGCACGCCCAGGAACATCGCTGGGCGCGTGCACCCCCGGAACAGAACGTTCTTATGCACTGTAGTACTGAACGGCGTGTTTGATCATTTCAAACGCCATACCAGCACCCTCTGTGCCACCGCCAACGTTGTCGCAGTTGCCCGCTTCCTTGCCGAGCAGCATGCGCGCAATCTGGCCCGCAGCGCCGATCAACACGCCGCCGATCAGGATCGGGGCGACATCACCAATGCGCTTGTGGGCAAAGGCGATCTGGTAGCCGGCAAAGATAACGGCGATCGTCACGACTGCGATCGAGGCCATGTTCAGCAGGCCATTGATGTTGGTGAAGAAGCCGCAGACCTTGCCGTCGGTACCACCGAAGTCAGGGCCGCCTGCCAAGGCCTGCGGAGCAAATACAGCGCCAGCGAATGCGACGGCCATCAGCATGGTCTTCAGCGTACGCTGGGCCTGGACGAGGTCGAGATTGAATCGCTTCATGGATTGATTTCCTTGTTGATGGACTAACACAGCTGAATCGACCAGCCGGGGGACCGGTCGTACCACGACTTCGTCAGAACACGAAGGCCGCATCCCCTGGGGGAATCTGTTGCGCGGGCATGGGCTGCGCCGGCGCGTTGTACATGTTGTTGGCGGCCGCGGCGGGCGTCTTCTGCTCGCCCCACCGCTGGAGCATGACTGGGCTTTCTCCGCCACCGGCCGTTGCGCCGGGCAGATGCTGTGGCATCTTCTGCGGTTGACCAGCCTGTGCTGCAGCAGTCTGCTGCGGGTAGCCCTGCTGCTGCGGGTAGGCGCTCTCCGGCTGCGCCAGCGGCTGCATCATGCGGTCGACTGAGCCCAGCACGACCCGCGACAATGCCTGGTCGGCAAGATTGACCAGACTCCCGCGCGCCATCGCACCGGTAGACGGATAAACGGTATAGGCGCGCGCCGGGTCGTTGGACGGCACATAGACGGCACCATTGGCCTGGGCGACGATTCTCGCCTGTGCCGGTGATGCGAGCTGTGGATGGTGCTCGACCTTGACGGTACGCCGCTCGCCACGGGCTACGACGTCGATGGGTGCCACGCCATTGGAAGCAACCTGCTGCCCACGACGGATCGAGTCATAGACTTTCTGCACATAGCCGTGGCGGAAGCCGGTTTCGAAGTTGCCCGAGTAATAGCAACTGAAAGATTTGCCCCAATCCTTGCCTGAGCGCTTGTAACACTCAGCGAGGATGCGTGAGCCTGCCTGCAGATTCGGGCATTGCTGGAAGGCTTTTTCGTACGAGTCCAGACCGTACTTGGCCAGATTGTAGCGATTGACCTGGGCCAGGCCGATGGAGAAGTTGTAGCCCTTCTCTTCAAGCATGCGAACGGTAGCCAAGGCCTCGTCGAGGGCCTTGGGCTGACGCACCAAGGCACCACCTACCACGCCGATGGCGTAGGGGTTGCTCGAGGATTCCACGTTGATGACGTGCTGCATCACGTCCATCGAGACGGCCATTTCCGGGCACGCCATCATTTCCAGTCCTGGCAGCATTGTTCAGCCCTCCTGCCCCTGGGCACGCCCAGGATTGAAATCGATACCGGTGATATAGCGCGAGCCTGCGTGCGCCTTGATATGCACGACGATGTCAATGGTCATCATCAGCAGGCGCTTGATGACATTGAATTCCAGACCCGACCCTTCAGTAGATGCTTTCACCATCAGCGCCAGCTGGTCCCAAGTCTGTTCCGGGCTGCCGGCATGGCAACTGGTGATCGAGCCGGGGTGACCTGAGGCGCAGTTTCGGATGAAGTAGAACGCTTCATCACCACGCAACTCAGCAAGGATGATCCGCTCAGGTTTCATGCGCAGACACGCTTCCATGCAGCTCTTAGCACTGACGTTGCTGGTGCTCTGTCCACCCTTGGAGTACAGCAGATGCACCACATTGGGCTGGGTCAGGAACAGTTCGCGCGCGTCCTCGATGGTGACCAAGCGCTCGCTATCGGGAATGTGATTGACCAGCGCCTTCATGAAGGTAGTTTTGCCGCTGCCGGTGGCTCCGGACACAACGATATTTTTGCGATACATCACCGCGCGACGGAAGAACTCGGCGTATTCACGCTGCTGCCGCAATTCAAGCAATTCGCGATCCTGCTCACTGAGGCTTCCATCCTGCTCAAGGATCTGGTTGAAGAAGCCATCCTCGTGGTACTGCGTCAGCGACTTGGTGTGCTTGGATGGCAGGCGGATGGTGATCGACACCTTGCCAGCATCGCACGCCGGCGGGATCACGAACTGAGCACGCTGCCCGGTTGGGAACGTGAGCGACACCACCGGATCGGCATCGGTGATGCGTTGGCCCGTGTTGCTTTCGTTGACCACCGCGGTACAGAACTGCCGCGCGCGTTCGAACGTCAGGCTTGGCACATCCACCCGCTGCCACCCTGCCCGCGTCTCCAGGTACAGCTCACCCGGACGGTTGATGCAGATTTCCGTCACTTCAGGTGAAGTCATGTACTCGGCGATGCCCAGCACTTCGTACTGATAGCGCAGGAAGTCGCTGGAGACGAGGGCGAGAGGTGACACTTCGGCGTCCATGGTCGCTCTTGGATTACCTGCGGGCGTTCAGCACGCTGGTGAAGTCGACGTCTTTTGCGACGTAGACGTTCACGATCGTGCCTTGATTGATAGTGACTGTCGGCGGACGACGGCCGCTGGTGAGCGCCTCGTTGGCCAGACGCTCCATGGTACGTGCGGTAGCGCTTTCATATGGCGACTGGATGGTCATGCCGTTGTTGGCCACGGTGGTCGTTTCCGGACCATGCTCGGCAGCAGCGTATTTGAATGCATCCGCGACCAGACTGATCATCAGTGCCGAAGCGATACGTGCACCCCAGTGCGCGCTGTACTGCCCCGGGTGACCCGCACCACCCAAGCCATCTACGCCCGGGCTGGACATAGCGACGTCCAAACCATTCGGAGTCGTGATCCGATCCCAAATGACTTCCACGCGCTTTCCGGCCGGACCGCCACCATAGGCACCATAGATCTTGGAGCCCTTGGGCAACAGCAGGGTACGGCCGTTGATGGAATAGACCGGCTCGGTGAGCAGGCAGGAGGTATAGCCAGCCAGGTCGGTAATAATGCGGGTCTCAAGCACGCAGCGTAGATAAGTGCCACGCACCAGCAACGCATCGGGGCTGCGGATATAGGAAGCGTTGGAGACGTCTTCCACGTCCGGACCGCGACGCACTTTGGCCGGCGTTGCGTTGCCGTTCTGAGCCTGCAATGCAGCCAACGTTGCCTGCAGATAAGGATCGTCGTTGCCCGCGGCTGCGCCTTGACCCGAAGCGTCACCGGTACCGACGCCTCCACTGCCGGCGATGCGACGGTCCAGCAGGCTGGGACCGCGCTGGATGTCACGTTCGGGTTCGGCACGTGGAATGTAGGTGGGGCCAATGGCTTCCTTCGGCGGCGGTGGAAGCATCGGAATCGGCTCAGCGGTCTCCTGCGCAGCAGAAGGAATGACAGGCGGCGCCATGTTCGGCAGATCCGGAGTGCTTGAGCGTGCCACCTGCGGTGGTGCCTTGGCGTCGGCCTCGTCATCCTGGCCTTTGCGCAGCAGCAGGAAACCCATGGCCAACAACAGCAGCAAGATGCCGCCCAGGAACAACAGTGCCTTACGGTTCAGGCGCTGCTCTTCAGCCGAGCGGAGCTGCGGAGCGCTGGCATCCAGATCGGGCGTGGTTTCGGACTGCGCGGTCCCGTAATAAGGATTCGTCGACGGTTCATGACCCGCAGGGCCCTGACCGTACGGAGACGGATTTGGATCGTTGTCCGGAGTGTTCTGCTGGCTCATTTCTTCACGTTCCTTCGCAGGCCGACGACAAAGTCGCCATGGCGGATGACCAGGTACGGGTAGGTCCCGTGCACGATCAGCGTATTGCCCTCAACTGTGGTGTTGACCACGAAGTCCTCGCCGTACTCTTTCTCGCGACCGAATACGGCCGGGAAGATGCCCGTCTTGTATTCGGGAGAATTCGGCAGTTTCAGGTAGGTGAAACTCCCATCGTCGTACGCGTTGACCGGAATCAACCACCCCATCTTCTTCGCCTTGCTGGTCGAATAGGAGTAGTTGAAGTTGTACTGGCGATCCTTGGCCAGCTCCGTACTGAGCAACGGCTGGGCTTCTTCCTCCACCGCCTCCTGCGCGACGCCGAACACTGTGTCATTCGGGTAGATAAAGGCGATCTTGTACTGCACGCCGGAACGACGCGCCTGCTCCAGCTGGCGCCAGTCAGTGGCCACCACCTTCAGCTCGAAGATGTACGAATGGGTCTCAGTGCGCACCATCATGTTGGTGTCGACGTCGACATTCTTGGGTTTAAGGTAGAACACATTCTCGCGACGGGTGAGTTCCCAACCACTGCTGAAACCGGTGCTGTAGTCGAGGATTTTCTCGTTCGGGCTCAGCTCGATCTGGGTGGTGAGACCCAGGCCGGTGCGCACCGGGTAGATGCGGTCCTTCTCGTACTCGTAATGGTCCACCGCCTGTGCCATCGCCGAGGTGGAAAACACCAGCGACAGCAATGACAGCAGCGCCAATGCGCTCCCTCTGACTTTTCGACTACTCATCGGTTGCTTGCTCCATCAGCATTTCCGGTGGAATTGTTCTGCATCGGCCTCATGGCCGGCTGCGCTGGGATCGCCTGCCCAGGCACTACCTGCCCTTGAGTCGGCTGACCTTGAATGGATTGACCCTGTACCGGCTGCATCTGACCATTGGCCGGTACAGCCACAGGCTGGCCAGTTGCGGGATCGATCATGGTGGCTGCTGCGGGATTGTTCGGGTCGTAAATGCCCTGCGCCTGTTGCGCGGCAAGCTGCGCCTGCTGGGCAGCATCCTGAGCCTGCTGCTGCATTGCACTGTCATCCGGCACCGGCACGCCACGGGCGTAATCGTTATCGACGCGATACTCGGTAACCTGGAAAGCTAGCGGATTGAGTACGCGATCCTGCTCGGACAGCGCAAGATTCTGGTTGTACTGGAAACGCATCGTCACCAGCTGGTTATCCAGATAGGTCGCAGCACCCGTGCGCTTGTCCAGCAGGCTGCGCTGTATGCGTACCGATGCGCCGCGGAAGCCACCATTGGCCTGCTGGGCCAAGGGCGTGATGCTCAAGATCTTGACCCGGATCGCCTTGCCGCGTCCGTACATCACGAACGGGTTCTGCGGATTGTTACCGGCATAGCGCTGCTTCATGCTTGCGCCGACAGGATCACTTGACATCACAAACACCAGCTCCCAGTCGCGCAGGCCCATCACCGCCGAGTCATACGACTCACGCGCCAGCACATACTGGGCGACGTTGCTGCGATTGACCGCTTCATTGGTGGTGATCGTCTCGCCCTGGAACGTGCCGCGCAGGCGCGCAACCGTGGCCGTACCCGTATAGGCATCAGCCATCACCAGGAACGGCACCTTCTCCTTCAACGGCAGCATGTAGTAGTAGCCACCGGCCAGCGCCAGCGACATCAGCAACGAACCGGTGGCGACCCACCAGGCACGGCGCTCGCTGCGCCGGGCCATGTCGGCCACGGTGATCTCGTAGCTGACCGCCTTGGCGACCGACTGCTCGACCTTGGGGCTGTTGCCTGCATCCTTCTTGCGGAACATGGGTTCTTCCGTACTGCTGAAACATCAATGGGCGCGACGCCCCTGCGCCAGGCGCGGGGTGCGGCACGTTCGATGATTTCGACGCGGTCTCAGCTGCCGCTGCTGGCTTCAGGATCCTGGGCCGACGCGGTCGGCGTCGATCCAGCGCTCTGCACGACGATCTGGTTGCCGACGATGGAGACGGAAACGCCCTGCGCCGCATAGGCCGCCGTGAGATCGATCACGGCCTGCTGTGCGTTGGTGGTGTCGATCTCCGACACCGCGCCATACAGGGTGAAATCCGAACTGAGGCGATAGTCCAGCGTACGGCCGGAATCCTTGGCCCAGCGCTCGAGCATGGCCTTCAGCGTGCGATCCATCGGCGACGCCTGATAGACGTAGCTGGAGTACAGCGGAATCTCGGTCGGAGCCGTCGCGAAACGGTTGACCGGCTTCCAACGCCCTCCAAAGTCGGGTGCGGGCTTGGTGGCACAACCTGCCACCATCAACGCCGCCACTGCGGCGATGGACATTTTTGCAATAAACGCCTGATTCATACGGGCTTCACTTTGACGTACGAAAAAGCAGTCCCGATGTTGGTCCCTTGGTCGTCCGGCACTGCGCGATGCACGCCGGAAACGTAACGAATGCACTGCTTAACAGCACATGGGCACGGTTCCCCTGCAGCTCGAAAGCTGCCAACCAAGTCGCGTGAAGCAACCTCATCCGAGGCCCCTCTCACGCACCCTCACCAACGTCGGAACCATCCCTGTTCCCATGGCTGAAACTCCTGGCCACTCTGAAAGCATGACGAATCACACAGATCCGCAAGCCACGCATAGAGTCGCACAACTACGCGTCAATTCGATGTCAGACAAATCTGAATTTTGACCAACGTATGGCGTTTCTTTGACGCGCTTCACTAATTCACCTCAATGAATGCGTGCATGCGTCACACTTTCAAGTCTGCAACTTAGACATCAAGCATCGGCACGTCAACCTTTGGCAGTAGACGTGACGTGAAATAGCGGTCCTTGTAATAGCGAATCTTGTCGCACTTGACCGGATGCGGGATGCCTTCGTACAGGAACACCTCCTTGTCCGGCCCCATCGCCTTGAGCTCCTGCGGCAGCATCAGCGCGCGACGCTCCTCGGTGAAGCTGTGGGTCTTTTCGCGCGCGTGGGTGACGTTCTTCTTGCGGATGGTGGTGTAACCCAGCATGTCCGAATAGTCGTTGGCGTCCTGCTGCTCGCGTGGTGCGTACAGGATCTGCAGCGCATGGTTGGTGATGATCGTGCGCGAGACCTCGCGGCCATAGGTGGCATCCAGCTGCGACATGCTCTGGATGATCGGCAGCAGGCGCACGTTGTAACCGGCCATGTAGGACACCGCCGAGGCGATGATTTCGACCTTGCCGATCGAGGTGAATTCGTCCATCAACAGCAGGCACTGGTACTTCAGGTCCGGATTGGACTTGGGCAGTTCCTTGGTGTTGAGGTTGATCAGCTGACTGAAGAACAGGTTGATGATCAATCGGCTTTCGGCCAGCTTGTTGGGCTGGATGCCGATGTAGATGGTCATCTTCTTCTTGCGCACGTCGGTGAGCAGGAAGTCGTTGGTGCTGGTGGCCTTGTCCAGGACCGGGTTGATCCAGGGGTTCAGCGGTTCCTTGAAGGTACCCAGGATCGAGGCGAAGGTCTCGTCGGCCTGGGACAGCATGTTGGCAAACGCCGAGCGCGCGTTGCTGCTGAGGAATGGGCGCTCGGACAGGCCCTTGAGGAACTTCTTCAGGTCACTGCCATCGCCGGAGGACAGGCGGTACACCGCACCCAGGGTCGGCGTGCCCTGCCCGCCTGGGAAGCCGCTGCTGCGCTCGTCATCCCAGTTCTCGAACAGGTACAGGGTGAAGGCGATGAAGGCATTGCGCGCCTGGCTGATCCAGAACTTCTGGTCTTCCGAGCCATCCGGATACAGCATCGCACCGATGCTCATCAGGTCCGAGACACGGAACGCCGGGTCGTCGGAGACATAGCTGAGCGGGTTCCAGCGATGGGTGCGGCGATCTTCGGCGAAGGGGTTGAACAGGTAGATCTCCTGCCCCTGGCTGGCGCGCCAACCACTGGTCAGGTCGAAGTTTTCCTGCTTGATGTCCAGCACCACCAGCGATTCGCCGTACTCCAGCAGGTTCGGGATGACCACGCCGACGCCCTTGCCCGAACGGGTCGGGGCCGCCAGGATCACGAATTGCTGGCCGTCCAGCCGCACCAGCTTGCCGCCATGGCTGCCGACCACGATGCTCTGGCCGCTCTTCTTGAACATGCCATGCTTGGCCAGATCGGCGCCGGTGGCAAAGCGCGCGTCACCGTGCAGCGAACGCTTGTCCTTCTTCAGCAGCACGACCAGGCCGACGATGGCCAACACCAGCAGCGGCAGGCCGAAGCCGAGGTAGCCGGCCCACTTGATCTTGCCCACGAACGGGGCAACCTGCGGCTGGCCGAGGGCGTGGAAATACTGGTAATAGGTATTCCAGGTGAGCAACTTGGTATCCAGACCAAGCAGCAGCAGCGTCAGGTAACCGGAAAGCACGAACCCAAGCAGCAGGGTCGCCAGCGTGATGATGGCGATGAGCAGATACTTCTTACTGGACAACACCCGAATCCTCCATGATGCGCCCGAGGGCGCGACGGCTTAGCGGCGGCGTCGCTGCGACGCCTTCCTCCGCAGGTTGACTTCATTCTCCAGCCCGGGCTCCACGCCCTCTTCCCGCACCAGTTCCTCAAGGTACCGGCGCGCATCGGCCAACGACATCAGGTCGGTCAGACGTTCCCCACCGTCGACGATGACCGCATGGCCGACCACATCGCCGGGAGCGTACACCGGCTCGTGGGTCACCGCTACCAGACGGAAGCGGCCGCGTAGTTCGAGCTGATGGGTGTATTCCTGCATGTCTCATCTCCCTGATGGAATCCAGATGCCATTCCTGCAGCGTCCGATGATGCCTGCACGGCCGTGGTGGCGGCATGCAGACAGTCCGTACGACAATACACGCTTGCACCGGGGAGATCGCAATGGACTGGGTAGAACGTGCACGCATGCTGGCGGTGGAGGCCCATGCCGACCAGGTCGACAAGGCAGGGCACCCCTACATCGGCCACGTTGGCCGGGTGGCCGCTGCCGTGCGCGGCGATGATGAAGCAGAGGCGGTGGCCTGGCTGCATGATGTGATCGAGGACTGCCCGGCCTTCGCTGGGCAGGTGCAGGCCTTTCCCGCCCCGTTGCAGGACGCGGTCCGGCTGCTGAGCCGGACGCCTGCGGCGGATGCCGACACGTACTACGCACGAATTTCGGCGGATCCGCTGGCACTGAAGGTCAAGCTGGCCGACATCGCCGACAATGCCGATGAAGCGCGGCTGGCATCGCTGGATGCCGCCACCGCCGAGCGCCTGCGTGACAAATACCGACGGGCCTTGGCGGCGCTTGGCCAGCAGGCCACGCCGGCAGCACCACCCATCGAACACTGATTTACCCCCAGCCCGGCTGATGCCTGTTGCGGTGCAGCAGTACAATGGGGCGCCTCCCCGCCCCTTTGCGCCCCCGAATGAGCCCCAACTCCCCTCTGGCCGCTCGGCTGACGCCGCGCCAGCGTACCCTGATCATCCTCGCCCTGTCGTTGGGCGGCTTCGCCATCGGCACCAGTGAATTCGCCAGCATGGGCCTGATGCTGGAGATCAGCCGCGGCCTGTCGATCAGCGAGACGCAGGTCGGCCACCTGATCAGCGCATACGCCATCGGCGTGGTGGTGGGCGCTCCGATCCTGGCCTTCGTCGGCGCCAGCTTCCCGCGCCGCAAGCTGCTGCTGGCGTTGATGGGGTTCTATGCCGTCGGCAATCTGGCCAGCGCGTTGGCGCCGAACTACGGCACGATGCTGGTGGCGCGCTTCGTCGCTGGCCTGCCGCATGGCGCCTACTTCGGGGTGGCGATGCTGGTGGCGGCAGCGATCAGTCCGGCCGGCCAGCGCGGCCAAGCAATGTCGCGCGTGCTGTTGGGGCTGTCGGTGGCGATCCTGATCGGCAATCCGCTGACCACCTGGCTGGGCCAGCAGCTGAGCTGGCGTACCGCCTTCGCCCTGGTCAGCGTGTTGGCCATCGCCACAGTGGCGATGATCGCGCGCTTCCTGCTACCCGATCCGGATGAGGTGCGGACCTCGCCGATGCGCGAGCTGCGCGCATTCAACACCCCCCAGGTATGGCTGGCGCTGTCTATCGGTGCGGTGGGCTTTGCCGGCATGTTCTGCGTGTTCACCTACCTGGCACCGACACTCGTGCAGGTGACCGGCGTGGCCGAGTCGTGGATGCCGCTGGCAGTAGGCGTGTTCGGCATCGGTGCGATCATCGGCAACATCGCTGGTGGCTGGCTGGTCGACAAATTCCACTTCAAGGCCGCCGCCGTGGTGCTGGTGTGGTCGATCGTGATGCTGCTGCTGTACCCGCTTGCTGCAGAATCGGTGTGGACCATCGGCCCGATGATCATCACCGTGGGCACGATGGGCGCCCTGGCTGCGGTGTTGCAGACGCGCCTGATGGACGTGGCCGGCGAGGCGCAGACCCTGGCCGCCGCCTCCAACCATGCGGCGTTCAATACCGCCAATGCGCTCGGCCCGTGGCTGGGCGGCATGGCGATCAGCGCCGGCTTCAGCCCGGCCACCACCGGTTACGTAGGTGCGGCGACGGCGGTCGGCGGCCTGCTGCTGTGGTGCGTGTCGGTGATGCTGGAGAAGCGCAGGATTGCCATCGCCGGCAGCCGCTGAACTGCGCACGGTTCGTCAGCCGTCGCCCAGGCGACGGTGTTGCCCTGGAGGCAACAGGCAGCACCACGCTGGCAGCGGCTGCACACCGCACCTACCGCAGGCAATAGCTGAAGCGTTCGTCCAGTGCCATGGCCTCATCCTGGCGCTGCACCCGCTCAAGTACGTCGACGATCTGCTGGAAGCGAGGCCCCAGCGCCTCTCTGGAAACCTGATGGCCGTTCCAGGTCAGCTGCAGCGGGCGCTCGACGCTGGCACTCAGCAGATCCCAGAGGGCGTCGAGATTGTTCCCATAACCGCGCTCGACACCCAGTGCGAGCGCCAGCGTCTCGTGGAATGCCCGCTCGCTGTGGATGCGGTTGCCGTCCAGTTCGATGTCCATTGCGAGCTACTCCGTTGCCAGCGGCGAGTGGAAATTCAAACTGCATGCTATCCCAGCCGCATGCGCAGTCCTGAAGCGTAGCAGCGGACCTCGTTGACTTCGCCACCGCGCTGGCCTGACAGCCTCATCACGGTGGGAAAACGAGGATGGAGACACCTGTCTGCAACCGAGAACACCATGCCGGACACCGGCCACTTCGCCATCCATGCCTTCGAGGCCGCGTTCAATATTTCCGGCGACGTGGAGCGAATCATTTCGCTTACCGTGTCATGCCGTCATTGTGCGGAAATCACCTGCGCCCAGGATGCAAACCTGTTGCACCTGCCGGGCGGTACGCTGTTCCGTTGTGATGCCTGTGGCTGCCATCAGGCCATCAGCAATGCGCGCCTTTCGGACTGGCAACTGCCGCCCCTGCTGGGCGTATGAGGACGTACCATGCCGTTGACTGAAGAACAGTTCACCATCCTGCGCGCCATTGCCGATGCGCGCCCTGTAGGAAGCGATGCGGCGACGTGGGCCGTGAAGAAAGGCCTGGCGGTGCAGGCGGAAGATGCGGATATCGATCTGACCCCACACGGGCGCGACATGCTGGCCTCCCAACCGGCGCGCTGACCGGGCAGCACTGGCATTCAGCATGCACATGCCGTGGTGAGCTCATCACGGCATTTGCGCGCTGGCGGTGCGACGAACACGCGGCGTAGATCCGCCTTGCTGCAGAGTTGCGCACGCCAGCTCCCAAAGCGCGACACAGCCCTCATGCACCGCCAGCTTTCCCCCACCTGCCACGATGCGATTGCCCTGCGGGCCGGCGCGCTGGGCAGCGTGCTGGGCGTGGCGCTGTTCAAGGTCTTTGCGCTGTCTGCCGCAGCGGCCGGCTCGATGATGACGGTCGGGCTGTGGCTGCTGGGATGTGCACTGCTGGCGGCCTGGGCGTTGGCGGCCTGCCTGACCTGCCTGGCCTTGAGCCGGCGTGTGTTCGTGCTGATGCTCGCGCTGTCGACGATATTCCTGATCTGCATTGCCTGATTGGCAATCGCCCGCCTCTGAGCGTTCCCACAATTGTTACTCAATAACAAGTGCTGCCAGTCGGATTGCGCGTGAGCCAAGTCACGGATTGAATTCGATGGCCAGACCGGCCCTCTTGAGATCTCCCCATGCGCCTGCTGCAGCCCCTGCTCCGCTCCGCTCTCTGTTTCCTTGCTCTCGCTTCCATCAGTGGCTGTGCCACTTATGACGATTCGGCCATGCACGCAGCCTGCCAGGAGTCGCCGCATGTGAAGGACCTGCCGCCTGAGGTTGCCGCCCGCGAAAGCCGATGCAGCAAGAGCGTTGAGGTCTGGTCGAGCGAGCGCAAAGGCAGTGACCAGCCGCTGGACCTGAGCGGCAAGAAGAAGGATCTCTGAAAGATGGCGGCGCAGCCCTGCGCGGGCTGCGCCGGAAGTCAGGCAATCGCTTCCCTGCCAGCTGAGCTCGTCCATTCCTGTACCGCCCGCGCCAGTCCTGCCGCATCGGCGCCATCACTGGCCCAGGCGACAATGCCGTCCGGACGAACCAGCAGCGCCGACAGGCCCAGCGAATCGACAGCGGGCTGCGCGATGGACAGGATGCGGGCCCGTTCAACATCAACCGCCTCGCACAACGAGGCAGCAGCATCGAACACCAGCAGCACCGCCTGCCCTGCCCGCAGTAGTTCACCCATGCGGCGACCATCGACCAGCAGGAAATCCGGCGTGCTGCGGCCCACCAGCGGATGGGTATGGCCGAGGTCCAGCTGCTGGCCCACACCCCACACGCGCTCGGCGAGATACGTGGCGCCATCACGTGTTTCTGCCAGATCGGCGACGATGGCAGCCAGTGCACGTGAGCCCGCGCTTGGGCGCATCAATGCGACCTGCGCGCGCGACCATTCCAGCACGCGCGCGCCGATCGGATGGCGTTCGGCCTGATAGGTATCCAACAGCGCATCAGCTGCCTCGCCGCGCACGACGGCGGCGAGCTTCCAGCCAAGGTTCATCGCATCGCCCAGGCCCAGGTTCAGACCCTGCCCACCCAGCGGCGAATGCACATGTGCGGCATCGCCGGCCAGCAGCACGCGGCCACGACGATAGGCGGTGGCCTGCCGTGCGCCGTCGGTCCAGGTGGTGGCCAGATGCAGTGCGGTGATCGTTGCTTCGCGGCCGGAGATGCGGCGCAGCAGCGCCTGTGCCGATTCGCGATCAAGTGGCTGGCGGTGGCCCGCGCCGCCGTCGAAGTCGGCCAGGGCGATCGTGCCCGGCGGATTGAAGTTGCACATGCCCTGCGCGGTGGTGTGACGCCCCGGGCTGAGTACCGTCGGATCTTCCAGTTCAACACTGAGCGAGTGGCCGGTGAACTCTGGATCGGTACCAGCAAAGCTGAAACCGCACTGCTTGCGCACGGTGCTGCGGCCTCCATCGCAGCCGACCAGCCAGCGCCCGCGGAAGGCCTGTCCGCCCGCCTCGACCTGGACCTCGCCGGCCCCCATCTGCACGCTCTGCACGCCTGCACCACGCAGGATCACTGCGCCCAGCGCCTGCGCGCGCTCGGCCAGCACGGCCTCCAGCGCCTGCAGTTCCACCGCCATCTGCGTGCCGACCGGGCTGGGCAGGCGCCACGGCCAGCGACCGCTGTCGACGTTGTCCAGTGCAAACGGAATACCCGCGAAGTGACCACCCAGCTTGCGTGGTTGCGAGAGCCAGTGCGCGGTTCCCGGCGGCGGCGGGCCTTTCTCCGGCTTCAGCACCTGGCCGGCTGCCACCGCGTCCAGCAGACCGCGTCGGTCGAGCGCCTCCAGCGTCGGGGCATTCAAACCGCGCAGCCCGAACGGCAGGCGCTTCAGCGGCGAATCCGGCGAGGCCACCTGCTCCAGTACCAGCACCGCGCTTCCTGCCTGACGCAGTTCACAGGCCAGCAGCAGTCCCACCGGGCCAGCCCCGGCAATGACGACGTCGTACCGCATTGGCAATCCTCGTGAGCACCCGGTCGGCACTCTGGCGGCCTCAATGTTACACTCGGTGTACTTTTCCACAAGTGACCCGCCCATGCCCCCGCCACCCGGCCGCCGTGAGCAGCGCAAAGCCGAGACCCGACAGGCGATTTCCGACGTCGCCACCCGGCTGATCATCGAGCGCGGCTTCGAGGCGGTGTCAATGAGCGAGATCGCCGATGCCGCCGGGGTTTCGCGCAAGACGGTGTTCAACTACTTCGCCAGCAAGGAACAGCTGGTGTTCGACCGTGACGAGGAAGCGCGCCAGCTGCTGCGCGAGGGCATGGCCGCGCGCACGTCGATGACGCCGCTGGCCGCCTTCCAAGGACTGGTGCGGGAACTGCTGGACACCGGCCATCCGCTGCTGCGGATCAACGCCGGTGCGGCGTCGTTCTGGAAAACCGTGGCCCAAAGCGCCGTACTGGTGGCCCATGCGCGGCAGCTGCAGGCGCTGCTGACCGATGACCTGGCGCAGTTGATGGCTGAGTCAGCGGGGCGACCCGTCGGCGACGCCGACGCACGACTGGGTGCGACGATGCTGATGGCGTCGATGGTGGCCGCCTACGAACAGGGGCTGCGCGCCCTGTCGTTCGGCGGTGATCCGCGGCAGGTGATGGTGCCGCTGATCGTGCGCGGCGCGACGGGGACGCTGGTGGCATTGGCCAGCACACCGTATACCGACCCGGCGCAGCGCCAGTGCAGTGACATGCGGATCGGGGTGCAGGACCAGGCCCCGGCAACTACGGCCCGGGGCCCTTGATGGCAGATGTTTTACTGGACGTTGATCACCACATCGTCCGGGGCCAGGAAATTGCCGCTATTGCTGCGTGATGCCGAGATCACGTAGGTTCCGGGTGTTGTGATCGTGCCATTGCAATGCCGTACGGGCGTGGTGTTGCTACCATCGAGATTGCCGCTCGTCTCGCACAGCATCTTGCCGTTGGCAAACACATAGAAATTGCTGGTGCCATCCACCCTCCCGCCACCGGTGATGTAGATTTCCGAAGGCGAGCCGGCCACGCGTGGCAACGTTCCAACCTCGAATCGTGCCTTCACCGGGTGCGGCAACAAGCTGGGACATGTCATGACGAAACCGTCCCGCGAAAAGCAGACTTCAGCATGGGCTACTGCGGGAGCGGCCATCAGGGCCACGAGCAATACAGACGTTCTGAACTCCATTCCAGCGTCTCCAGAAGATCCCAGCGGAATCGCTGGGACCACCGTGGTAGCGATGATCGTGTTACAGGGGCATGAAGCAAAAGGAAAGAGCAGCGCTGCCCGCGAATGGCCGCGCCGCTGAAAGCGCCTGATATCGGGCATCTGCAGGAAAATGACGCGTCGTGCACCCATGCGTGCGGGATGTCCATCCATCCCTGCCAGATGATCAGCGCCGCGATGTGTCCGGCCCTGATCGTTCAGTCGGCGCAGGGAGCACGAAAGATGAGCGACGTGATCGTCAACCGGAGCAGGACACCAGCATCGAGCGGGTGACCATCTGGGTGGAGGTGAAGCCGTTCTTGTTGCCGACCGCGATGGCGTTGCCCTCATCGCCATCCTTGCTGAAGACCACGTAGCCACCGGGGCACATCTGCCCGGCCTTCTCGTAGCAACCGCTCCAGGAACTGGAGCCGCTGCAGTCGATGGAAACGCCACGGCGGCCATCCGGGGTGACGGTCATCTTGGCGGTGGTGCAGCCGGTCATCGTGGCGAGGAACAGCAGCGGAACGAACAACTTCATGGTGACTCCAGGGATGGGAACTGCGAATGGGCGCCAAGGCTGGAGCGCCTGGATTGCGTGAACCTTGCGCCGGACCTTCGGCTTCACCACCTGCCGCCATGGTCTTCCGGCAGATGCGGAGGCACGCCATGTTCACGCAATGTTCCTGTAATACGGTGCCGGCGCGTGCCGAACCGCCCTACTGCGGCCTCTCCCTGCCCAAGCCCTGCTGATGCACATCCTGCTGATCGAAGACGAAGCCGAACTGGCCGCCACCCTCAAGTCCGCCCTGCAGCGCGAGCGCTATGTAGTGGACGTGGCCAATACCCTGGCACTGGCGCGGGAGGCGGCCCTGTGCGGCCTGCACGATCTGGTGCTGTTGGACCGCACCCTGCCTGATGGCGATGGCCTGGCGTTGATTTCGGTGCTGCGCGAGCGCAACCCCGGGGTGCCGATCATCGTGCTGAGCGCGCTGGGCCAGTTGCCGGACCGGATTGCCGGCCTGGATGAAGGCGCCGATGACTACCTGGCCAAACCCTTCGCGCTGGAGGAGCTGTTCGCGCGGATCCGTGCTGCTGGCCGTCGTCCAAGCGGATTGCAAGTGGAGTCCATCAGCATCGGCCGATTGGTGTTCGACCCCGCCTCGGGCGAGGCCAGTGTGGACGGCCAGCGGCTGGAGCTGCCGCGGCGCGAGATCCGGGTGCTGGCCGCCCTCGCACGGCGCCTGGGCCGCACCGTGCTGCGCGAATCCATCGAGATGGCGGTGTATGGCTTCGACGACGGCATCCATTCCAACACCCTGGATTCGCACGTCTCGCGCCTGCGCCGAAAACTCGCTGACGCCGATGCGGGCGTGGAGATCCACGCCATTCGCGGGGTTGGCTATCTGATGCGGGAAAGCAAGTGATGGCGCGTCGCCCGTCGTTGAAGCGACCGCTGATCGTCAAGACGCTGATCTACCAGTTGCTGGCCCTGCTGGTGGCCTTCTTCGCCCTGCTGATGGTGCTGGTTCGTGCCGACAGCGGTGGCTACTACACCATCCAGACCTTCGCACCGGTGGCGGCCGAGGCGGTGCACCGCGACCGCAACGGCGAACTGTACGTGCAGCACACGCCGGAGCTGGCCGAACTGCTGAAGATCGTCCCCGGTGCCTGGTTCATCGCCGAGGACGAGCATGGGCACCACGTCACCTTCGGTCATGTGCCACCGGCCTATGCCTCGCTGGTCGGCGCCCTCGATGGCATCCCCTATGGCGACCTGCGCGGGCGTGATCGCAGCGATGGCCTGGCCGTGGTGGTACGCCAGCACGGCGGACCGGCCGGCAAGCTGACCATCATGGCCCATGGCGAAACCGATTCACTGACCATGCAGATGGCGTTGGCCGCGCACATCATCACCCTGCCGATCTTCCTGCTGCTGGCGCTGGCCACCATCATCCTGACGCCGATCATCGTGCGGCGGGCACTGGCCGGTGTCGAGCGCATCGCGCAGGAAGCCCGCAACATCTCGGCCAGCCGTCGTGGCATCCGCCTGACCGAGACCGCGGTGCCGGTGGAGATCGCGCCGCTGGTGACCGCCGTCAACGATGCATTGGGTCGGTTGGATGAAGGACACGAGCGGCAACGCCGTTTCATCGCCGCAGCGGCGCATGAGTTGCGCACGCCGATCGCGATCCTGCGGGTAAAGATCGATGCCGCTGATGATTCGACTTCGCGCAGCTTTGCCGTTGAAGTCGCGCGTCTGGCGACCCTGGCCGAGCAGCTGCTGGACCTGCACCGCATGGAAGAGGACGGTCCAAAGGAAACCCTCAACCTGGCCCGGGTGGCCAAACGGGTGGCCGCCGATCTTGCGCCCCTGCTGATCCAGTCGGACAAGACGGTGGCGGTGGCGGTGGAACCACACTTCCCGGTGCTGGGTGAGGCTGGCGCGGTCGAACGGGTGATCTCCAACCTGGTGTTGAATGCCGCCGAGCACGGTGGCCGCCAGATCATCGTGCGGGTGCAGGGCAGCTGCCTGGAAGTGGAAGACGATGGCCCCGGCATTCCGGTGGACCAGCGCGAACGTGTGTTCGAGCCGTTCCAGCGACTGCGCCCACGCCAGACCGGTGCGGGCCTGGGACTGAACCTGGTGCGGCAGGTGATCGACCGTCACGGTGGCCATGTCACGATTCTGGATGCCCCTGGTGGCGGCGCGCTGATCCGCGTCGAATTCCCACAGCACCCGGGCGTTGTCTCTGCGCCATCGGTAGAGCAGTGAGGACGTCCGCACATCGGTGACTGCCGCCTGTCCGTGCGCTGCAGACAGCGATGACACGCAAGGTTGCGGCAATGTTCGCTGCGCAGCATCGAATCGATGGCATCTGCGCTGCCATCGCGTTCCATCCTGACAGGAAGCCTGCACGTGACCGAAGGAGTTCCTCCACCCTCCTCCTCTAGCCGATCCCGCACGACACCAGCCACATCCGGTTTGACCGCGGCTGCGTGGAATAGACGCTCGCATGCCGATCGCGCGCGCGGACTGCCGCATTGGCCACAGTGGCTGCGCGCGATACCTACTGCGAAGCGTCCGAACGTGCTGATGCGCCTTTTTGCCGCGCTGTTCCTGTTGCTGCCCGGCAGTGCACTGGTGGTTTCAACGCACCGCCATGCACACGCAGCACTGACCAGCGCAGTGCTGCTCTTCGTCGTCGCACATGCCGTGCTGCACGCGCTGTCCGCATGGCGATCAACTACAGCGCGAACCCTCCCTGCTGCTCTGCGCAACATGGACACGCATGCAGCGTGGATGATGCTGGCAAGCGCGTGGGTCCCGCTGGTGATACATCGCGTGCACGCGCAGCCGACCAGCACACTCGCTGCCGCAGGGCTGGTGATCGGCACGCTGTGCCAGCTCTGCAGCCTGCGCATGACATCCGACCGTCTGCGCAGCGCGTTGCTGGTGCTGGGCAGTGCCTTGCAGTTCGTCGCCGTGGCGCTGGTCATCGCCATGGAAGTGACCTGACAACCACGACAGCGCCGCAAGGTTCACGCAATCCATCACCTTGAGACTCGACGGCCATCCACGCCCGGCACCCGGCGCGTGCATCTCTCCTGCCGCGAGGACCACCGATGACCTGCCCCTTCTGGACGCTGTGCGAATGAGCACGGCACCGCGTAAACACCGCCGACTGCTGATGACCGCCGGTGCCGTACTGTGCACTGCCATTGCCGCCTGGTTCTGGCTCCGACCGGCACCGCCACCACCACTGCAGCTCGCGCCCGTGGTGCGTGGGAACATCGAGCAGGTGGTGGAAGCCACCGGCACCCTGAAGCCATCGCGACTGGTGAGCGTGGGCGCGCAGGTTTCCGGACGCATCGAAACCCTGTACGTGAAGCTGGGCGACAAGGTGAAGGCAGGTGACCCGATTGCCGACATCGACTCCCGTACCCAGCGCAATGCACTGCTGAGTGCGCAGGCAGCACAGCGCACCGCACGCGCCAACCGCGATGCACTGGCCACCGATCTGCGCCAGCTCGAACTGACCCTTCGGCGGCAGCAACGGCTGGTCGCATCGCAGCTGGTTGCGCGCGCGGACTTCGACGCCGCCACCGCCAAGGTGGAGGCGACACGCGAACAGATCAAAGCGCTGGATGGAGAGATCGTGCAGCGGCAGACCGAGGTGGACATCGCGCAGACCAATCTGGAATACACCCGCATCACCGCGCCTACCGATGGCACGGTGCTGGCGGTGGTCGCCCGTCAGGGGCAGACGGTGAACGCGGTACAGAGCGCACCCACCATCGTCATGCTGGGCAACCAGGACGTGATGACCGTCTATGCCGAAATCTCCGAGGCCGACGTTGTGCACACCACGGTCGGCCAGGAAGCCTTCTTCACCATCCTTGGCGATGCGGGCCGCCGCTACAGCAGCACGCTGCGCGACATCGCGCCCGCGCCCGAATCGATCACGAACGAAGATGCATCCAGCCTCACGTCACCGGCGTTGTCCGCCGGCAGCCGTACCGCCATGTACTACAACGGCCAGTTCGACGTGGACAACCGTGATGGGCGCCTGCGCAGCTACATGACCGCCCAGGTACGCATCGTGCTCGGCCGTGCCAACAACGTGCTGACCATCCCCTCCGCCGCGCTGGGTGCGCGGGCCGGCGATGGCAGCTACAGCGTGCAGGTTCGCGGTGCAGACGGGCGCGCCGTGGCGCGGCGCATCGCCATCGGACTGGATGACCAGATCCAGGTGGAAGTACGCAGCGGCTTGAAGCAAGGCGAGCAGGTCGTTCTTGCTCAAGCCGGCGACGAAGACGCCGCCGCACCCGCGCAGCGCGGATGAGCGCCCCCATGAGCGAGCCTCTGCTGAGCGTACGTGGGCTGCGCCGTGAATTCGCCGCCGGCGAGCAGACGCTGGTGGTACTGGACGGTGTGGACCTGGACATCCATGCCGGTGAACTGGTGGCCATTGTCGGCCAGTCCGGCTCGGGCAAGTCGACGCTGATGAACATCCTCGGCTGCCTCGATCGGCCCTCTGCCGGCGAATACCAGATTGCAGGACGCCAGACCGCGCAGATGTCGCCCGATGAACTGGCCGAACTACGCCGCGAACACTTCGGCTTCATCTTCCAGCGTTACCACCTGCTGGCCGACCTGACCGCGCTGGGCAACGTGGAAGTGCCGGCGATCTATGCCGGCATGCCCTCCCCCGCGCGCCACGCGCGGGCCGCCGAACTGCTGGCGCGGCTGGGCCTGGGGGAGCGCATGCAACATCTGCCCGGCGAGCTGTCGGGGGGCCAGCAGCAACGCGTGTCGATTGCCCGCGCACTGATGAATGGCGGTGCGGTGATTTTCGCCGACGAACCAACCGGCGCCCTGGATACACAGTCGGGCAAGGAAGTGATGAAGATCCTCGGCGAGCTGCATGCCGAAGGCCACACCGTGGTGCTGGTGACCCATGACATGGCGGTGGCCGAGCACGCCCAGCGCCTCATCGAGATCCGCGATGGTCGGATTGTCGATGACCGTGCCACGGGTACTGCGTCGGCAGCGGGTGTGGCGCCGTCCGCGCTGCCGCAACGCAACGATGGCATCGGCTGGCAAGCCGTGCGCGATCGCTTCTCCGAGGCTTTCCGCATGGCCCTGCGCGCCATGAATGCACACCGCATGCGTACCTTCCTGACCATGCTCGGCATCATCATCGGCATCGCCTCGGTGGTGTCGGTGGTCGCGCTGGGTACGGGCGCGCGTCAGGCCATCCTGTCCAACATCTCTTCGCTGGGTACCAGCACCATCGAGATCTATCCAGGCTCCGGCTTTGGCGACCTGCACGCGGCGCGGGTGGAGACCCTTACCCCGGGTGACAGCGAGGCCCTGGAAGGGCAACCGTTCGTGGACAGTGCCACCCCTGGCGTAGCCACCACGGGTACCGCGATGCGTGGCAACCGCTCCGCCAGCGTGCAGGTGCAGGGCGTCAGCGAACAGTACTTCCGCGTGCATGGATTGAAGCTGGGCGAAGGCACCTTCTTCGGCGCGCAGGGTGTGGCTGGGTACCAGCAGGTGGCGATCATCGACGCCAACACCCGCGCGCGCTTCTTCGCCGCAGCCGAGAACCCCATCGGGCAGACCCTGCTGCTGGGCACCGTGCCGGTGCGTGTGGTGGGTGTAGTGAAGAAAGATGCCGGCACCGCCGGCGACGCCTCGCTGCTACGGGTGTGGATGCCCTACACCACCGCCATGGCGCGGGTGTTGGGCCAGAGCCATGTATCCAGCATCACCGTGCGCGTATCCGATGCGATCAGCATGGAAGCGGCCGAGCAGGCCATTGCACGATTGCTGACCCGTCGCCACGGCAGTACCGACTTCTACATGAGCAACAACGCGCAGATCCGCCACTCGATTGAACAGACCACCGGCATCCTCACCATGATGATCAGCTCCATTGCCGCCATCGCGCTGGTAGTGGGCGGTATAGGAGTGATGAACATCATGCTGGTATCAGTGACCGAGCGCACCCGTGAGATCGGCGTACGCATGGCCGTGGGCGCGCGCCGCAGCGACATCCTGCAGCAGTTCCTGATCGAGTCGGTGCTGGTGTGCCTGCTTGGCGGCGTACTGGGCATTGGCGTGGCGTTGCTGCTGGGCGCGGTGCTGGCACTGGCCGACGTGGGCTTCAGCCTGGTGTTTTCAGCGAATTCAATCATCGCGGCGTTCGCGTGTTCCAGCCTGATCGGCATCGGCTTCGGCTTCCTGCCGGCACGTCGCGCAGCCCAGCTGGACCCGGTGGAAGCGCTGGTCCGGTAATCACCGCAATTGCCTGCGGTGACGGCAGGTTCGCGCAATGTCTGCGGTGTGTACTGCAGCTACCGACAATGTCCGCACAGGAGCTGGACGATGTTTCTGAAAACAGGAAGGACTGTGCTGCTGCTTGTAGCAGCCGCACAACTGCTGGTGCTGCTGCCCTACTCGGGCGTTGCCCATGCGCAGCGTGGCGACCGCTACAACCCGCAGTGGAACCAGGATTATCGTGACCGCGAACGCGATGACTGGCAGCGCCGAGAGCGCGAGCGGGAACGCGAAAGTGAGCGCCGACACGACGCCAAGGCCACAGGCGTAGTGGTAGGCGTCGTGGGCGCGGCTGTGGTGGCGGGCGTGATCGCGGCAGCGGCGAAGCGCGAGCGGGAAACACGCGAGCGCGCCGATTACTGCATGAACCGCTACGGCAACTACGACCGCCGTACCGACAGCGATCGCGACCCCGATGGCTACACCTACCCCTGCCGCTGACTCCCTCGCTCAAGGACTACATGCAATGCATATGAACAAAACCGCCCTGCTGATCGCGCTGTGCGCCGCCCCGCTCCTTGCACACGCCGCGCCCGCCGACCCGAAACAGGCCTATATCGATTCCACCTTCACCGCGATGGACAGCAACAAGGACGGTCGCGTCGACAAGGCCGAGTTTGCTACGTATCAGCAGGCACGCTTCAGCAAGCAGGCTGACTCGATCGATGCCGCGTTCGCTGCGATGGACAAGAACAAGGACGGGAAGATCAGCAAGGAAGAAGCGACCGTGGTGCCGGAAATCGCGAAGTACTTCACGGGGCTGGATACCGACGGCGATGGCTACCTGTCGCTGAAGGAAATGCAGCAGGCGATGGTGGCGGCGCAGACAGCCGAAGCACCGGGCAAGTGACGGGTGCGGGGGTAATGGGAATACCCCACTGCCCCTTGCTGTGCACTATGCCAGGCGCATTGCCGGCTGCTCGCGCACCTGGTTGTCCAGTTCCTGCTGCTGACGCTGGGACTGGGCCTGTTGCCGTTCTGCACTGGCCAGCTCCAGACGCTGCAACGACTGCTCTACCGGCGTCTGCACGGCCACATCGGTGGGCATGGAAGCCCTCAGGTGTGCCGGGTCGTTCATCTCGCCCTGCACCACGAACACGTTGCGGCCCGCTGGGCTGTCCGCCGTCTGCGCGCTGAGCAGCACATGGTCGGCACGGTCCAGGTTGTTCTGCCGGGCCAGGACCATCACGCTGGCGGTCAGACGTTCACTGCTTTCATCCGGCGTGCGTCCTGCTCTGGCGTCGATGCCGGCGACATGCCCGCTGACCTGCTGCAGCAGACTGTACTCGGCGTGGCCCGGGCCAATGTCCGCCAGACGCGTTGGCGAACGCTGGGGGCCTGGCATGCCATCGACCGATGCAGTGAGCGGGCTGCGGGTGATGGAGCGGTAGGGATCTTCCGGGTGGAAGTGGGTGGCCTTCTGCTGGCGCTCAATGCGGACTTCGCGCGCGTCGTTGAGTTCGGCGATGCGGGTCGGATTGGTGATCTCGCGCAGCGAACTGTGGCCGCCGCCGGAGGTGACACTGGCCCACTTGCCGTCCTTTTCAAAGTACAGCGCGTAGGAATTGAGGCCGCCAATGACGTTGGGGTCGACCGAGGAGCGGCCACCCAGGGCCTGGGTGACTTCATGGAACGTCAGCGTGCCGAGGTACTGGCTCCCCTTGCTCAATCCCATCTGGGTGATCGCATCGCGGCTGGTACTTCCCACCCGCGGGAGTCCGGCCCCATCGTTGTCGAGCATGTTGGTCCAGATCTGCTCCAGCTTCTGCGGGCCACTCTTTTCCAGTGCGGCCTGAAGGAGCACGCGGGGTGTCCAGCAATTGGGATCCAGGCGATGCTGCTCGAACGCACGGTCGTGCGCGGTCATCACATCCTTGCCGGGCAGGTTCAAGGCAAGATCCGGGCGCTGCTGCTGCGACCAGTACTGCCGCAACACGAGGTCCTGCTTGAGCAGACTCTGTCCGAAGGCTTCCCATTGCCGTTCACTCAACACCGCATTGGGGAAGCGTGAACCATCGTCGTGCTGCGTTCTCGCATGTTCCTGTGCGTAGCTGTTTGCCACCCGCCCGGGCAGGCTGTCGTTGCGCACAACGCCCAACGCCAGCGTTCCATAACCGTCTGCACCGGGAAGCTGCGAGAGATAGTTCCAGTAGAGCTCCCGGTTGCCCGAATCCGCATAGGCAGTGAGGATCCTGATGTCCTTCTGGGTCAGTCCACCCATGACTTACTCCTTGAATTGTCTTCGGATCACCTGGCCTTGGTGCGTGCCAAGGCATCCCGTACCGCGTCTTCCATGCGCTTCCAGTCCTTCAGGAATGCCCGCTTGTAGTTCAAGGTGATCGAGAGCTTGTTCTCGACATCCACGAAATAGTGCGTACATCCTGCCGCCACCGGGTCGTCGAGGTCGATGACCTGATCGCCTTCCAGGCGCACGCCATCACCCCGGAACGAGGTGGTCTCGCACTTTATGAATGTGGTGAGCTGACCATCTTCGTTGCGCGCAACATACCAGTCATCTTCATAGGCCGGGTTTCGAACAGGAGGCTTGCCGTAGCGGGCCTCGTAGTCCTTTGAATAGCGGGCCATCTTCTCTTCATCGATGGCATAAGGGACCAGCCCCAGCGTCGCTGGCCGGGCAATCCGCAGGTCCAGGCGTGCCCGTGGATCACCACGTTCCACCGATCCCTCCTCGGTGATGGCCTCGTTGGACGACAGTCGCGCAAGCGACGTTTCGATTGGAATCCTGTCGATGTAGTTCACCGCCACCGCGATCTCCTTGCGGAAATCATTGGTCCTCGGATTCGCCCGTGCGCCCGGCGCCGTCGGCTTCATGTCAGGCCATTCGATAACCAGCGTCACCCCCTCCCCCGGCCAAGGCGCAATCTGGCTGTCCAGATAATTGGCGGGGATGCGGAAGGTATTCGGCCCCAGCTTCACGTCCACGGGCGCGTCGGTGTAGGTGTGGCCGTTGAGGGTACGGCCGGTCTGCGTTGCGCCAGGCATGGCGGGATTCCTTTCGTGTTCGGTGGATGGCGGTCGTGCGCAGGCACTGGCGCTCACAGCGACGGCGATTGCGAGTGCCAGGCACCGGCCGGAGGACATCGGGTGCATCGGGCCATTCCATTGCGGGGTTTGGATCCACTATAGGCAAAGGCCGATCAACGGGACAGGAACGTCATCACTACCCGCCCACGATCAGAATTTTCCTACGCACCTCCATCGCCGTGCCAGTTGGCACCTTCACCGCCACTGCAGATCGACGTGGCACTGCGGGCAGGAGTGGTAGGCAGATGCCGGGCGGACCGCGAGTGCGCCCACAATGCCGATCAGTATCGACATGGCCAGCATCCCGGTGACGCCCATCAATAAGAAACCAACTGCACCGCCAAGCAGCGCCAGAAACGTGAAGGCCCACCCGGAGCTAGACCAATGCCCGCGGCCATTGCGGATGGCCATCGGTCCGCGGTATCCGCAGGCAAGGCAGATTGTCGATATTGTGCTGCCAGGCGGCGCTGGCCGCGAAGACGGCTTCATGCCCCACCCCCGCCTTACGATGCTACAAATAATGTAGCATACGGAATGGGGGTCGGTTGCCATCCTGTAGACCGTTACAGGATGCGCCCAGGCGGTTAATGTCCCCCACACCTCTCCGCGACCAGTTCACCAAGCGCCTCAAAGAAGCGCGCTTGGCGATGGGTATTTCCCAGCGTGAGCTGGGCCGGCGCATTGGCTTGTCTGAAGATGTGGTGTCCAGCCGGGTGACACGCTACGAGCAGGGCGCGTCGGAGCCGGACTTTGCCACTGCCGGAAAGATGGCTGCCGAACTGGGTGTTCCGCTGGCCTATCTTCTGGCCGATAGCGATGCACTGGCCAATGTCATTCTCGCCGCCGCTAGGTTGCCGCATGCAGAGCAGCGACGACTGGCGACGGAATTGAAAGAGCGGGCGAAGCGGTCGAGCGGCGCAGAGCAAGCAGAAAGCGACAGCGACTAGCACGGCGCTTGAACCGCAGGCATGGGGACCACGTTGGAAGTCCCCACCCTTCCCGTTGCGGCGCACCTGTGAATCAAGGGTCAAGACAGCGCTCTACCTGCAGCGACAGTGCTTCGCATGCATCAAACAGACCATCGACCATGGCCGCCGACGGATAGAAGCCCGGATCGTCGTTCTCCCGCGCTACGTGTGCGGCGTGCAACATGGCAGTGAGCGCGGTGATGCCCGATGCACTTCGAGTGGCCAAGGCCAAGTCGAAAGCACGACCGGGCGTGAGGCGATTTTCGGACCACGGTGTGCCGTCCGCACGATGGCCTTTGCCGTGGCCTTGCAGGAACGTGAAGAACGCAGAGGGAGGCGCGGACTCGGCGACATCGCTGAGTGCGTCTTCCATCTTTTCGGCGAGAGCATTGGGAAGATCGCGCACGGAATCGCCGAGCAGCGCGTGCAGACGGGGATAGTCGGGAAGCAGGTCAGACATGGCGGCAACCTCACGGTGTGGCCACCTGCAGATGCAAGGTGGCGGACGGTGCGGGTTGGCGTGCCGGATACATGACGCAAGAAGCCGACGGATCACAGGATCCCCACGCACCATCCGCCATAAACTGGCAGAGCATGCATTGTCGCGCATCATGTAAGTTCGAGACGCCAATCCCGGCCAAGGCGAGTACCTTGGCGCAACCATCGTCCACGCGTCCTTTCAGCAGATCGAGAGGGAAATGCGTCGCGAAGTGGTATCAAGACTTAGATCAGAGAGCATTGATCCCAAAACGTGAAAATCAACACCAATGCATTGTGCGGCCCGGGAGTTTTCGTCGACGCCATAGACCACATGATGCTGCGCGGCTGTCGCTCCTGCTGCTCATACGGGTGGATTCCGACAGCCAGTGATCGCGGCTTACCTTCGCCGGATTCGTGTAAAGTCACGCTGAAAGGTGCCACCCGCCTATCAATGGCGATTTTCTCGGGGGAAGAATATGCATTCCATAGCTGCAAAGCTCACAATGCGAGCGGCGATGATCGCTGTTCCGTTGCTGGCCGCAGGTTGTTTTATGCCCACCAAACAACCCGACGCAGCAATAGTCAAGCCGGCACCTGCAGATCGGGTATTTGCACTCCCCGACCAAGGCGCTTCCACCGGGAATGTGGTGGTAACCCGCGACATCGGCGCTGTTGGTAGCAAGTGTGCAATAGGCGTTATGGTCGATGAGCAGATGGCCGCCCATCTCAACACAGCCGAATCAGTCACCTTCGCATTGAAGCCAGGCCGGCACTTGCTGACGGTAACCGGAATTGACGGCCCCGGCCTGTGTTCATTCAATGCCACCAAATCCGCGCTGGCCAGACGCCGTTCGACCGAGATCTTTGTAGATGCCGATACAACGCGGAAGTACCGGCTAACTTTCCCTGCAGTGGAATCACCGCCGGTGATCGAGCCTGCTTTCTGACGACACTTTCTCGTTGCAGCACAAATGCAAACGCCCCTTTCGGGGCGTTTTTGCATTCTTGGCGGCCTACTTGCTCCAGCGCTTGGAACGCGTCGGCTAGACCTTTGTGACGCGACTATCGAGCGGGATCTACTTCCGCTCCATCGTCGGGCGACCGCCAGCAGGCCAGAGAATTCGGTAGACCAGCTCGTCGCCAGCAGCGATAGTCACATTCTGGAACGTTGAGACGTTCTGACAGAGACCGCCGCCGGCCTCAAGCTTCAGGAAATACGAGCCGGGCACCACGTGCATGCTGGCCGATTCGCTTGGCTTCAACGCAACGACCTTCTGATCATCAATCAGGATGTCGAACGAGCAACCACCACCTGCAAATCCTTTGTCACGGGTCACTTTGATTGTGGCCGACCGTTCGGCACTGCGATTAAAGTAGCTGGCGTCGTACACCCTACTGGCTGACACAGCTTTGGCGGTTCCGGGGGTGACTGGCGTCGAGGAGCACCCTGCGGCGAGCGCTGCAACGAATCCCAAAACAGCAACCTTCTTCATATGGCCTCCCTGTAGGCCTTCGAGTCTACCGGATGCGGTGGGACAGCAGGCGCCGATCAGCTACAGCGCGCCGAGCAAGAAAAGCGCTGGCATCTACGGCCGCATGCGCAGAGGAGGAGCCCAGCGCGGGTACCCAAAATCCAGGTACCGTCGACTTCAAGATGCGGCCAGGTCAACTGCACATCGACGAGGGCAGCGCAGCCCGCTTCTTCTATTGCGCTAGGGCAACCAACGCAGATCGCGGTGCCGGCCTGGACGCGTGCAAGAAGTCGCCCGCAGGCATGGTGTCCAGCACCAGTGGGCAGCAAATGACCCGCCGCGATGAGGGTGATCAGGTCGCCCCAAAAGGGGAACACCCCCCTACCCTGAAGCCGACCGATCTCACGCGCTACCTGTGCCGGCTGGTCACTCCAACCGGCGGCGTGGTGCTGGACCCGTTCATCGGCAGCGGCAGCACTGGCAAGGCCGCAGTACTCGAGGCTTCCAGTTCACCGGTACTGAGTTGGACCCGGACTATGCCGGGATCGCTGAGGCAAGCGACAGCGTTGCGCAACCTGGATTGCCGTTAGGAGCAAACGCATGAACACCGCCACCGAGCAGCTGCGCGCTGCGTTGGCCACGAATTGGAGGAGGACATCATGCCGCCGAAGAACACGCGCGAAATAACCGTCGCGGAACTGCACGCGGACCTGCAGCCGATCGAGGTTGTTGCCATCCGCACCAGCCTCGGCCAGTCGTGGATCTATCGCCGCATGAAGGAAGGCTCGTTCCCGCACTCATATAAGATCGGAGCGCGTCACGTATGGTGGAAAAAGCACATCGACCGCTTTGTCGCCGGCGAATCCACAGAATGTGGGTGAAAGCATGGGGCGAGCGGCGTAGACAACGAAAAGCCCCTATTTCCAGGGGCTTTTTGAAAAAACTGGCGGAGAGAGTGGGATTCGAACCCACGGAAGGTTTAACCCTTCGCCGGTTTTCAAGACCGGTGCCTTAAACCGCTCGGCCATCTCTCCGTATCGGCCCAGCCTGCTGGCCGGGCACGCATTCTCGCACGGCCAGGCGATTTGCCCAAGACCGTTGTTCCATCGGAGGCTGGCCTCAGCCCGCGTCCACCGCCAACGCACCCAGCGCACTGGCCTTGATACGCTCCTTGGCCTTCTCGCAGGCGCCACCGCAATCCAGGCGCGAGGCCTCCAGCTGCGGCGGCAGGTGTTCGGCCAGGAAGTCGATGAATACCCGCACCGCCGGCAGCAGGCCGCGACGCGAGGCGAACACGGCATGGCACACGCCCTGGGGCAGCGACCAGTCCGGCAGCACCACTTCCAGCTCGCCGTTGCGCACGGCATCGGCGCAGACGGTTTCCGGCAGCATGGTGATGCCGAAGCCGTCCTTCACCATGCTCTGCAGCAGCGGGAAGTCGAAACCGGCCACGCGCGGCTGCAGGTCCACCCGGCGCACCGCGCCTTCCGGTCCGTGCAGTTCCCAGCGCTGGCGCGCCTCGTCTTCGCTGATGCTGAGGGTTACGTGGTTGGCCAGCTCTTCCGGGTCCTTCGGGCGACCGGCGCGGTCCAAGTACTTCGGGCTGGCCACCAGCAGTTCCTGCACCTGGCCGAAGCTGCGCATCACCAGGCTGCCGTCGTCATCCAGCCGCGAACGCACGCGCAGGGCGACGTCGTAGCCCTCGTTGATGATGTCGACACGGCGGTTGCTGATGTTCAGCTGCAGCCGCACCTTCGGGTACTGCTCGAGGAACTTGGGCAGCAGCTTGGGCAGCTGCATCTGCGCCAGCGACACCGGCACGCTGGCGCGCACCAGGCCGCGCGGCTCGGCGCTGAGGCGGTCCACCACCTCGCGCGCGGCCTGCGCCTCAGCCAGCATGGTCTGGGCGTGGCGGTGCACGCTGGTACCGACGTCGGTGACGGCGAAGCGGCGCGTGGAGCGCTGCAGCAGGCGCACGCCCAGGTCCGTTTCCAGCTGGCTGATACGGCGGCTCAGGCGCGACTTGGGGATGCCCAGTGCGCGCTCGGCGGCGGCGAAACCGCCGTGGTCGACCACCATCGCGAAGTAGTACAGATCATTCAGGTCATGCATACCCGAGTTCCATTGATAGAACAATACGTGGCATTCAACCACCTTTATCCCGTCGATGCAACAACCTATCGTTCTCTCCGTCGGCGGCAAGCCCGCCACCTCTCCCGAACATAGGTACTGCCATGAAGCTTCTGCACATCGACGCCAGCGTGCTTGGCGACAACTCCGTCTCCCGCCACCTGACCGCCGCCGTGGTGGCCCAGTTCAAGCAGCAGATCGACGGCCTGCAGGTTGATTATCGCGATCTTGACGCCAATCCGGTACCGCATCTGCGCAGCGGGTCGCTGGCCAAGACCGACCCGGCCGAGGCCGCTGATGCTGAACAGGTGCTCGAGCAGTTCCTGGCCGCAGACATCGTGGTGATCGGTGCGCCGATGTACAACTTCAGCGTGCCCTCCACCCTGAAGGCCTGGATCGACCGCGTGGCGGTGGCCGGGCGCACCTTCAAGTACACCGAGAACGGCCCGGTGGGCCTGGCCGGTGGCAAGCGGGTGATCGTGGTCAGCAGCCGTGGCGGCATCTACACCGATTCGCCGGCGGATTTCCAGGAGCCCTTCCTGCGCCAGACGTTTGCCTTCTGGGGCATCAACGAAATCGAGTTCGTGCGTGCCGAGGGCATCGCCTATTCGCCGCAGCATCGCGAAGACGCCATTGCCGGTGCACTGGCAGCGCTGCCGTCGCATGAGGCGGCGGAAGTGGCAGCGGCGTAACGCGTTCCAGCGTTCGGCGCCTCTCTCCCTCGTCTGGGCGCTGAACGCGGGCCGGGATTCCCTCCCCCATCCCGGCCCACCCTGGCGGCCCTGCTTTTGCGGGGCCGCTTTTTTTTGCCACCATGAGGCGATGAACTACATCGTGATGGCTGCGCACCGCAGCGAATTTCCGCACCCGATCACCCTGCACCGTGGCCAGGCACTGGTGGTGGGCGAACGTTATGAGGGGCCCGAGGGTTGGGAGGACTGGTTTCTGTGCGAGGCCGAGGGACAGCAGCCGGGGTTCGTGCCGGCGCCGGTGATCAGTCGCGATGCGCAGGGTGGCGCGTTTGCCACGGAGGATTACTGCGCGCGGGAGCTGGATGTGGACCCGGGGCAGCACCTGTGCGGCGTGCGCACGCTCAATGGGTGGGCGTGGTGTGTGCCGGCGGCTGGCGAGGCCGGTTGGGTACCGCTGGAGAAGTTGCGCGTAGCAGGTTGATGGATTGCGTCATCCACGCATGGCGTGGATGCCGCACCGCCTCAGTAGATCCACGCCATGCGTGGATGCGGTGCCGACATGGCCGGCACCCATCAGAAGGCCGCCGGGCATGGCCCGGCGCTACCGGCTGATCAGCCGATGGTTTCGATGCCGCCCATGTACGGGCGCAGGGCTTCAGGCACGGTGATGCTGCCGTCGGCGTTCTGGTAGTTCTCCATCACCGCGATCATTGCGCGGCCGACGGCCACGCCCGAGCCGTTCAGGGTGTGCGCCAGCTCCGGCTTGCCGGTGGCCGGGTTGCGCCAGCGGGCCTGCATGCGGCGGGCCTGGAAGTCACCACAGTTCGAGCACGAAGAAATCTCGCGGTAGGTCTCCTGCGACGGCAGCCAGACTTCCAGGTCGTAGGTCTTGATGGCCGAGAAGCCCATGTCGCCGGTGCACAGCAGCACCTTGCGGTACGGCAGGCCCAGCTTCTCCAGCACCACTTCGGCGCAGCGGGTCATGCGCTGGTGTTCGGCGTCGCTGTCTTCCGGGCGGCAGATCGAAACCAGCTCGACCTTCTCGAACTGATGCTGGCGGATCATGCCGCGCACGTCGCGGCCACCGCTGCCGGCTTCGGAACGGAAGCACAGCGAATGGGCGGTCATGCGCAGCGGCAGGCGCTCGGCATCGAGGATCTCGTCGCGGGCGATGTTGGTCAGCGAGATTTCCGAGGTCGAGATGAGGTAACGCTTCTGCTCACCCAGCTGGGTGATGAACATGTCCTCTTCGAACTTGGGCAGCTGGCCGGTGCCATACAGGCTGTCGGCGTTGACGATCACCGGCACGTTGGTTTCCTGGTACTCGTGCTCGCCGCTGTGCAGGTCGAGCATGAACTGGGCCAGGGCGCGATGCAGGCGGGCGATCGGGCCACGCAGCACGGTGAAGCGCGAACCGGACAGCTTGGCGGCGGTCTCGCCGTCCAGCCACTTGTTGCGGGCGCCCAATTCAACGTGGTCGAGCACCTTGAAATCGAACTGGCGCGGGGTACCCCAGCGCGACTGCTCGACGTTCTCGCTTTCATCGGCACCGGCCGGCACGTCATCAGCCGGAAGGTTCGGGATACCCATCGAGATGGCGTCGATCTTCTCGCGCAGCTCGTCCAGGGCCACTTCCGAGGCCTTCAGCTCATCGGCGAACGCGGCAACCTCGGCCATGATGGCCGAAACGTCCTCGCCCTTGGCCTTGGCCTGGCCGATGGCCTTGGAACGGCTGTTGCGCAGGCTCTGCAGCTCCTGGGTACGCACCTGGATGCGCTTGCGATCGGCCTCCAGTGACTCCAGGGCAGACACGTCGAGCTCGAAGCCGCGGCTGGTGCGCAGGCGTTCGGCGAGGTCGGCGGGCTGGTGGCGGAGCAGGGCTGGATCAAGCATGGCAGGCGTCGTGGTGGGTAACAGGAACGGGATTATCGCCTGTTATACGGAATTCTGCCGCCCGGTTCATTCCGGCCGTGGCAGAATCGAGGCATTCCGTACTGGTCTGGTCCATGTCTGCTCCCCGCCCGTCGCCTGCCAAGTCGTTCACCGTGCATATCCCGCGCAACGCCCTGAAGATCGCCGGCATCGCCTTCGGCGTGGGCATCCTGCTGTTCGTGCTGGTCTGGCTGACCGGACGCGACAAGGAATTCTTCCGTGCCGACCCGGCCGCGCAGACGCCGCAGGAAACCGCCCAGGTGGAACCGCTGCCCGAACCGCTGGCCGCGGCGGCCGGTTCCAGCGATATGCCTGACGCCAAGCCGGCCCCGGTGCCGGACGAAGAAGATGCGCCGAAGCTGGTGGAAACCGCCCCGCCCCCGCCACCGGCCACGGTTGAACCCGCTCCGGCCGCGCCGGGCACTGCGGCGCCGGCAACCGCCAATGCGCAGCCGATGCCGATTGCCGGCCAGTCGCCGCCGCCGGCCTACCCGGCCGCCGCCCTGCGACGCGGTGAAGCGGGCAGCGTGGTGGTGCGGGTGGAGGTGGACGCCACCGGCTACCCGAACAACGTGACGGTGATCCAGCGCAGCGGTTCGCGCGAGTTGGACCGTGCGGCAACGGACGCGGTGCGTCGCTGGCGCTTCAGCCCGGCAGTCAGCAATGGCCAGCCGGTACCCGGCAGCATTGAAGTGCCGTTCGACTTCAAGCCGCAGTAACTGAACGCTTCCCCGCAGAAAAGCTGAACCTTGCAGGTTGCGTTGACGCAATGCTGACACGCTTCGACGTCGCCTCGGGCAACACTCTGGGCGTCGTTACTGACGTGAGGAGTTTGCGATGACTGCCACCACCCACGAGAACCTTCATTCGCCGCAACTGCAGCAGGATGGCGCGCTCGAGCCGCGCTCGACCTCCCCTTGGCTGTGGCTGGCCCTGATCGTGGCGATGTTCGCCGCGGCACTGGTCTGGCTGCGTTTCTCCAGCCATGACGACGTTGCGCCTGCGCCGGTAAGCGAGCGCATGCTGCCGGCCACGGAAACGCCGGTTGCCGCCACGCCCGCCCCGGCTGCGCGACAGGCCATGCCCGCGCAGAGCGAGCGCAAGGCAGCCCCGGCCGTACGCAACCGTGAGGCGCGTCCGCTGGCGAGCAACAGCAAGCCCAGCTATCCGGCCGCCGCGCTGCGCAGTGGCGTGCAGGGCAGCGTGGTTGCCAGCTTGAACGTGGATACGCGTGGCAACGTGACCGACGCTGCGATCGTGTCGCGCAGTGGTGAGCGCAGCCGCGACCTGGACCGTGCCGTGCTGAACACGGTGCAGGGCTGGAAGTTCGAGCCGGCCATGCACCAGGGCCGTGCTGTGGCCAGCGTGGTTCGCGTGCCGGTGGATTTCCGTACCGAACAGCGTTGATCACCGACTGACGCCTGAAATGAAAACGGAGGCCTCGGCCTCCGTTTTTTTTTGCGCGCGCGTTGGGATTCCGCCGGGCATGGCCCGGGCTACCGGAACAGGCGCCGAAGGGTAGCGCCGGGCCATGCCCGGCGAGCGCAGCGGCGCCGGGACTACCTCAGGCCAGGTTGAAGCCGGCGCTGCGAGCCAGTCCGTCGAAGTCCGGGAAGGACGTTGCGACGTTGGCGATGTCGTTGATGCGCACTTCACCATGGCTGATCTGGCCGGCAATGGCAAAGGCCATCGCGATGCGATGATCACCGTGGCTTTCAATGGTGCCACTGCCCAGCGATACGCCGCCGTGCAGGGTGGCACCATCTTCGGTTTCGTCCACCTGCATGCCCAGCGCGCGCAGGCCGGTCGCCATCGCAGCCAGGCGATCGGATTCCTTCACCCGCAGCTCGGCGGCGCCGGTCACCACGGTCTGGCCTTCGGCGGCAGCAGCGGCCACGAACAATGCCGGGAACTCGTCGATCATGTCCGGCACCAGCTCCTCGGGAATGCGCGCACCCTTCAGCGGCGCGTAACGCACCAGCAGATCGGCCACCGCTTCGCCGCCCTGCTCTGCCGGGTTCTGTTCGGTGATGTCCGCGCCCATCAGGCGCAGCGCGTGCAGCAGGCCGGTACGGCGCGGATTGAGGCCGACCTGCTTCAGGCGCAGTTCGGAGCCGGGAATGATGCTGGCCGCGACCAGGAAAAACGCGGCCGAGGAGAAGTCGGCCGGCACCACGATATCGGTCGCGCGCAGGCGCTGGCCACCACGCAGGCGGGCCTTGCCCGGCGAGAACGCGATGTCGACGCCGAACGCGGACAGCATGCGCTCGGTGTAGTCGCGGGTCGGGTGCGGTTCGGTCACGCTGGTTTCGCCGTGCGCGTACAGGCCGGCCAGCAGCACGGCGGACTTGATCTGCGCACTGGCCACGGGCGAGGCAAAGTCGATGCCGTGCAGCGTCTGCCCGCCATGCACGTGCAGCGGCGGCGTGCCGTCTTCCTCGGTGTCGATCTTCGCGCCCATCTGCGACAGCGGACCGGTGACGCGGCGCATCGGACGGCCGGACAGCGATTCGTCGCCGACCAGCGTGCAGTCGAATGCCTGACCGGCCAGCAGGCCGGCCAGCAGGCGCATGCCGGTGCCGGCATTGCCACAGTCGAGCGGTGCGCTGGGTGCCTGCAGGCCATCGATGCCGACGCCGTGCACGACGCGCTGCGACGCACTGGGGGTTTCGATGCGCACGCCCAGCTGGCTGAAGATGCGCGCGGTGGCGCGGGTGTCTTCGCCTTCCAGGAAGCCTTCGATATGCGAGGTACCATCGGCCAGCGCGGCGAACATCACCGAGCGGTGCGAGACCGACTTGTCGCCGGGAATGGTCAGGCTGCCCTGCAGGGGCTGGCCCTTGCGGGCGATCCAGTGCTGCGCGTTGCTCATCGTTGAATGGTTCCGTAAACGCCGGCTCGCCGGCGGTGCATCAGGAGCGGCGGCCGCAGCCGCCGCAGCAGGGATCAGGGCACGGCTACCGGATAGGAGCCAAGCACCTTGATCTGCGCCGAGTGCGCTTCCAGTTCGGCCAGTGCGGCCTGCATCGGCGCGTCGTCGATGTGACCGGCCAGGTCGATGAAGAAGCCGTATTCCCACTTGCCGTGGTGCGAAGGACGCGATTCGATGCGGTTCATGCTGATGCCATGGCGCGCGAACGGGCTGAGCACATCGAACAGCGCGCCGGGCTTGTCATGGATGAACACCAGCACCGAGGTGCGGTCATGGCCGGAGGTCGGGAAGATGTTGCGCCCCACCACCAGGAAACGGGTGGTGTTGTCGGCATCGTTCTGGATCGGCTTGGTGACGACCTTCTTCAGGCCGTACACATGGCCGGCGCTCTCGCCGCCAATGGCCGCTGCATCGTCGGCGTTGCGCGCACGACGCGCCCCTTCGGCGTTGCTGGCCACCGGGATCTTCTCGGCCTTGGGCAGGTTGGCGCGCATCCATGCCGAGGTCTGCATGAACGACTGCGGATGGCCGTAGACACGCTCGATGTCCTCGATGCGGCCACTGCGCGACATCAGGTACTGCTGTACGCGCAGTTCCACTTCGCCGCAGATCTTCAGGTTGGAGGTGAGGAACATGTCCAGGGTGATCTGGATGGTGCCCTGCCCCGAGTTTTCCACCGGCACCACGCCGAAATCGGCGTTGCCCGCTTCCACTTCCTGGAACACTTCTTCGATGCTGGCCATCGGCAGGCCCAGCGCCGAGCGGCCGAAGTGCTTGAGCACGGCCTGCTGGCTGAAGGTACCTTCCGGGCCGAGGTAGCCGATCTTCAACGGCTCCTGCTGGGCCAGGCAGGCCGACATGATTTCGCGGTAGACGTGCACCAGCAGCTCATCGCTGAGCGGGCCTTCGTTTCGATCCACCACCATGCGCAGCACCTGCGCCTCGCGCTCGGGGCGGTAGTAGTCGACGGCGGCGGCGAGCTTGCCCTTGGCCTTGCCGACCTGGTGGGCGAACTGTGCGCGTTCGGCGATCAGGCTCTGGATGTCACGGTCGATCTGGTCGATCTTCGAACGCACATCGGCCAGTGCCAGTGGAGCCAGGGTCGGCACCGCGGTTGCCTTCGACTTGCCCTTGGGCTTGGAAGTGGCGCTGTCCTTGGCCGGCTCGGCCTTCTTCGACGCCTTCTTGCTGGGTTTGCTTGCCATCGGAATTCCTTGTTGCGGGGCGCGCACCCGACGATGCGCGCCGTTCATTGCTCAGCCGTGACGCTGCTGGAAATCGGCCATGAAGGCGACCAGCGCCTCGGCCCCGGCCAGCGGCATGGCGTTGTAAAGCGAGGCGCGGATGCCACCGACCACCTTGTGACCCTTCAGCGCCAGCAGGCCGGCGGCCTTGGCATCGGCGACGAAACGGGCATCGAGGTCGGTGTTGGGCAGGAAGAACGGGATGTTCATCCGCGAGCGCGCCGAATGGGCGACCTCGTTGCGATAGAAGCCGCCGGAGGCATCGATGGCGCCGTACACCAGCGCGGCCTTGGCGGCGTTGCGCTTGGCGAACTCGACCACGCCACCTTCGGCCAGCATCCATTTGAACACCAGACCGGCCAGGTACCAGTTCCAGGTGGGCGGGGTGTTGAGCATGGAATCGCGGGCGACGTGCGAGCGGTAATCGAAGATGTCCGCGCGCGGCTGGCCACTACGCTCCAGCAGGTCGCGACGGATGATCATCACCGCGATGCCGACCGGGCCCAGGTTCTTCTGCGCACCGGCATAGATGACACCGTAGCGACGCACATCCAGCGGCTCGCTGGCGATGGATGAACTGAAGTCGGCCACCAGCGGCACGTTGCCGGTCTCGGGCACATCACGGAACTCGACGCCGTGGATGGTCTCGTTGGCAGTGATGTGCACGTACGCGGCATCGGGAGAGAGCTGCCAACCGGCGCGCTCGGGCAGCTGGCGATACCCTTCGGCCTCGCTGCTGGCGGCGATGTTGACGTGCACGTAGGGGCTGGCCTGCTTGACTGCGGTCTTGCCCCAGTGGCCGGTGACCACGTAGTCGGCACGCTGGCCGGGGCTGGCGAAGTTGAGCGGGATCAACGCCTGCTGGGTGGTGGCGCCACCGGGCAGGAACAGCACCGCATAGTCCTCGGGAATGTCGAGCAGGCGACGCAGGTCGGCCTCGGCCTCGGCGGCCACGGACATGAACTCCGGACCGCGATGGCTCATTTCCACGATGGAGGCACCGCTACCGTGCCAGTCCAGCATTTCCGCCTGCGCCTGGCGCAGGACCGATTCCGGCAACGTTGCAGGGCCGGCACTGAAGTTGAACGCGCGCGTCATGGCACACCTGTGGGGCAAGACCCCTAGTATGCCGCACTGCACCAGCCTTGCGGCCTTGTGGCGCAAGGGAAATTTGGTTGCATCCGTATCCATTGCCGCGGCGGCACTACCCAAAGCGGGTTGGTCCGGGCGGTAGCGCCGGGCCATGCCCGGCGGAACGAATTCAGCGCGCGCCGAACCAGAGCAGCAGGCTGAGCACGGCTGCCAGCAGCAACGCACTGCCCAGCAGCCACGGCCAGCGCCGCACCCGACGCGGAGCGACCGGTACCACCGGTGCCTGTTCGGCTTCGTCGCTGCCTTCGTCATCGGCCAGTGGCGGCCGCCGGCGCGGGTCATGCGGCACTTCCAGCACGAACCGGTGCTGGCCGTCGAACACGACCTGGTCGCCGGCTTGCAGCCAGCAGTGGCGTACGGCAACGCCGTTGACCCGGGTGCCATCGGCACTGCCCAGGTCGCGCAGCAGTACCCGCTCGCCATGGACTTCCACCCGCGCGTGCTGTTCGGCGAAGGCGGGTTCATCGATCTCGATGTCGACATCGCTGCCACGGCCGATCACCCGCGCGCGCGACAGGGGGTAGCTGCGGCCGTGGTGCAGGCCGCCCACACCGCGCAGCAGGCGCTGCTCGTCACCGCTGCCTGCCGGCGCCGGTGCCTGCAGCAGGGTGTCGACCTCGCCCTGCAGGACCATTTCCACGCCATCGACGTAGACCGCGTCGCCCGCCCTCAGCAGGGCCATGCGCCGCACCGGGCGACCATTCACATGGATGCCACGGATACCGTTGCCGACCTGCAGCCAGAGGCCGCGGTCGTCCATGCAGAACTGCGCAAGCAGCAGCGCGCCGTTGCCGGCATCACCGAGGCGTACGCTGCCGTTTGCCTGGCGCACGATGCGCTGCACCCCGGGCCGCAGCGGCTGGTCGGGCTGTTGTTGTTGACTGAAGTGAACTAGCAGGTTCTGCACGCGGCGCAGACTAGCAGGTTGGCCGCCCACGAAGAAGAACCTGCGATGAGCGCTTGGCGTGGGCGCCGTCGATGCGCACAATGCTCGCCCTCTCAATTGATCCCCGCCCTGCGCCAGGAGCCTGCATGTCCACCATCGATGTCCGCCACGCCCACACCCTGCCCGACACCCAGGCACGTGAAGCGATCGAGCAGGTTGCCGCCAAGCTGGGCGAACGCTTCGGCCTGAAGTCGTCGTGGGCCGCCGACGTGCTGAATTTCTCCGGCAGTGGCGTGGACGGTGCGATCGAACTGCAGCCGGGCGCGGTGCGGGTCACGGCCAAGCTGGGCTTCCTGCTGTCGGCGATGAAGGGCATGGTGGAAAGCGAGATCCAGCGCGTGTTGAAGGAAAAGCTGGGCTGAACCTGCGCTGCGGCCATCACGGCCCAGCAACGGCGCGCCGCGCTACTCTCGGGGATAGGCCCAACTCCCACGGGGAATGCAATGAACCGTTACGAGAATGACGATCGCCGCGACGACGATGCCGGCTTCGGCGACCAGGCAGAGCGCTTTTCGCGCAAGCTGAGCGATTCGGCACAGCAGGTCTGGCTGGCTGGTCTGGGCGCCCTCGGGCGCGCGCAAGCAGAGGGAGGCCGGTTCTTCGATGGCCTGGTGAAGGAAGGCGAAGCCTGGGAAGCCCGCCGCCGTGAACGCAGCGGCGAGCAGGAACCGGGCTGGCGCGACAACGTCGAGCACTCGCTGGACGAAGCCCGCGAAAAGGCATCCGGAACCTGGGACAAGGTCAACAAGGCCTTCGATGACCAGGTGCAGGGCGTACTCAAGCGACTGCACGTGCCGACCGCCGATCAGGTGACCGCGCTGGAAGCCCGCATCGATGCCCTGACCGCACGCTTGGCCAAGCTCGAACACCGTGCCTCCACCGACGTGGACGCCCCCTCGCCGGGCAGCCATCAGTCGCCAGGCAGCACCCCCTGAACCGCCTTTGTTGCAACGCAATAAATTTTCGTTGACAATCGCGTAGAACCCGCCAATCGCTTCGGCTGCCGTTTGTTCCCTCCCCTCACGGCTTCAGGATTGGCGGGTTTTTTCGTGTCTGGCGCATGCAGATCTGCGGGCTGCATCACGGTTGTTGTCGGGAACACCCTGACGCAATCAACCGGTCGGCCCTTTACACTGTGGGCTTCCGTTTTCGCCCCTTCCGTCGTCGCCCTGCATGCTTCCCTGGATTCTGGCCCTGCTGTCGGCCCTGCTTACCTGCACCCTGGCCACCGTGTACCTGTGGTGGTTCAAGCGTCGACGTACCGAAATGCAACTGGGCCTGCAGGCCCTGGCGGGCATGCACTGGCGTGAGTTTTCCACGCTGATCAAGCGCATGCTGCGCGAGCAGCGCGGCCTGCGTGAACTGCAGGATCCGAGCGAGGAAAGCCGTGAGCCGAGCAGCGATTTCCTGCTCAGCGATGGACCGAACACCTGGCGGGTATCGTGCAAGCACGGCCTGGCCTATCGCATCGGCACCGCTGCGGTGAACGAACTGGGTGCTGCCGCGCGGCTGGCAGGCGCCAAGGGCGGCATGCTGATCACCGAAGGCCGGGTTGAACGCGATGGCCTGGGCGCGGCGGAAAAGCAGGCAGTGGAAGTAATCGATGGTCCGCGCCTGTGGCCACTGCTGCAGCCCTACCTGCCGGCCGATGTTGAGACCCGCGTGCGCGCGATCGCCCGCCATGAGGCGCTGCGCCGCATCGCCATTGCCGCACTGGCCTCAGTGACGCTGGGCCTGCTGGTCGGGCTTGGCCTGCAGGGCCTGCGCCCGGAACATGCGGACTCGGTCCCAGCACCGGCCGTTGCACCTGTCGCAACGCCGGCTGCACGTCCTGTGCCGACGCCCGCCGCGCCGGACAGCGCCGCGAATGCGCCCGCTCCCATGGTCGCCGCAGCCGCGCCGCAGAATGGCGACGACACGCGCAGCAATCCCAACCCGGACGCTGCCACGCTGGACCGCTACCAGGCCGAACTGGCCCGCGCGCTGGCGGGTCAATCCGGCATCGCCAGCGGCGTCTGGCTGACCCGGCAGACGCTGGCCATCAACCGCACCGGTGAACTGGAAACGGTGTGGCCACGCGTGTGCCAGGAAGTGCTGCGCTACCCCGCCCTGCGCAACGTGCGCGTGCAGCTCAACGCCCGCCCCGGTGTGGATGAGCCGGTGCGCTGGCGGCAGTGCGCGACGTATTGATAGGCTGAGGCGTGATGGTGCCGAGCTCGGCTGCTCGGCACCACATCCACGCATGGCGTGGATCTACTCACGGCGATTCATTCCCGCTTGGCTGAAAGCGCCCAGGGAAGAAGCCGAGCGTGGGTTCGCCCCTATCGCGCCCCGGGTGCGAAACGGGCGACCAGGTCCCAGGCATCGCCCAGGAACATCTGGCGCACGCGGGTGATCGGTTGTTCGCCGCGCCAGGTCAGGCGCTCGATCACCAGGCAGGCGGTACCGGGTTTCACGTCCAGCAGCTTGGCGGTGGGCGCATCGGCGCCCCAGGCGCTGATGCGGTGCTGGGCGCGCGTCCACGACACGTTCTGCAGCAGCCAGCTGCCCGGCGCGGTGGTGCTGAAATCCACCTCCAGCACCTCGGGCACGCCGACCGGGCTGATCAGGCGATGCTCCAGCGCCAGCGGCCGGCCATCGGCCAGATGCAGGCAGCGCATCGCCAGCAACTGCTCACTGCCGGCCAGTTCCACTTCGCCGGCATTGGCTGCCTCGGCCAGGCGCAGTTCACGCTGCAGCAGCCGGTAGCCGTACTGATGTCCGCGCGATCCGACCTCCATTGCGATGTCAGGGATCTCCAGCGCCACCTGCTCCAGGTGCGGTGGCCGCCGAGCCACGAAGGAGCCCGCTCGGCGGCGGCGCTCGATCATGCCGCTCTCGGCCAGCGCCGTCAGCACCTTGTTCACCGTCATCCGCGAGCACCCGTACTGCTCCATCAGTTCGTGCTCGTACGGGATACGGAAGCCCGGCGCCCACTCTCCGCTGAGGATGCGGCTTTCCAGGTCGCTGCGGATGCGCTGGTTGAGCGTGGCGGACTTGCTGGCCTTCACGTGGTGGAGTCTCGATGGTGGGAGGCGATCAGCCCAGCACGCCACGCAGGGCAGCGGCGAAGGCGCTGGTGATGGCCTCGCGCTGCAGGTGGCGGCCGTCGGCCACGCACTGGCGGCCATGGCGCCAGACCGATCGCAGCGCGCCATTACGTGCGGCGAACACCCAGCTGTCAAGCCATGCGTCACCGTGTCGCGCCTGCAACGCGGGGTGCGCGGCGTCCAGTTCAACCATGTCTGCGCTGGCACCTACCTGCAGGCCGGCGGCCACACCCAGCGCCTGGGCACCGCCCTGCAGCGCACCCTCGAACAGGAAGCGCCCGGAGCTGCGGCCGGCATCCGGGGCCAACACGTTGCGACCCCGCAGGGTCAGGCGCTGGCCGTATTCCAGCAGGCGCAGCTCTTCTGCGGCATCGATCAGCACGTTGGAATCGGAGCCGACACCGAAGCGCCCGCCCTCGCGCGCGAAGGCCTGCATCGGGAACAAGCCGTCGCCCAGGTTGGCCTCGGTGATCGGGCACAGCCCGGCCACGGTGTTGCTGGCGACCATCTGCGCGCGCTCGTCGTCGGTGATGTGGGTGGCGTGCACCAGGCACCAGCGCGCATCGACAGGGGCATGCTCGTACAGCCACTGCACCGGTCGCCGGCCACTCCACGCCAGGCAGGCCTCGACCTCGCGCACCTGCTCGGCAATATGGATGTGTATCGGGCCATCGGTCAGCGGCAGCAGTGCGCTCAGCTCCTCGCCGGTCACCGCGCGCAGGCTGTGCGGGGCGATGCCCAGCACCGCATCGGGCAGCGTGGCCAGCGCGGTGCGGGCACCATCCAGCAGCTGCGCGAACCCGTCGACGTCATGGATGAGGCGGCGCTGTGCCGGATTCGGCGGCGCGCCACCGAAATCGGCGTGGGCGTAGAACACCGGCAGCAGGGTCAGGCCGATGCCGGTCTGCGCGGCCGCAGCAGCGATCTGCACACTCATCTCGGCGCGATCGGCGTAGGGGCGGCCATCGGCGTCGTGGTGCAGGTAGTGGAATTCGCCGACGCGGGTGAAGCCGCTTTCCAGCATTTCCATGTAGGCGTGGGCGGCGATGGCCTGCACTGCGTCCGGGCGCAGATGGGCCAGAAAGCGGTACATCAGTTCGCGCCAGCTCCAGAAACTGTCGCCGTCGCCGCCACCGATCTCGGTCAGGCCGGCCATGCCGCGCTGGAAGGCGTGGCTGTGCAGGTTCGGTAGGCCCGGCACCAGGATGCCCACGCGGGTATCACCCTGCTGCGCAGCCTGCCCACGCGTGACCGCGGCGATGCGCCCGTCCTGCACCTGCAGGCGGACGTCGGCGGCCCAGCCGTCGGCCAGCAGGGCATGGGCGGCATGGAAGGAGTGCGCGGGACGCGAATCGGACATGGCTGGACAACCCGAATTGGACGCCTATATTGTATAGACATATAAGCACAGCTGCGTTGTGGATGCCATGCACGTCGATACCCTCTGGTCCAACGTCCACCTGATGACCCTCGATGGCGAGGGCCTGGGTGTCCTGCGCGATGCCGTACTGGCCGCCACCGATGGCCGCATCGTGCACGTCGGCCCCGCCGGCAGCGATGCCCATCTGCAGCCGACCACCCGCATCGACGGCGAAGGCCGATGGATCTCGCCTGGCCTGATCGATTGCCACACCCACCTGGTCTACGCCGGCAACCGCGCCAACGAATTCGAGCAGCGCCTGCAGGGCGTGAGCTATGCCGAGATCGCCCGTGCTGGTGGCGGTATCGTCTCTACGGTGCGCGCCACCCGTGCTGCCTCGCCAGAGCAGTTGGCACGCGAGAGCCGGCCGCGCCTGCTGGCGATGCGCGCCGAAGGCGTAACCACCATCGAGATCAAGTCCGGCTACGGCCTGACCCTGCAGGACGAGCGCAAGCAGTTGCAGGTGGCCCGCGCGCTGGGCGAGGAATGCCGGGTGAACGTGGTGCCGACCTTCCTCGGTGCGCACGCGGTGCCGCCCGGTCGCGAGGCGCAGGAATACACCGATGAGGTGTGCGAGGTGATGATTCCGGCCATCGCTGCAGAAGGCCTGGCTGAGGCCGTGGACATCTTCTGCGAGAACATCGCGTTCTCGCCGGCGCAGGCCCGCCAGGTATTCGACGCTGCGCGTGCGCATGGGCTGGCGATCAAGATCCACGCCGAACAACTGAGCAACCAGCATGGCGCCGAACTGGCGGCCGGTTTCGGCGCGCTGTCGGCCGACCATATCGAACACCTGGACGACGCCGGCATCGCCGCGATGGCCGCCGCCGGTACCGTGGCCGTGCTGCTGCCGGGCGCGTTCTACTTCACTCGCGATACCACCCTGCCGCCAATCGCCGCGCTGCGTGCGGCCGGCGTGCCGCTGGCACTGGCCACCGACAGCAACCCCGGCACCTCGCCGCTGACCAGCCCGCTGCTGGCAATGAACATGGGCGCCACCCTGTTCCGCCTGACCGTGGACGAGTGCATCGCCGGCTTCACCCGTGAAGCGGCGCGTGCGCTGGGCCATGGCGAGCGCATCGGCCGCCTGGCCGTCGGCATGGACTGCGACCTGGCGATCTGGGACATCGACGCCCCCGCCGACCTGGTCTATCGCATTGGATTCAACCCGCTGCACGCGCGCGTGGTGCGCGGACAGCCCGACCTGCCTGCCTCCTGGAGCAACACATGAGCAACACCCTGGTTCTTCGCCCCGGTCATGTCACCCTCGCCCAGTGGCGGCAGGCGTATCGCGGTGCGCCGCTGTCGCTTGACCCGGCCGCGTTGCCGGCGGTGCGCGCCAGTGCCGCAACGGTGGCTGCCATCGTCGCCAAGGGCGCACCGGTGTATGGCATCAACACCGGTTTCGGCAAGCTCGCCAGCGTGCGCATCGAACGCGAGGACCTGGCCACCCTGCAGCGGAACATCGTGCTCTCGCATGCCGCGGGCGTGGGCGAGCCGATGCCGGCGAATGTGGTGCGGCTGATGATGGCGTTGAAGCTGGTCAGCCTGGCCCAGGGTGCTTCCGGCGTGCGCGAGGAAACGCTGCTGCTGCTGGAAGCAATGCTGGTGAAGGGCGTGCTGCCGGTGGTGCCGGCGCAGGGCTCGGTCGGTGCCTCGGGCGACCTGGCACCGCTCTCGCATCTGGCCAGCGTGATGATCGGCGTCGGCGAGGCCTTCGTCGGCGAAGAACGCCTGCCCGCCATGGACGCACTGGCTCGCGCCGGCCTGCAGCCGGTGGAACTGGGCGCGAAGGAAGGCCTGGCCCTGCTCAACGGCACCCAGTTCTCCACCGCGTACGCACTGGCCGGCCTGTTTGAGATCGAAACCGTGTTCCAGGCCGCACTGGTCACCGGCGCGCTGTCGGTGGAAGCGGCCAAGGGCTCGGATACGCCGTTCGATCCGCGTATCCATGCGCTGCGTGGCCAGCGTGGGCAGATCGCCACCGCCGCCACCCTGCGCACGCTGATGCAGGATTCGGGCATCCGCGAATCGCACCGCGACAACGACGTGCGGGTGCAGGACCCGTACTGCCTGCGCTGCCAGCCGCAGGTGATGGGCGCGGCGCTGGACATCCTGCGCCAGGCTGCGACCACCCTGGAGATCGAAGCCAACGGCGTGTCCGACAACCCGCTGGTGTTCACCGACACCGGTGAGGCGCTGTCCGGCGGCAACTTCCACGCCGAGCCGGTGGCCTTCGCCGCCGACATGCTGGCGATGGCTGTGTGCGAAATCGGTTCGATCAGCGAGCGCCGCCTGGCGATGCTGGTCGACCCTGCGCTGTCCGGCCTGCCAGCCTTCCTGACCCCGCGCCCGGGCTTGAACTCCGGCTTCATGATTCCGCAGGTGACCGCCGCTGCGCTGGTCTCGGAAAACAAGCAGCGCGCCTACCCCGCCAGCGTCGATTCGATTCCCACCTCGGCCAACCAGGAAGACCACGTGTCGATGGCCGCGCACGGTGCGCGCCGCCTGATGCAGATGGCCGAGAACGCAGCCAACGTAATCGGTATCGAGCTGCTGGCCGCTGCGCAGGGCTGCGACTTCCATGCGCCGCTGCGCTCCAGCAAGGCGCTGGAAAACGTGCGCGCCACGCTGCGTGCACAGGTGCCGATGTTGCAGGACGACCGCTATTTCCACCCGGACATGGTGATCGCAACCGATCTGGTCCGCAGCGGCGCATTGGCCAAGGGTCTGGCCGAGCTGTTGCCCACGGTCGAACCGCAGGCATGAACGGCCATCCCGAATGGCTGACCGTGCACGAAGGCGACGCGCCGCTGATCGTCAGCTTCCCGCACACCGGCAGCGAGCTGCCGCATGACCTGATCGGCGATTTCCACTCGCCGTGGCTGGCGCGCCGCGATGCCGACTGGTGGGTGCATGAGCTGTACGACTTCGCACGCGGCATGGGCGCGACCACCGTGCGCTCGGCAATCTCGCGTTCGGTGATCGACCTCAACCGCGACCCCAGCGGCGTGTCGCTGTACCCGGGGCAAAACACCACCGGCCTGTGCCCGCTGACCACCTTCGACAACCAGCCGCTGTACCACGCCGGCCGCGAGCCGGATGACGCCGAGATTGCCCGGCGCCGCGACACGTATTTCGCGCCGTACCACAACGCACTGGCCACGCAGATCGCACGCCTGCGTGCACGCCACGGCACCGTGGTGGTGTACGACGCGCATTCGATCCGTTCGCACATCCCGCACCTGTTCGAGGGCGAGTTGCCGCAGTTCAATCTCGGCACCGCCGGGCCGTCCGGTGCACCGGACACCTCCTGCGACAACGCACTGAGCGATGTGGTGGAGAACCTGCTGGCGCTCAGCGGCATGAGCCAGGTGCGCAACGGCCGCTTCAAGGGCGGCTGGATCACCCGCCACTACAGCAGCATTGCCGGTGGTGTGCACAGCCTGCAGATGGAACTGGCCTGCCGCGGCTACATGCACGAACCACTACCCGACCAGGTGGACGAGCACAGCTGGCCCACCCCGCTCGACCCCGAACACGCCGCACCGCTGCGCCACACCCTGGCGCAGGTGCTCAATGCCTGCCTTGAATTCGCTACGAACCGGAGCGCCGCATGACCCGCAACGACCCGTCCCGCACCATTGCCGCACCGACCGGCACCACGCTCACCGCCAAGAGCTGGCTCACCGAAGCGCCGCTGCGCATGCTGATGAACAACCTGCACCCGGACGTGGCCGAGCGGCCGCAGGAGCTGGTGGTGTACGGCGGCATCGGCCGTGCCGCACGCGATTGGGAGAGCTTCGACGCCATCGTCGAAACCCTCAAGCGCCTGGACGATGACCAGACGCTGCTGGTGCAGTCGGGCAAGCCAGTGGGCGTGTTCCGCACCCATGCCGATGCACCGCGCGTGCTGATCGCCAACTCCAACCTGGTGCCGCGCTGGGCCAACTGGGATCACTTCAACGAGCTGGATAAGAAGGGCCTGGCGATGTATGGCCAGATGACTGCCGGCAGCTGGATCTACATCGGCGCGCAGGGCATCGTGCAGGGTACCTACGAGACCTTCGTGGAAATGGGCCGCCAGCACTACAACGGCAGCCTGGCCGGCAAGTGGCTGTTCACTGGCGGTCTGGGTGGGATGGGTGGCGCGCAGCCGCTGGCCGCAGTGATGGCCGGCGCCTCCTGCCTGGCAGTGGAATGCCGCAAGAGCAGCATCGAAATGCGCCTGCGTACCGGCTACTTGGATACCTGGACCGACGATCTGGATGAGGCCCTGAGCCTGATCGAAGAATCGTGCACCGCCAAAAAGCCGCTGTCGGTGGGCCTGCTCGGTAACGTTGCCGACGTGCTGGACGAACTGCTGATCCGCGGTGTGAAGCCGGACCTGTTGACCGACCAGACCTCCGCCCACGACCCGGTGAACGGTTACCTGCCGCAGGGCTGGACGGTGGAAGAATGGGATGCCAAGCGCGTGACCGCCCCGAAGGAAGTGGAAAAGGCCGCGCGTGCGTCGATGGCCAACCACATCCGCGCCATGCTCGGTTTCCACTCGCTGGGCGTGCCTACCGTGGATTACGGCAACAATCTGCGGCAGATGGCGCTGGAAGAAGGTGTCGAGGATGCGTTCGATTTCCCGGGGTTCGTGCCGGCCTACATCCGGCCGCTGTTCTGCCGTGGCATCGGCCCGTTCCGTTGGGCGGCGCTGAGCGGCGACCCGGAAGACATCGCCAAGACCGATGCCAAGGTGAAGGAGCTGATTCCGGACAACCCGCATCTGCACCGCTGGCTGGACATGGCCGCCGAGAAGATCAAGTTCCAGGGCCTGCCGGCGCGCATCTGCTGGGTCGGTCTGGGCGATCGTGATCGACTGGGCCTGGCCTTCAACGAGATGGTGGCCAACGGTGAACTGAAGGCGCCGGTGGTGATCGGCCGCGACCACCTGGACAGCGGCAGCGTGGCCTCGCCGAACCGCGAAACCGAAGCCATGGCCGACGGCTCCGATGCTGTGTCCGACTGGCCGCTGCTGAATGCCCTGCTCAACACCGCCAGTGGCGCGACGTGGGTGTCGCTGCACCACGGCGGCGGCGTGGGCATGGGCTTCTCGCAGCACGCCGGCATGGTGATCGTCTGCGATGGCACTGAAGCGGCGGCCAAGCGCATTGCACGCGTGCTGTGGAATGACCCGGCCACCGGCGTGATGCGCCATGCCGATGCGGGGTATGAGATCGCGATTGAGTGCGCGAAGGAGAAGGGTCTGGATCTGCCGGGAATCCTCGGCTGACCCAGCACCCGGGTAGTGCCGGCCGCTGGCCGGCTCTTCCTGATGGCCATCGCTCTGGTGGATGCCGACCTTGGTCGGCACAACCCTCCTGGCTTGACCCTATCCCCCGCCGTGACCAAGATGCGCCATCGCCGCTGACGGATCACCGCGATGTACCGCACGCTCGCTGCTGCATTGCTCTGCGCCCTGTTCGCCACCCCGTTCGCTTCGGCGCGGGATGTTCCGCCAGATCTTGCTTCCCAGCTCAACAGCCAGCTCCAGGCCAATTGCGAACGCTACGGCATCGCCGGCCAGGCGGTGCTGGTCGCACACAACGGCCAGGTGCTCTACCAAGGCGCCAGCGGTGAGCGCGACCCGGCCACCCACGCGCCCACCACCGTCGATACCATCTTCGCTGCTCAGTCGATGGCCAAGCTTCTGACCAGCACGCTGGTGATGCAGCTGGTGGACCAGAGCAAGGTGGATCTGGATGCCCCCGTTAGTCGTTATGTGCCGGACCTGCCGACCGCGTGGCAGGCCATCCACGTGCGTGACTTCCTCAACCACAGCTCTGGCATCGGCGAATACTACGACCGCGTGGACAACCGCTGGGTGAGCAAAGGCTACCCGGGCGTGGCACCCGATCTTGCTGCTGCGTTGAAGGTGGCCGGTTCGGCGCCGCTGCAGTTCAGAACCGGCAGCCGCGTGCAGTACACGCAGGCCAACTACCTGGTGCTGACTGCGTTGCTGGAGGCGCAGTACCGCCAGCCCTATCCGGTCATTGCACGCGAACGCATCCTGCAGCCGCTGAAAATGACCAGCACCTCGTGGGGAGCAGCCAGCGTGCCGGCGCAGCGCGCGGCAATGCCGTACATCGGCAAGGACGGCCAGCTGCAGCCGGCCAATGAAGATCCATGGCCGAACTACGGTTGGGGCCACGCCGATCTGCAGACCACCGTGGGCGACATGAACCGTTTCCTGCAGGCACTGGCGACCGGCAAGCTGGTGCGCACTGCCACGCTGGAAGCGCTGTGGCAGCCACAGACACTGACCGGCGGTGGCAGCAACTTCTTCTCCACCGGCTGGGATACGACCCGCAGCGATGGCTACACACAGGTCGGCCACGACGGTGGCACCCGCGTGCGCGCGCGGCTGGCCTACAAGGGCACGCTGGCCAGCGGCTACTGGGTGTTCGTGTACCTGACCAATGGCAGCGCCCGCAATGTCTGGTCGAGCACGCTGGTGGAAAGCACGATGGCAGTGGCTGCGCCAGGCGAGTTTCCGCATGCAGCACTGTCCGAACGTTTGATCGGCTATGCCTTGATCGGCGACAGCAGCGGTGAAAGTGATCTGCGTGCGTGGCTGAGCGAAAGCAGTGGCATTGCATCCGACGAACTGGAGCGGGCCATCAATGCAACCGGCTACGCGATCCGCAACAATCTGGGCAACCGGCCCGCGCTGAAGGTCTTCGCCCTCAACGCGGCCCTGTATCCCACCTCGGCCAACGCCTGGGACAGCCTTGCCGAATGCCATGCTGCGCTCGGTAACGCTGAGATGGCCAAAACGCTATACGCCAAATCAAAAGCACTGGTGAAATCCGCTTTGTAGAGTCGAGCCTCTTCTACTGGAATTTGCTGTGGGGCACACCGGAAAACCAATCGGAAGGCTCGACTGAACAATGGCGAGCACGTCGGAGAAAAATGCATGGGACGCAGGCGCAACAGTCTTCTGGATGTCATGGCCACATGGCCGTGGTACATCAACGCAGCGGTGGGCGGGCTCGGCTTCGCCACTCTGCGCTGGTTGTTACCGGCTTGGCGCCAACCTGTCACTGCCCCCACTGGCGACATCCTCCTTCAGGTTCTTGCCCAACCGGTATTTGCCTGGGCCTGGTTGGCGATCTGCATGCTTGCCACCTTGTTTTCCTTGGCTGGCGCCTATAAGCGACGCCAGCTGCTGGATACCCGAACCGGGTTGGAAAGCCTGGCCACGACGGGCTGGCGAAACTTCGAGCTTCTTGTCGGCGAAGCCTTCCGGCGCCAAGGCTATGCAGTCGAAGAAACCGGACTGGGCGGCGCGGACGGTGGCATCGACCTGATCCTGCGACGCAACGGCAAGCGCACGCTGGTGCAATGCAAGCAATGGCGACGGCAGCAGGTAGGCGTGGCGGTCGTGCGCGAGATGTACGGGCTGCTCGCGCACCACAAGGCGGACGCGGCAATGGTTGTCAGCTCGGGCAAGTTCAGCCGTGATGCCCAAGCCTTCGTGGCGGGCAAACCCGTCGCATTGGTGCCCGGCGCCGAGCTACTGCGGATGATCCGCGAAGTGCAGACTCGGCCGATCACCGAACCGTTGGAACGGCTGGAGCCAACCCTGGCAACGCCCACGCAAGCCGCAACTGCCGCGACCTGCCGGAAGTGCGCTGCGCCGCTGGTTGAGCGCAAGAACCGGACTACTGGCGAGTTGTTCCTGGGATGTAGCCGATTCCCGGCCTGCCGGGGGTGACGTACCGCACTCGACCTGTTAACTTGCGCGCCTGTTTTTTGGTTTACAGACTGTCCGCATGCCCTTCCTGTCGCATCGCCCCGCCCCCTCCTTGCTGTCGCTGGCCATCCTGCTTGGCCTGTCCGCCACCGCCCACGCCGCCCCACAGGCCACCACGCTGGACGCGGTGCAGGTCACTGCCGCCGATGCCAGCGCGCAGGCGCGCGAGGCGCTGAAGCGCGTGCCGGGCGCCAGCAACGTGATCGACGTGGCCAAGGCGGACAGCCGCCTGTCCAGCAGCGCCGACGTGTTGGCCTACCAGCCCGGCATCAGCGCGCAGTCGCCGGGCAACGAAGGCACCAAGGTGTCGATCCGCGGCTCGGGCATCAACCGCGGCCCGGGTGCACATGCTTCCGGCATTGCGGTGTCGATCGACGGCCTTCCACTGACCGGCCCGGGCGGCACACCTTACGAACTGCTGGAACCGTTGTGGCTGTCGCGCGTGGAAGTGCTGCGCGGTGCCAACGGCTTCGAACGCGGCGCGCTGGCACTGGGCGGAGCCATCGACTACATCAGCCGCAGCGGTCGCGACTCGGCGGGCGTGCAGCTGCACTACGAAGCCGGCAGCCGCGGCTACCAGAAGCGCGGGATCAGCTGGGGCGGCGTCAGCGGCGATGTCGACTACTTCCTGGCCTATACCGATACCGGATTCGATGGCTACCAGCGCCATGCGGCTGGCGATGGCAAGGGCGCGATGGCCAACATCGGCTGGCAGATCACCCCCGATCTGCAGACCCGCTTCTTCGTGCGCTACCGCGAAACCAACCACGAGACACCCGGGCGCCTGACCCGCGAGCAGATCCGCAATGATCCGCGCGCGGCGAACGCGGCCAACCTGGCCATCGATGCGCGCCGTCCGCAGCCGGGCAGCACCTGGGTGGGCAATCTCACCACCCTGCAGATCGACGAGGATTCCTCGCTGCAGGCCGGGCTGGTCTATCACAAATACCCGATGGACTTGAACGAGAGCCTGTACCGCCAGCAGCTGGACTACGCCAACCTCAATGCCACGCTGGACTACCGTCGCCGGCACACGCTGTTCGGTTTGGACAGCGAGACCACCATCGGGCTGCGCATTACCCACGACCTGGATGCCGATGTGCGCGAGTCGCTGCGCTTTGCCAACAACGGTTATGCCGCCGGCACCCGCACGCGCGACTTCCGCCACCACGGCACCGACAGCACGCTGCACATCGGCAACAACCTGGCCGTGAATGATCGCCTGCGCGTACAGACCGGTTTTGCACTGATCAACACCCGCCGCGATGTGCAGGTCACGTGGCCGAGCAGCGGCGGCCGCCTGCGCGACCACGACTGGGACTACGCGCCGCGGCTGGGCTTCACCTGGCAGCAGACGCCGCAGACGCAGTGGTTCGGCAACCTCAGCCGCTCAGTGGAAGCGCCGCACCCGTGGTCGATGATCTGGGGCTCGAACCAGTACTTCGGCGCGGGCAATGGTCCTTCCACCGGCCGCCAGCGTGCGCCGGTGCCGATGCAGAACCAGACCGCCACCACGCTGGAACTGGGCGCACGCGGTGAAGCGGCGCTGGGTCGTTGGGAATTGACCGGCTACTACGCGCACGTGAACCACGAGCTGCTGAGCGTGGAACTGCAGCCGGTGCCGAACCTGTTCATCGCTGAGAACAACGCCAGCCCCACCGTGCACCGTGGCATCGAAACCGGTCTGGATAGCACCTTGTGGCAGGCTGCACCGGGCCGTCTGTCGTTGCGCCAGGCGTACACCTTCAGCGATTTCCGCTATCGCCATGACACGCGCTTCGGCAGCAACCGCCTGCCCGGCCTGCCGCGCCACGCTTACCAGGCCGAACTGCGCTTCGACCACGCCTCGGGCCTGTATACCGCACTGAACACCGAGTACGCCTCACGCATCGCGGTGGACTACGCCAACAGCTATTGGGCGGACAGCCACGTCATCTTCGGCAGTCGCATCGGTTACGACGCACCGGGCGGCCGCTGGCAGCTGTGGGCGGAGATGCGCAACATCGCTGACCGCCACTACGCCGCCACCGTCACCCCCGGTTACAACGATGCCGGCAAGGACGTGGCGCGCTCGACGCCCGGCGAAGGCCGCGGCGTGTATGCAGGCGTGCACTGGCGCTTCGACTGATTCACAAGGGGAGCGCCGGGCATCGCCCGGCGCCCCATGGATCATGCAATGCGCCAGGACGGCAGGCGCTCGCTGCGCCGCCACACGGTTGGCGCGAAACCCATCATCAACAGCCCTGCCAGCCACTTCGGCGACGTGCTGAGCAGTGTAGAGGCCAACGCGGCATCCAGCGGAGCGGCGTCCTCCTGCCACGGGTTGTAGCCCAGGTAGATGATGCTGCCCGCCCACCACAGCAGGGCCACCCCGATGCCCACCAGCAGCAGGGCCATCGTGCGGCAGGTCCAGCGCTGCGAGGTCGTCCCCCATTCGCGGGAAATGGCCGCCAGCAGGCCGGCCACCAGCAGCGACACCACGGTCACCAGGCCGATGTCGACCTTGTGCCCGATGCGTTCATAGGTGCAGGCGCGGCACTGGGCTTCTTCGGCGGCCGCATCTGTTGTGGGCGGGGTGGCCGTAGGCCCGGACTGGGCCAGCACCGCGAAGGGCATCAACAGGGCGAGCATCGCCACCATCAGCCAACGAACAAACTTCCTGTTCCTGCGTGCAGCGACATCCATGCGCTTCTCCTTGCGTGTGATTGATATTAAACGTCGTGGCAGATCCTGTTACAACGCCTTGAATACCTGCATCAGGCTGACCGCATCCGGCGCCAACTGCTGCGCAAGCCAGCCCAGCCCGGCGAAAAACACCAGCAGGCCCAGTAGCGGCCAGATCGTATGGGACAGGCACAGCCGCCACCACCCCTGTGCCTGCATGCCCTGCATCCGCTTGTACAGACCCCCGGCGATGGCCGCATCCACCAGCAGCTCGGCCATCAGCACCGGCGCCGACCAGACCACCCAGACACTGGCCACGAGCACTGTAGCCACCAGCGCCATGATGCCGAGAATGGCCAGCAACGGCAGGCCTGCGTCGCCGTCGGCCACGTCCAGCAACGATGCGCTGTCGGCGCTCGCGCTGGAGGACGCTGCGGCTTCGCCCCAGGAGGCGGACGCGCCACCACCGCCGGAATGCCCGCCGCTGCCGGTCCACGGCGGTGCTTGGCTGTCACCGCCGCCGGGCGCGGACCCCAACCCATCGGCCACTGCATCCCAGCGCCACCGGATCCAGACCCACATCAGCAGCAGGAACACGCCATAGGCGATCAGCACGGCCAGCGGATAGCGCAGCAGCATCGCGTCCATGCCTGCCAGGCGCAGCACGTGCGAGGCGAGGAATCCGGCGGCACCGGTCAGCACGACAATCACGGCCATCTGCAGCCGCGGCCAGCCACGATGCTGCAGCTGCCGACGTGCACGCATCGCTTCGCCGCTGCGGCTGCCCGTCATCGAAACGGGCTGGCGTCCGTGTTTCATGCCGCCGCCTTGGTCACCGCCTCGATGCGATGGCCATCTGGATCGATCACGAACGCAGCGTAGTAGCGCTCGCCATAGTCCGGGCGCAGACCGGCAGGTCCGTTGTCCTGGCCTCCAGTGGCCAAGGCCGCATGATGGAACCGATCAACGGCGTCGCGCGAGGTTGCCGTCAACGCCAGATGGAAGCCAGGTCCCGGCGCAACCGCATCGTCGCGCAGCTTCAGGCACAACAGGTCTTCATCCTCGACCAGGCCATAGCCGATCGCAGTGTCGTCTTCGAAAACGCGGCGGTAACCGAGTGCTGCAAGAACGGCATCGTAAAAGCGACCTGCACGCTCGAGATCGCGGACACCCAACGAGAGGTGGTGCAGCATGCAGACATCCTTGCCAGGCACGCGCGGGCTGCGCTGGCCGGATTCTACCCTGCCGTGGCGCCGCGTCTACAGGCCACGTCCCATCCAGTTCCCGCCCGATCCACGGCAACCGCAGTCCGGCGTGGATCCTATATTCTGGGCAGCCACGGAACGGATCGGCTCCTGCATGCAAGCGTCCCAGTTCACCCGCCCTGTTGCCATCGTCATGTTCCTGCCGATGATCGGCCTGGCAGGCTGGGGGTCGTGGTTCGCGACCTATTGCATGAGTGACGGCTGCCTGGGCGTGTTTCCACTTTGGCTTGGCGCAATGGCGGCCTTGTTCCTGCAGGCCCTGCTGGTCTTGCCTGTGCATGCCTGGGCACTGAAACGGCAAGGGGCCGATGCGGCCAGCCGCTATGTACGCTGGCTGGTGGCATCCAGTATCGCTGTGCTGGTGCCCATGTTTGCCGGGTGGGTCTACATGTTCTTCAAGTAGTCCGCGCGCCGCTCAAGCAGGCGGTGCGGCTGCCTTCAACAGCTGCGCAGCCACCTGGTCGAACGGGGCGATGTCCTGCAGTGCGCGGCTCATCGCCACTGCGCCTTCCACACTGGCAATCACCAGGCTGGCCAGGCCGGTCGCCTGGGCAGGCGCGTGCCCATCGGCGACGAACGCCTCAGCCAGGTGCCCCTGCCAGCGGGCAAACACCTCGGCGGCCGCCGCACGTGGCTGGCTCGGCAGGGCCTCCACCGGCTCCTCGACGGCTGCCGCCAGCACCGGGCAGCCGGCACGAAAACCGGTGCGCAGCAGGCGCTCGCGCCACAGCGCCAGGAACTGCTGCAACCCCTGCACCGCGCCGCCCTTCAGCAGTTCGATCAGCAGCGCCTCCACCTTGTCGCCGGCCATCGTGGTGGCCCGTGCCAACAATTCCTGCTTGCCGCCCGGGAAGTGGTGATACGTGGACCCGAGCGGCGCATCAGCCAGTTTGGTCACTTCGCGGATGCTGGTCGCGTTGAGGCCCACACGCGCGAGCATCTGCGCTGCGGCATCGATCACACGCTGGGGGGCATCGGATGATCGCGGGCTCACGGCCGGCTCCTTGCTAAGACAGTCGTCATAGACTAGCGTATCGCCCGTTCTATAACAGTCGTCATAACCATGAATCTCTGGTTCCGCCTGCTCCACCTGCTGCTGTGCAGCCTATTCCGTCCGAAGCTGGAGGCCCCGTTCGGCGTCTCCCGCCTGCAGTTCCGGGTGCTGCCCAACGACCTGGACAGCAACCTGCACATGACCAACGGCCGCTACTGGAACATCTTCGACCTGGGCCGGCTGGACCTGATCCTGCGCATGGGCCTGGGCAAGGTGGCGCTGCGTGAGAAGTGGGCGCCGATTGTTGGCGCCGGCACCATCCAGTTCCGGCGCGAGCTGAAGCCGTTCCAGCGCTTCACCCTGGAAACGCGACTGATCGGCTGGGTCGGCACACGCGGCATCATGGAGCAGCGCGTACTGATCGGCCCGGAGCAGAAAACCGCCACGCGTGCACTGCTGATCACCGGCATCTACGACCGCCGCGCACGTCAGTTCGTCGGCATGCCACAGATGATGGAATCGATCGGCGTGGTTGCTCCGCCCTCGCCGGCCCTGAGTGCGGCAGCGGAGGCGCTGCTGGCTGCCGATCTGGCGTTGAAGCAGGACCATGATTGACCCCTGCCACGCGGATCAGGGGGCAGACGCCTCCACCATCATGGGGGTCACGAAGGTGATCTGCGTGCGGCCACCCACATGCAGCACATACTCGAAGGTCTGCCGCATCTGGCTGTACGCGCCACCTTCGGGCGCACCATAGTTGGCGCCGACGCTCACGGTGTGCCGACCGGGCGTCAGTGGCTTGAGCATCAGCCAGTAGCCGTCGGCCGCAGCCAATCTCGAGTCGTCGTCATCCGGATCCATGCGGAAGCAACCTTCGCTCTTCACCCGGTGCAGGCGCACGTCACCCAACGGCTGCCCGTCCAGCAGCACCACAGCGCTGACAAGATGGTCGTTGTTGATCGCCGCGCCGGCCTGCAGCTCCTCGCAGGAGACGTCTTCCCCGGTCTGGTAGCTGGCCATGTTGATGATGGGCAGCAACAGGTGCCTGCCTTCGGGCACCACGCACTGCCTGCGTGGCTGGAAGCGGCCATTGGTTCCTGCCAGGTTCCAGACCGGCCCCTCCTGCCCCAGTTCGCACAGGCGACCATCGGGATCCAGGTAAGGCGCAACCCTCTGCTCGTCAGCCCAGCGCCACCAACGCGCGGTCCATTCGCTCAGGGAAATGCCGGCCACCGCCTCACGTGTGACCGGTGACGCTGCAGGCGCGGCAAGGGCGCTCGCCTGACCTGCAAACATCAGTACCGTGGCCACGCCGGCCAAGCGCAGCCTGCTGCCGATTCCGTTCTGCATTCCCTGCCTCGTCGTCCCTGGCGGCCACCGTGCGCGGCCGGCTCGGTGGACACTCTATCGCAGCGGCGCCGCGTCCATTGGTGATGCGTTTCTGTGAGTGGCTTCTGGCGGAACTGGCGATAGGGTAGTGCCGGCCGCTGGCCGGTAATCCGTTCGGTATGCAGATCGAGGTTGCCGGCCAGCGGCCGGCACTACTCCAATCTCAGCGCTTGGGCACGTTCGCCTGCGCGCGCTTGATCGCCGCCTCGGCCAGCGGTGCCATCAGCGCATAACCCTTCGCCGTCGGATGCACGCCATCGGTTGCCAACTGCGCATCCAGTCCGCCGGCACGGTTGGCCATCGGCGTGTGGTAGTCCAGATAGACCAGCCCGCGCGCATCGGCCTGCCGCTTCAACGCAGCATTCAATGCACGCACCTTGGGCGCAGGTGCTATGCCCGGCATCCACGGGTACTCGCTGACCGGCAACACCGACGCCAGCACCACCGCAATGCCATGCGCTTTGGCCAGATCCAGCATGGCCCGCAGGTTGTCCTCGATCATCGCCTGCGTGGCCGGGCCGGTGTTCCCGGCGATGTCATTGGTGCCGGCCAGGATCACCACCACATTCGGGCGCAGCGCCAGCACATCCTGAGAAAAGCGCACCAGCATCTGTGCGGTGGTCTGCCCGCTGATGCCGCGATTGAGGTAACCCTTGCCGGGGAAGAACGTGCTGCTGCCTTCCTTGCCCCAGCCTTCGGTGATCGAATCGCCGAAGAACACCACGCGTGACTGGCCGTCCCGTGGCGCGGGCAATGCAGCATTGGCTGCGCGGTACTTCTGCAGCTGCGGCCAATCGGACAGACGCTGCTGCATGAAGCGCACTTCATCTGGCTGCACCTGCTCCACTGGCTTGGTCAGCAATGGATTGCTGGCCGCCTGCACCAACGCTGGCGTGGCCAGCCCCGCCATGAGCGATCCGGCCAGCAGCCAGGCCAGTGAAGTCCTCCTGCGCATGAGCATCCTCCGTTGTCGACCTGGGCAGTCTAGCGCGGCCTGCCAATGGTCACTTGGCCGATGCAGCCGCCCTTGCCGCCACACCCGTCACCTTCGCCGGCATCCACATGCCCGGCGTCCAGGCACTGGCCTGCAGGATCGCTTTGGCGTCCTTCTGCTGGATCAGCGCGCGCACGGCATCGCGCTTGTTGCCGGCCTGCAGGTAATACGCCTTGGCGATGCGGTAGCCCACCCAGTAACCCAGATCATAGGGCTCCTGCGAACCCGGCGTGTAGTTGTACAGCCAGGGCGTCAGATCGGTGCTGTCCACGTCCAGCGCGAAGGCACTTTCGATATGCACTTCCCTGCCCCGCGTCCAGCCGGCATGCCGGCCATTGCCAACGTTGCCGGAAATCAGCTCGGCGATGAACTCGGCGATCCCCTCGCCCAGCGACTCGCGCAGCACCGTCGCCTGCGGGTCGCCTGCTTCGTACTCGCTCACGCCGGTCTGCTGGATATGCACGTACTCATGCGCGATCACGTGCACGAAGCGGTCCTGCGCGTTGGCGTTCATGAAATCGGCCGCGCACAGTGCTTCCAGGCCGATCACCACGCCATCGGGGTACGTCATGCCCACCGGCTTGCCGCGCCCCACCACGATCGCCACCGGCGGAAACTTCGCCTGCGGATAGATCGCCTGCAGATTGGCGAACACCTGCACCAGTCGCTGCCGCACCGCCGGCAACTCCGCCAGGCAGGCCCGTCCATTGGCGTACAGCGCAGGGTCGCGCGCCATCGCTTCGGCCATGCGCTGGGCGGTCACCCGGCGCAGCTTGGCGAACTGGGCCAGGCTCGGCGTGCCCTGTGCCAGGTACTGCTCAAGCTGGGCCACGCTGGGCTTGCCGCCAGCGGCCTCGTACAGCGCGTAGAAACGGGTGGCATCAGCGGTCAGGATTTCCGGTCCCGGCGCGGCCGCCTGGGCAGTGCCGATCACCCCGCCGAGGGCCAGGGCAAGCAGGCAACGCAATGACACGAACATGGCTCCGTCCTTGGTGGAGTGCACGCGAAGCGCGCAATCTACCACCGCGTCATCGCATGCGCTGCCGTATCGTGCAACGCCCTCCCCTGCTGTGCCAGACTCGCGGCGAGCGGCTGCCATGGAAGCAAGGGGAAGACAGGATGATGATCGTTCCAGCCTACTGGGCCGAAGCCCGTCTGCAGGACAGGTACAGGGGCCGCCCGCTGGTGGTACGCCGGTTCGGCTGGTCCGACGACGACCAGGATGCCGCGCAGGCCCATGCCGATGCACGTGCGCGCGAAGCGCTCGATGCCATCCTCAGCGGCCAGGCCGTGCCGCGTCGCGAGCGACGAACCAACTACGGTGTGGAAGGCATCCCGATCCGCGAGCAGATCGTGCAGCGCAGCGATGACGTCATCGTTACCCGCAACAGCTACGGCGCGCTGTGCCTGAACACCCCGGACGTACTGTTTGCGGATATCGACCACGCGTCCACTCCGTCAGGCTGCGCATTGCCGCTGCTCGGTGCGCTGGGGCTGCTGGCGGCCGGTGCGCTGATCGGCGGTGCGCTGGGCAACTTCAACATCGGCCTGGCGGCCGGCGGCATTGCCATGGTGGTGGTCAACCAGATCCTGTCGGGGCGGCGCAATCGACGGCTGGCCCGGTCCGGCGGCGTCGAGGGCATCGCACTGCAGCGCGTGCAGGCATTCGTCGAGCACCACCCCGACTGGCACCTGCGCGCTTACCGCACCCCGGCCGGGCTGCGCATACTGGCGATGCATGCCACGTTCGAACCACAGGATGCGCAGGTGCATGCCTTCTTCAAGGCATTGGGCACCGACACGTTGTATGCACGCATGTGCACGCTGCAGCATTGCTTCCGTGCGCGGCTGACACCCAAACCGTGGCGGCTTGGCTTCATCGCGCACATCCGTCCGCCGGTGGCGGCCTGGTCGGCCCAGCAGGCCAGCAACCCCGACCGCCTGGCGTGGGTCGCCGAGTACGAAAGGGAAAGCGCCGGCTTCGCTGCATGCGCCTATGTCCGCAGCTTCGGCGATGAGCGCCGCGTGGATGCCAAGGCCGAACGCGTGCGCGACCTGCATGACCGGATGTCGCGTGCGCTGGAGAACCTGCCGCTGGGCTGAGTGCCCGTCGTGCTCAGCGGCCGCCCTGCACGAAGGGTTGGCCCGCCAGCGTGGTTCCCACCTGCAGAGCGACCTGCTGCCCATCCTTGGCGAAGGTGCTACGGCAATTGTTGCCGCCCTTCTGGCAGCCCACTTCCGGGAAACCGTCCAACACTTCCGGCGCATCGCGTGGCGGGCTGGCCTGCCATCCTGCGGCATCAAGAAGGCGCTTGGCCTTGCTGTAGGGCATGCCGGCAGTGATGCCCAACGCTGCCAGCTCGGCCGGCAGCGGCTGGGCGAATGCAATGCCCGGGACAACGGAAATCGACAGCGATACGGCGAGGATGAAGGCCTTCATGGAGCGAACCCGTAGCGGACATCAGATGCGCAGCGTACCGCAGCTTTGTGGCCGATCCATGCCTGCATCACAGATGGTTACGCAACACCCACAGGGGGATACCTGGCCCGGCTGTGCCCTCGCAGCTCCCCCCCCTGTTCATGGCCCGGTCGTGCACTTCAATGCCTCCAGCTCAAGCTCCTGTTTCAAGCGATGCTGCAGCCAGGTGCTTTTGAAGCGGGCACGTGTTGCCTCCCCCTCTGGCAGCAACCGGGTCAACGCGTCACTCAGCGCGGGGCGCCACTGATCCGGCGCGAGCGACAGTGATCGCTGATTCACCTGCCCACTAGACAGCTGCTTCCATGGCAACATCAAGGCCTTCTGCGATCTCGACAGAAACACCACGTCAGGCTTGCCCTGGCGCTTCACCGTGACCGACATCACCGGATAATCGTCAGTCCACGCCACCGCGTCCCCCCTGAAGTGCTGCTGCACCCGCTGCTGCAGCCCCTGGACAGTCAACGTCCGGCGGGCCCACGCCTGCTGATCGGCGAATGTGCACGATGCCGGCGGCATTGACCGCAGTTTCGGATCCAACTCCAGCATCTCAGCGCGATCAAGGCGGCCCGCAATCAGACTGATCGTGGCCTCCTTGGACAGCGGGGCAGCATCAATAGCCGCTTCGAACGCTTCGACCGCAGCAGCCGGCAATATCTGCTTGGGCAATTCCTGGCTTCCCGCCGAATCTGTGACACGAACACGCGTGGTGATTCCACGTACATCGCGCTCGATAAGCCAGTGCTCTGAAACACCTCCCCAACCGGACCAATCGTAGGCCACGTCGATGCGCATGGGCCCATCGGCTGCAGCAGCCATAGCGGCCGGACACAGGGCTACGACGACGAGAAACCAGGCCTTCATGACGCTCCTTGGAAAGCGGATTCTGTGGCACATGCAGCCTTCGTGCATAACAACCAGTCATGGCTCGGCGCTACTGGATGCCTGAACCAGAAAGGCCGCCCCGGAGGGCGGCCTTGCCGGATTACTTCGCGTTCTTCACGTAGGTGTCGAACCAATTCAGCATTTCCGACACCAGCTGCTCGTTCGATTCCAGCGCGGTGTACCAGTGCGGCTCGTTGGGCAGCATCACCAGGCGGGTGGTACCACCATTGCCGCGGATCGCCTGGTACAGCTTGCGCGACTGGAACGGCTCGGTGCCCGGGTTGGCGTCGTCCTCGCCGTGGACCAGCAGCAGCGGCAGCTTGATCTTGTCGGCGTAGAAGAACGGCGAGGCCTTCAGGTACACATCCTGCGCCTGCCATACCGAGCGACGCTCGTTCTGGAAGCCGAACGGGGTGAAGGTCTTGTTGTACGAGCCACTGGTCGCCACGCCGGCCTTGAACAGGTTGGTGTGGGCGATCAGGTTGGCGGTCATCAGGCCACCATGGCTGTGGCCGGTCACGCCGATACGGTTGCGGTCGACCACGCCCAGCTCCACGGCCTTGTCCACCGCCGCCTTGGCGTCGGCTTCCAGCTGTTCCAGATAGGTGTCGTAGGCGTTCTTCGGGTCACCCACGATCGGGAACGAGGCGTTGTCGATGATCGCGTAGCCGGCCAGCAGCATCAGGCGGTACGGCTGCAGACGGGTGAACGTCTGCTGCGAACCGGAGACCTGCCCGGCCTGTGCGGCATTGGCGAAGTCGGCCGGGTAGGCATACAGGATCGCCGGCACGCGCTGGCCTTCCTTGTAGCCCGGCGGCGTGTACAGGGTGAACGACAGGTCCACGCCATCGGCGCGCTTGTAGGTCACCAGGCGCTTCTGGATCTGCCGCACTTCCGGGGTCGGGTCGACCAGCTTGGTCAACGCAGCAGGCTTGGACTGGAACTGTGCCTCGCCGGCCTTGGCATCGTTGATGCGCTCACCGAGCAGACGCACGAACGCGTTCGGCGGGTCCATCACCGACTGGTGCCAGGTCAGGAAGCGACCCGGTGTATTGCTGAACCCCAGGAACTGTTCGTACGCATCGGCATCACTGCGGAACAGACGTTCGCTCTTCAACGTAGCCAAATCGAGCGCATCCAGGAACGGACGGTCGCCCTGCGGCGACGCCCCCTGCCCGCGCAGGAACACGGTGTTGCCCTCCTGGCGCACCACCGGCGCACCGCTGGGGAGGCGCTTGAACACCAGGTTGCCCGGGTTGCCGTACAGCTCATCGCTGGACATGTCCCACAGCAGGCGACCTTCCTTCTTCGGCTGGTCCACATCGACGATGCGGGCCTGCATCCAGTGGCGGTTCTCGTCGTTCTCGAACTGGAACGACACGGCCGGGTCGGCCGACCACGCAAATCCCTCGAAGCGCTGTGCAGTGCGGGCGATTTCCACCGGCTTGCCGGTGAACGGGGCCTTCAGCATCAGCACGCGATCGCGATGCGGCACGCTCACCTTCCAGTCGCCCTTGTCCAGCGCTTCGGCATAGACCAGGGTGGCCGGATCGGTGGAGCGCCAGTCGTAACCCCGCGGGCCTTCCGGCACACCGTGTACCGGCACGCGATCGGCCAGCGGCAGGCTCGCCAGAACCGTATTGCGGCCATTGGCCAGGTCCAGCACCGCCACATCATTGGCGAAGCGCTGGTAGGTCACCGCATGCGAGAACGGCGCCTTCAGGGTCTCGGTCAGCACATGCACGCCATCGGGTGCGGCGTTGACGTCGTTGTACAGCGCCGGCTGGCCAACCGGGCGCACGCTGCCGGCAGCGGCATCGACCACCGCCAGCTGCGAGGCACCGTAATAGGCGAACAGCTTTTCGTCGTGCACGCTGGTCAGCGTGTCGCGCGCTTCATAGGTGCTGCTCTCGCCACTGCTGCCCAGCGACTCCTGCGCGTCCGGACCGGTGGGCGTACCGCCGTTGGACGGCGCCGGCCCCTGGTTGGCCGGCACCAGCTTCACCAGCAGGTTCTGGCTGCCGCCCAGCCACTGCACCGTGCTGCCGAAGATGGGGTTCAACTGCACGTTCGGCACCTGCTTCACCTGGCCGGTGGCGGCGTCGCCCACCCACAGCTGCACGCTGGTATCGACGGCATTCTGGAAGGCGAAACGGCTGCCATCGGCCGACCACTGTGCGCCACCTGCGCACCCCTGCGGCAGGTTCACCTTGGTGCTCTTGCCGCTGACGATCTCGACCAGGGTGAAGTCGGCCACACAGGCCGGAATGCCATAGCCGCCGGGGGTGTCGTGGCGGCTGCGGTTCTTCGGTTCCAGGCGCACGCCAGCCAGCTTCAGGTACGGCTGGGCGACGCGGGTGATGGACGGATAGGTCTGTGCGGTGGTCAGCAGCAGGCGCTGGCCGCTGGGGTCGATGTTCGGTGCCGGCGGCGGCGGCGCCTTGAGCACCTTGAGCAGGTGTTCCGGCGGCTTGGCGTAGTCGGCAAAGGCCGGGCCGGCGGCCAGCAGGCCGAGCGTGGCAACGGCAACGGCCGCCGCCAGAGAGGTACGACGGATGAGCATCCTTTTCCCCTGGGGTGTGAGTTGGGTACCCGCACGGCGGGCATGGGCCGAATCTAACACCCCCTGCCCACCGGGAAATGGGCCGGAAGGGCTAGTCGCCCCATCCTGCAAAGCGTGGCCCTGCCTGGCCCGGCCCCTCTGGATGCCCTTCGCCTACTGCCGCGCGTGCAACTCCCAGGTGGACAGATAATCGGGATCGATCACCGTCACCCCGCTGGAACGCAACTGGTACTCGCCTGGCGCGGCCGGCAGGTACTGGTCCAGCATGGGCGGCAGGTAGCGCTCATGGCCGTCATCGCCATCGGCCAGCACCAGCCCTTCTTCGGCACTGACCCTCAGCACGGTGCCGGCAAACTGCTCCAGCCCCTGCACCTGGCCATCGCCGCCAAAACGGGTAACGCCCACCAGCACCAGCTTGCCAATCATCTGCGCGGCCTTGGCATCATCCAGATCCAGGGGCGGCAGGGCTCCTCTCGATTCGTTGCTCATCGTGCACCTCGGAAGCCTGCGTGGACATCGTGGACGAGATGCGCGCCCAGTGCTGCGAACGAAGCAGCGCCATGGGGCGACTCGCATGCATGTAGTGGCTCTGCGCATTGCGGGATGCAGAGCCAACCATCGGTGCTCAACTCACGGAAGAATTCTGTCTGAGGCTGCATGAACCGCAGCAACGTCTTCAGCATGTCTGCCAACACCAGCGCACGCTGCCTGCGCGATAGGCTGGTTGCTGATGCGGTAGGTATACGCGTGAACAGGACTGTGCATCGCGGGCCTCCTTGCCGAGGGGAGTGGCCTCGCAGGACCACGTTCAACGCTGCGCAAATGTGCCGGAAACAAGCTGGCGGGTGTCGGTCGCGGGAAAACGGCAGGGAGGCCTGCAATTCAAGGCCACGCCAGTGCTTGATCGACTCACGGCTGGATGCTGCCACCTCTCAAGGAATGAGGAAGTGAAGAAAATTCCATGGCATCCAGAGCCGACTGCGCGCCGCCAGGGAGAGCCCGGCGGTGGCAACTCCGCTTGCAGCAAACACCTGAGATCCGAAGCGCCCGGCCCCGGTGCCAGCAATCGTCAATTGCATTTAACCTGTGATTCACCTGGCCCACTTTAGGGTCAGCGCTCAACATGCAGGGAACGCTTATGCTTGGGTACGCATTCACACGGCCGTGGACGATCGTCCTAAGTGCGGCCTCGCTCTGCGCCTGCGCACACGCGACTGACCATTCGTCGACTTCTCAAGGACCCGCTACCATGGCATCGACTGCCTCCGACGCCGCAACGCCGTCTGCGCTCACCGCAGATCAGCTTCTTTTGCGCCTGCTGGATCTGATCAAGGACACCACCTCCACCCGTGAACTGACCCTTGAACGGGTATCGCAGGCCATGCAGGCGCCCGCGCAGAGTTTCGGCCCAGGTCATTTCGGCTACGGTGGCACGCTCACTCCAGAGTGGAGCTACGGCCTCGAGGTCAAGAAGGCTGGCGCCGCCGATGCGCGTCTCGATCTCAATTTCATCGACACCACCGCCGACCGCAAAGCCAACGCAACGGCGATCTGCCAGGTCGACTTCAATCAGTTCGCCTCGGCTCTGCAGGCTGCGGGCTTCAAGCGCGACACCATCCGCGGCGAGCACGGCCGGGTCATCCATGACCGTTTCGATCGCCCGAACCTGAGCATCAAGGTCGACACGATGGCTGAGAATCCGACCCCGTCTGGCGAGCCGGCGCATGCCTGCGTCCGCCTTGTCACCGTGCAGTAAGGAGCAGCGCACCATGCCTACGCTTTCAGCGGATACGGAACGCCTCCTGACCGAATTTGCAGGAAAACCCGATGTAACGACCGATCAGGTCGACAACCTTCGCAAGGCCATTGCCAATTCTCCGGCGCTGGCAACCCAGGTCGACTTGGCCATCACCGCCGGTCATCTGCAGCGCTTCGAGCTGTTGCCCGTCGACAGCAATGTGGGCGGCGAGTACGTCAGCGGCGCAAAGGCCATCCGCCTGCCGGCATCCAGTCTGTCCACGCTGGCAGCCCCGGACAAACACGATGCTGCAGAGCTGACCTTCGTTCTGGGCCATGAGATCCAGCATGGGCTCAATGATGCAGCGACCGAACGGGCCTATGAGCAGTTTGAATCCGATATTGCAGACATTGCCGCGCGCGATTCGACCCACGACTACACCCAGGCCATCGGCACCCTGCTCGCAGCCAACCGGCGCGACGAGGCATCGGCGAACATCGAGGGCTGGAATGCACTGGTCGGCATGGTCAAGACCGCCAAACCGGACGCCACGCTGGAAGATCTCTACAAAGCAAGTACCCGTGCAGAGGAGTTCGTGCGCGTGCAGCCCGGCCCGCCGATGACCTATGCCGCGCATCCGGACCTGACGCTCAATGCAGACCTGAGCATGACCGCCACTGCCGCCAACATCGAGGGCATGGGCAAGCACTACTACGACGAAGGTGTGTCGTCGCGGCTGGGTCCCAACGGCAATTCGGATTACCAGAACTACTACGCCACCGATGCCATCGGCCGCGCCTGCAAGGAAGAGGCCAAGAACCCCGCACCCGATGGCATCAGCCGGATGTCGGTGAACATGGCACAGCTCGGCCTGCAGGAAAGCCTGCTGGAACAGAACGGTCTCTCTCTGGGTAAAGGCACTCCACCACGGCAGCCCTACTTCGATACCAGCACCTCGCCGTCCACGCTGCACTATTTCGACCACACCGAGGGCACCTACGCCCACGTGCCCATCACTGCACAGGCAACCACACCCGTGCCGACCGAAGCGCAGGCTGCGCCGTTGGCGGGTGGCAACGACCGTGCCCTGCACGATCAGATCCGCGGCAAGGTGGCAGAGCTGGATGCCGCCAACGGCCGCAGCTTCGACGCCTCCAGTGAACGACTGAGCGCAAGCCTGCTGGTACTGGCCCGCGAGAACGGCCTGGACCGCGTGGATCATGTGGTGCTCAGCCGGCAGGCAGGCGATGTCGCTGCGGCGCAGAACGTGTTCGCGGTGAAGGGCGCGCTGGATGATCCTGCGTCGCTGCGTGCATCGGCAGCCACGGCCGAAGCCGCGCAGCGGCCGGTGCAGGAAAGCCTGGACAGCCTCGCCCTCGTCAACCAGCGCCAGGCCGACCACGCCTCGCAGGAACAGACGCGCCAGCAGGTGCAGGAACAGCAGCGCAGCGCGTTGTCGCACTGACGTCAGGGACAGCGCCGGGCACCACCCGGCGCAACCCAAGCATGGGCCACGCTAGAATGCACCCATGCGTACCGTCCATGCCCTCCGCTATATAACCCCCTTGCGGGAAGGTGGCTCGCTGCCTGCCGTGGTCGAGACCGACGACGACGGTATGGCGGTGCTCAAGTTCCGTGGCGCTGGCCAGGGGCCCAAGGCGCTGATCGCCGAGCTGATCGCAGGCGAGATGGCACGCGCGGTGGGCCTGCCGATTCCGGAGATCCTGTTCGTCGAGCTGGACAGCGAATTCGCCCGCACCGAGCCCGACCCGGAGATCCAGGACCTGATCCGCGCCAGCGAGGGCCTGAACCTGGGTCTGGATTACCTGCCCGGCGCGATCAACTACGACCCGGCGGCGATGCCGGTGGACGCTGACCTGGCCTCGCGCATCGTCTGGTTCGATGCGTTCACCAGCAACGTCGACCGCACCACGCGCAATCCGAACCTGATGGTGTGGCATCGCAAGCTGTATCTGATCGACCACGGCGCGGCGATGTACTTCCATCACGACTGGGCCAACGCCGGCGATGCCTGCGAGAAGCCCTTCGTGCTGATCCGCGACCACGTGCTGCTGTCGTTCGCCAGCCGCATCGCCGAGGTGGATGCCGAACTGGCCGCGCGCCTGCCGGATGCGGAAATCGAGCGCATCGTCGGCCTGGTGCCGGACAGCTGGCTGGTTGATGAGCCGGCCTTCGACAGCCCGCAGGCTTACCGGCAGGGCTACATCAACTACCTGAAGCATCGCCTGAAGGTGCGTGCGGTGTTCGTGCAGGAGGCCATCCGTGCCCACGCTGCACACGTATGACTATGCCGTCATCCGCGTGGTACCGCGGGTGGAACGCGAGGAGTTCATCAACGTCGGCGTGATCGTGTCCTGCCCGGGCGCACGGCACCTGGAAGCGGCAATCGAGATCGATGCCGCGCGCCTGCACGCCTTCGCGCCGGCGCTGGATATTGAAGCGCTGCAGCCGTGGCTGGATGCCATCGTGGCGATCTGCCGGGGCGATGCCGGCGCCGGCCCTATCGCGCAGCTGCCTGCGCGCGCGCGCTTCCATTTCCTGACCGCCAAGCGCAGCTCGGTGGTGCAGATGTCCAGCACACACGTAGGCCGCACGGCGGACCCGGCGGGCGTGGTCGAACACCTGATGGCAAAGATGGTTCGGGTACCTGCCTAGCGCACTACTTGCCACCGCCCCAGCGTGCAGTCATTTCGCTGCGGATCGGCGTGCGCTCGGTGTTGCTGTCCGTTGCCGTGAAGCGCATCGCCTTGACCGCATTCAACGCCCAGCCACTGAAGGCCGTCGACGGCTTGGCCTCCACCACCTTTACGTCATACGTGCGGCCGCGCTTGTTGACCGAATAGGCCACGGTCACCTCCTCCGCGAACGGCACACGGCCGGGGTCGACATTGAGTTGTGGGCGGAAGGTGCCCTCCACCGGCTTCCAGTACGTCAGCGCTTCGGCCTGCGGCAGCTGCAGCGGCTCGGGAGATGCGGCGGTGGCGACCTGGCTCAGTGCCAGGGCAAGCGTGATGGCAGCAACACGGAGCAGCATCGGGGGCATGGTTGTCATTCCTTGTACGCCAGTGGTTGGTTTCAAGCGTACGCCATCAGGGGCCTTTGCGGTTCACCGCAACGGTTACCGTGAAGTAGGGAATCGCGCTCCACTGCGTGCGCGGATGGTGCAGCGATTCCACGCCCATGCCGATCTGGTACTTCACGCTGCCCGGCTGCTCATGCCAGACATAAGGCGCGCCGCTGCTCCAGCCACAACATACATATGTCAATGACGGCATGCCAAAGGTCTGCTGCAGATAGGCTTCGATCTTCGCCGCCGAGGCACCGCTGACGCGATACCGCGCTTCCATCGGCTGGATGTAGGAATCGTCGTCCTGCGTGCAGCCCACGTATTCCAGCTCGGCTGGTTTTCGTCCCATCGCCTGCAGGAAATCCTGGCAGACGGTGTCGGGGCGGGCCAGGCCTTCGGAGCGGCCGTGCAGTTCCCACTCTGCGATCGCACTGATAGGCGCCTGCGCGCTGGCAGTGACGGCGCTGCCGATCAGAAGCAGCAGCCCAGCACTGCTTCCGAGGCGGACGAAACAGGAGGCAGACAGACGCAACAGGGTGATGGCAGATCCTCCGTGGGCGTGACGACATGCCATCGTAATCGACTGGCGCAGCCACCCGCTGCGAACGCTTCGATCAACGCTGCCCCGCAGCAGCGACGGACCCACAACGGGCACGTCGCTGTTGTCGGCTCAGGCCAATGAAGGCCCGCGGTTCTCGTGCTGGCGGCTGTCGAGGGCGAGTTGCTGCTCACGCTGCCGATGGTCACCGGCCAGATCGCGCACCATGTCGTCCATCGAGCGCGCGGGCTGCGCCGTATCCACACTGGCGCGCTCACCGGGAATCAAGCCGGCGACCCACAGGCGATCTCCGGCCATCATGACCCGGTCGACGCGCCCGGCATCGTCGATACCGTTGCGCTTGGACTCCAGCACGGCCTGCACGACGTGCTCATCGCCGATGGTTCCGGGTACTCCCTGGCGGATGCGCTCGAACAACGCTGCATCCCTGGGCGACAGCGAATCCACGCCACTGTGCTGTGGCAGCGGTTCCTGCGTGGCCGGGCCAGCGACCGGTGGATTCGCCGCAGCCTGCTGCCGCGCCTGTACCTGCTCCGGCTGGAACTCCGCCCGCGTATAGGGCGGACGCTGTGGCGGCCAGTTCTCTGCTCGGTCGAATTCGGTGGTGGGGGCAAACTCGCGCGCCACCGCTGCATCGTTCAACTGCCGGCGCGCATCTTCATCGATGGTGTTGCCCGGGCGCAGGGGCAGGCCGTAGTCCTGCTGGAAACTGCGCATGGCCGCCTGCATGCCGGCATCAAACGTGCGCGCCTCGCGCTCGGCACGTGGGTTCGGTTCGGCAAGGTACCCCAGCTCCTCCAGCTGGCGGCGCATCTCGAACACCGGCTCGCCCTTCTCACCTGGGCGCAGGTTACCGTCGGCCAGCGGCCCAGTCAGATCGGTCACCGTCCGGCGCTTGAAGTCCGGATCGACCGCCAGCGTGTCGGTGCGCATGCGCTCCAGCAATGCATCGTCGATGCGACCATTGGCCGGACTGATGCCCCGCTCGGTCTGGAAGCGGCGCACGGCCTGCTCGGTGGAAGAACCGAAGTCCCCATCGGGCTTGATCGCGGCATTGGCGTTGTTGCGGATGTCCAGCCGCTGCAGGTACTGCTGTGCTTCCAGCACCTTCTGGTTGGCGTCACCACGGTGCAGGTCCATCGCCCCAGCGGGCCCCTGCTGGATCGGCACCGGCATCTGGAAGCCCGGCTGCTGAACGCGCTGGACCAGGCCGGCGACCTGCGATTCCCATCCGGTGGCCAGCGTGGCGATGGCGTCCGGATAGGGACTGTCGTTGTTCAACTCACCGCCATTGACCGAGGCTCTCGCCTGTCGGTAGTCGACATGGCTGGCGTTGACGTTGTCGGACAGCCGCACGCCGAACATGCCATCGCGCATCCCCACCACCAGCACCTTGGTGGCGATTTCCGCTTCGGCCGCCCGCTCCGGGTGCTCGACCAGCTCGCGGCCCATTCCCAGCGCCTCGCCCAGCCGCTCGTAGTTGTTGACGTGGGTAAGGTGGGCAAAACCCCGGCCGAAATACTCTTCACCGCCGAAGTAGCGCAGATCCACCGCCTGCTTCCTGCCCCAGTCTTCCTCGGGCGCGGCGAAATTGCGCGATTCGTGCTGTGCTGTAGCCAGCACGTAAGCAATCTGCCGGTGGTCGGTAACGCCATTGTCGATACAGGTGCGGACGATCATCTCGACCGACTGGTCCCGGGTCAGGCCGAAGCCTGACCCACCCTTTCCATAGCCTTCGCTCATCCTTCAGCTCTCCAGTTCCGGAACGCATCCATTCGTCAGGGAAGGACCTACTTCAGCAGGTCCGATTCAGTAGGGACCTGACCCTTGCAGGTGTCATAGCGGCGCATCAGCAGCGTGCGTGGTTCGGTTCCGCGCAGTTGGATGACCTTGTCTTCCCGCTCGCACGGGCTTGCCTTGCCGCGCAGTACGAACCGGCCGTTGTCGATATGGTCGATGTCACGTCCACCGATGGCCGCTTCCAATGCCTTGGCACGCACATAGCGGTTGCCCTTGGCATCAAACAGGTAGAACGCGTGGACGGGAGCGTTGTAGACACCGTTGTTGTCCTGCCATACCTGCAGGTCTGGCAAGCCATCGCCGTTGAAGTCAGAAGCGGTCAGCAGCACGGCGGCCGCAGCATGGGTATTGGCACCGGCGCGGGTCAGGCGTGGCTGCATGTCCGTGACGGCCACCTTGCGGCCGCCACGGGTCACGCCCATGCTCCGCACCTGACAGGTCATCACGTTATCGGTGCCGCTGCAGTCGGCCACCTGGAAGACCACCTGCAGCGCAGGCGTGATCCTGCCCTCGCCGGGCTGCAGGACGATCCTGCCCTGCCTATCGGGTTCGCCATCTGCGGTATGAGCGGCGACCTGCGTGGGTGCCGGGGCCGCCTTGGCTTCAGCAACCAGGGCCGCCGCACCACCGGCCTGCAGCTGGCGGGCACGCAGCAGAGTCATGTGTATACGGCACTGCTGCGAATCCAGTTGGGCAGCGGCATTGCCACCTTCCGGGCAACGACGGTCACGCTGGCGCAGCCATTGCCGCTGCAGATCGCGCAGTACCTGCTGATCATTGGCCGTCATCGTGGAGCGCGCCGCGCTGTAGGCGGCGTTGAGCGCATCGTCGTGCGCCTTGAATTCAGCGTCGACACAGCGACGACGAGCGTCCAGCGCCGTGCCCGCATTGGCCATGCACGGCGCATAGGCGGGGCTCAGGTAACGCACATCGCCGGCGATCAGTTCGGCACCGCTGGGCAGCTTGCGTACGGTGGGCGGGGGCGAGGCCTGTGCCGATGCCCACAGGCAAGGGCCAAGCAGAAGCAGCCCAGCCAGCAACCGGGTGGCACGCCCCGGCAGGCGTTCTGAGTTCAGCATGCGATTCCTTCCGTGGGGCTTGGCCAGCCCCGTCCTGTTCCGATGATGGATCCTGCACGCTCACCCACGCAACTTCAGCGACAGCGGTCACATCCCGCATGCCGGCCTCGGAGCCGGACGCTATTCCGGCAACGCATACGCCATCACGTAATCCCCGGCCGGCGTCTCCATGAAATGGTGCCCGCCAGCCATGATGACCACGTATTGCCGCCCGCCCTGCTCGTACACCATCGGGTTGGCCTGGCCACCGGCTGGCAGCTTGGTGTGCCACAGCTCCTTGCCGGTCTTCAGGTCGATGGCACGCAGCAGGTCGTCGGTCGCTGCGGCGATGAAGATCAGGCCGCTGGCAGTCACCACCGAACCGCCATTGTTCGGCGTGCCGATTTCAATGGGCAGGCCGGAGCGGATGCCGAAGGGGCCGTTGCCACGCGCGCTGCCGAACGGCCGGTCCCACAGCAGCTTGCCGCTGCGCAGGTCGATCGCACGGATACCGCCATAGGGCGGCTGCTTGCACAGCAGGCCAGTGAACGGCAGCCGCCAACCGGCGTTGACGTCGATGCCATAGGGCGTGCCGACCTGCGGATCCCCTGCTCCTTCGGCACCGCCCTTGTCGGCGCGCATCTGCTCGCGCGGCAGCCAGCCCTTGCGGTCGGCTTCGGCGCGCGGCACCAGCCGGTTGTAGTTGGGCATGTCGTTGTAGTTGGCCACGATCACGCCACGCCGCGTATCGATGGCCACGCTGCCCCAGTCCGAGCCACCGTTGTAGCCGGGGTATTCGATGGAGTGGTGATCGCTGCTGGGCGGTGTGTAGAACCCTTCGTAATGTGCCTTGCGGAACTGGATTCGGCAGACCAGCTGGTCGATGGGGGTGATGCCCCACATGTCGCGCTCGGTCAGCGCGTCGTCGCGCCGCAGCGTGTGGTACAGCGAGAACAGCTGGGTGGCGGCACGCTGCTCGGGCTCCACGCCGCCCTGTGGCACCTTGCGCTCCTCGGCCGGGGTCAGCAGCTGGCCATTGCGACGGTCGAGGATGTACATGTCGCCCTGCTTGGTGGGCAGCAGGATCGCCGGCACCTTTCCCGATGCCGTCGGGTAGTCGATCAGGCTGGCCTGCGAACCCAGGTCGTAGTCCCAGACGTCCTTGCGCACGGCCTGGAAGTGCCAGACCGGCTTGCCGGTAGCCACATCGATGGCGACCAGCGAGGTCGCGTACCTGTTCTGGTTTTCGGTGCGCGAGCCACTCCAGTAGTCGCCTGCGGAATTGCCCATCGGCAGGTACACCAGGCCCAGTGCTTCATCGCCGGTAGCGGTGGTCCACATGTTCGGTGTGCCACGTGTGTAGGTCTGCTCGCGCGGTGGCAGGCCGCTGCGCTCGGGCTGGTCCATGTCCCACGCCCAGCGCAGCTTGCCGCTGATCGCGTCGTAGGCCTGGATGACGCCGGAGGGCGCGTCGCGGCGCTGGCCGTCCAGTACCTGGTGGCCGGTGACGATGACACCGCGGACGATCGCCGGCGGCGAGGTGATCGATACGTAACCCGGCGGCACCTCGCCCATGCCCAGGGTGATGTCGACCTGGCCGTTGTTGCCGAAATTCGCGCAGGGGCGACCGCTGTCGGCGTCCACCGCGATCAGGCGACCGTCCAGCGTGCCTTCGATGATGCGTGCGCTGCAGGCTGAGCGGCTCCCTGGCGCCGCGCTCCGGTGGGTGCGAGTCGGCGGCGGTGCGGGCAGCGCGAGATCGGCAGCCACATCAGCGAGTGCGGCATCGGCGAGGGTCGGCGCGCTGGGCAGCTCGTAATAGGACACGCCACGGCAGGCGGCCGTGTACGGGATCGACGCATCTTTCACCTTCGGATCGAAACGCCATAGCTCCTTGCCGCTGCCGGCATCGAGGGCGATCAACTGATTGCGTGCGGTGCACAGGTACAACCGATCACCGATCTTCAGTGGCGTGGTTTCCGCACCCCAGCGCTTCTTCGGCAGGTCGCCCGTGCGGAACTGCCACGCCAGTTGCAGGGTTCCCACGTTTTCCGGGGTGACCTGCTGCAGCGGCGAATAGCGGGTGGCCGCATTGCTGCGCCCCCATGCCGGCCAGTCACCCTCGGCCGGTTGGTCGGCAGGCTGCAGGCCGGTGGTGTCACGGGTGGGATCAAGCCCGGCGCCGACCGCCGGCTCGGGGAACGGCTGATGCCCGTCGACCACGCCATGCGGGGTGAACGCGAGACCGAAGGCGGCCACGAAGACCAGCATCAGTACAGCGGCCACGCTGCGCGACAGCCGCCTGGGCACCGGCGCCTGCAGGGTCGGCGCCAGCAATGCCAGGACGATGCCGAGGGCGGTCACCAGGCCCAGCCGAGGTACCCAGCGCCAGTAATCGCTGCCCGACTCCCACCAGGTCCACAGCAGGCTGCCGATGAACACCAGTGCATACAGCAGTGCACCGCTACGCCGATTGCCCCACAACAGGATGCCGCAGACCAGCAGGCCCAAGCCGGCGATGGCGTAGTACCAGGAGCCACCGAGGCTGAGCAGCCACGCACCAAGGCCGCCGATGACCAGGCCGAGCACGATCAGCAACAGGGCCAGCACGGTAACCAGAGGATGGCGGGGCGGAGGCGCGGAAGCAGACTGCGGCGTGGCGGACATCGTCGATCTCCGGGGGCAGCATGCGCCCTTATGCCACCGTCACCGTGAAGTGCGTGCGTATTTTCGACTGCAGACACGACGACGCCGGCACAAGGCCGGCGTCGTCGGGTACCTCAGCATCGCGGCAGGATCACTCCTGCGCGGCGTCCTCGCTACTGGCAGCAGCCGGTGCGCCGTCGGTCGTGGCCGGGGCGGCGGCGGCCACCTCGTCCTCGTCCTCGTCGATCGAGGCATCCATGCGCTCCACCGCCTGCAGCTTCTCGTCCTTGGACAGGCGGATCAGGGTCACGCCCTGGGTGTTGCGGCCGACGCGGCTGATTTCCGAGCCACGGGTACGCACCAGGGTGCCGCCGTCGGAGATCAGCAGGACTTCATCGTCGGTACCCATCAGCACCGCGGCAACCAGCTTGCCATTGCGCTCGGTGGTCTGGATGCCGATGACGCCCTGCGTGCCACGACCCTTGCGCGGGTAGTCCGGCAGCGGGGTGCGCTTGCCGTAGCCGTTTTCGGTGGCGGTGAGGATGTAACGCAGGTTGGCGTCGTCGGCACCTTCGATCAGCGCATCGCCATTGGCGACGGCCTCCTCGACACCGTTGTCGTCCTCGTTCTCGTCCTCGATGCCGCCAGCACTCTCGGCCACGATCAGGCTGACCACTTCCTCGCCGGCCGGCATCCTGATGCCGCGCACGCCGGTAGCGGTACGACCCATCGAGCGGACCTTGTCTTCACCGAAGCGCACGGTCTTGCCGTTGGAGGCGAACAGCAGGATGTCACGCTCGCCATCGGTCAGGCCGACGCCGACCAGCGCATCGCCCTCGTCGAGGTTGATCGCGATCTTGCCGCGGGCCAGACGGAAGGCGAACTCGCCCAGCGGGGTCTTCTTGACCGTACCGTTCTTGGTGGCGAAGAACACGAACTGGCCATCGGCGTACTCGCGCACCGGCAGCACGGCCTGCACGCGTTCGCCCGGCTCCAGCGGGATCCAGTTGATGATCGGGCGACCGCGAGCATTGGAACCGGCTTCAGGCAGCTGGTACACCGGCAGCCAGAACACCTTGCCCGAACTGGTGAAGGTCAGCAGCGTGTCGTGCGTGTTGACCAGCCACAGCTGCTCGATGAAATCCTCTTCCTTGGTCGACGCCGCGCTGCGGCCACGGCCGCCTCGACGCTGGGCGCGATAGGCGCTGACCGGCTGGCGCTTCACGTAACCGGCATGCGACAGGGTGACCACCACGTCTTCCGGGGCGATCAGATCAAGGATGTCCAGGTCTTCTTCGCTGTGGCGGATCTCGGTACGGCGCTCGTCACCGAACTCGGCCCGCACGTTGATCAGCTCTTCGCGGATCACCTGCAGCAGGCGATCGGGATCTTCCAGGATATGGATGAGCCCGGCGATCACTTCCAGCAGCTGCTTGTATTCCTCGGTCAGGCGGTCCTGCTCCAGCCCGGTCAGGCGGTGCAGGCGCATTTCCAGGATCTGGGTCGCCTGGATCTCGGTCAGCTGGTAGCCGCCTTCGATCAGGCCCACGCCCTTGGGCAGGTCATCGGGACGCGAGGCTTCGGCACCGGCGGCGCCGAGCATCGAACCGACCAGGCCCGGTTCCCACAGGCGCGCAAGCATGCGCTCGCGTGCCTCGGTGGGGTTCGGCGAGGTCTTGATCAGTTCGATCATCTCGTCGATGTTGGCCAGCGCAACGGTCAGGCCTTCCAGCACGTGGGCACGGGCGCGCGCCTTGCGCAGCTCGAACACGGTGCGGCGGGTAACCACTTCGCGACGGTGGCGGACGAAGGCCTCCAGCATCTGCTTGAGGTTCATCAACTGCGGGCGGCCGTCGACCAGCGCCACCATGTTGATGCCGAACACCGACTCCATCTGGGTCTGCTGGTAGAGGTTGTTGAGCACAACCTCGGCCGACTCGCCGCGCTTGATTTCGATGTAGATGCGCATGCCGTCCTTGTCGGACTCATCGCGCAGCTCGCTGATGCCTTCGATCTTCTTTTCCTTGACCAGCTCGGCGATCTTCTCGATCAGACGCGCCTTGTTCACCTGGTAAGGAATTTCAGTGACGATGATCGATTCGCGGCCGTTGTCGGCCACTTCGACATCCGCCTTGGCACGGATGCGCACGCGGCCACGGCCGGTGCGGTAACCGGCGATGATGCCGGCGGTGCCGTTGATGATGCCCGCAGTCGGGAAATCCGGGCCCGGGATGAACTCCATCAGGCCGTCGATATCGATTTCCGGATTGTCGATCAGCGCGATGCAGGCATTGATCGATTCGGTGAGGTTGTGCGGCGGAATGTTGGTCGCCATGCCCACCGCAATACCGGCCGAACCATTGACCAGCAGGTTCGGGAACCGGGTCGGCATGACCGTCGGCTCCAGTTCCTTTTCGTCGTAGTTGGGCTGGAAATCGACGGTTTCCTTGTCGATGTCCGCCATCAGCTCATGCGCGAGCCGCGACATGCGCGCCTCGGTGTATCGCATCGCCGCGGCGGAGTCGCCGTCGACCGAACCGAAGTTACCCTGGCCATCGACCAGCATGTAGCGCAGCGAGAACGGCTGTGCCAATCGCACCAGCGTGTCGTACACCGACTGGTCGCCATGCGGGTGGTACTTACCGATGACGTCACCGACGATACGTGCCGACTTGAAGTAGGGCTTGTTGCTGTGCGCGTTGAGTTCATTCATCGCAAACAGCACACGACGATGCACCGGCTTGAGGCCATCGCGCGCATCTGGCAGCGCGCGCCCCACGATCACGCTCATGGCGTAATCGAGGTAGCTCTTGCGCATCTCGTCTTCCAGGTTGACCTGGATGATTTCCTTGGCGGTTTCTGCCATTCGGGTTCCGTTGTCTGGTAGCGGTCCAGTCCGGCGCATCCACCCGGGGGTGGTCGTGCCGGAACCTCGATTCAACCGCTGGATTCTACCACACGGGGCCGTTTTCCGCCTGCCTTTACGGTGATTTTACCGGCACAAATCAGGAACTTAGGGGGTTGCCGGCCAGCGGCCGGCACTACCGGACGCCGGGGTCGGAGCCCTTTCCAGCGGAAAGGTACCCGCCCCCTGCCCGCGTCAGCCGCCGAAGGCAGCGCGCATGTTCTCCGCGGTCGGGTTCAGGATCACCCCCCGCTCGGTCACGATGGCATCGATCAGCTCGCCCGGGGTGACATCGAACACCGGGTTCCAGGCGGCGATGCCCTCGGCCACGGTGCGGGTGCCGCCCACGCCGTACAGTTCGCCCGGATCGCGCTGCTCGATCTCGATCTGGCTGCCGTCCACGGTATCCATGTCCACCGTCGAGGACGGCGCCACGACCATGAACTTCACCCCGTGGTGGCGGGCCGCGATGGCCAGCTGGTAGGTGCCGATCTTGTTGGCCGTATCGCCATTGGCGCAGATGCGGTCGGCGCCCACGATCACCCACTGCACCGCACCGGTCTTCATCAGGTGCGAGGCGGCCGAGTCGGCGATCAGCGTCGCGTCGATGCCGTCCTGCTGCAGCTCCCATACAGTCAGGCGCGCACCCTGCAACCACGGCCGGGTCTCACCTGCGAACACACGGGCGATGCGGTCCTGGGCCATGCCGGCGCGGATCACGCCCAGCGCCGTGCCGAAGCCGGCGGTGGCCAGCGAGCCGGTATTGCAATGGGTCAACACGCCGCTGCCGGCCTCGATCAGGCCGGCACCGAGTGCGCCCATGTGGCGGTTCGCGGCCAGGTCTTCTTCGGCGATCGCTTGCGCTTCAGCCTCCAGCAGCGCCTTCCAGTCGGCACCGGCAGCGCTCAGGCAACGTCGCATGCGTGCCAGCGCCCAAGCCAGGTTGACCGCGGTCGGGCGCGAGGCATTCAGCCGCTGCAGCGCCGGTTCCAGCTGCTGCAGGGCATGCGCGCCATCGGCCGCCTGCACATCACGTGCGGCCAGCACCACACCCCAGGCGGCGGCGATGCCGATGGCCGGCGCACCGCGCACGGTCAGGGCGTGGATGGCGGCAGCCACCTCATCGCTGTCATGGCAGGCCACATGCTCGACCACGAACGGCAGCTTGCGCTGGTCGAGCAGTTGCAGGGCATCGCCGGTCCACAGGATCGGGCGGATGTGGTCGTAGCGGGCGTAGTCGAGGTCGGTGGCGGTATTCATGGCCCCATTGTAGGGCCACGCCACGCACGGATGGACCCCGTCCGGGGTCAGTTCACCGAGAATTCGGCGCGGCAGCCGCCATCGACCCAGATGCCGCTGCGGTTCCAGCCCCAGGTGCTGCCTTCCTCGCACGGGGTGCTGGAAAGCTGGTTGGAGAGGGTGGCGCTGGTGGAGATGCTGGCGCCACAGAAGCGGCGCTTCTTGGACTTGGATTCGCAGGTCAGCCGGCGCGGCATGTCGACGAAACGACCCTGCTCGTCGGCCACCTCGAAATCACCCTGGCAACCCCGGGTGGTCCACACCTCATTGCGCTTGTAGCCCCAGCCCTGCCCTTCCCGGCACGGCAGCACCGACAGCTGCCGCAGCAACCGTACCGGCGCACCGTCCAAGCGTACCGGGCAGCTCTGCGGGCGACCATTGGACTCACAGCGCACCACCCGCCGCACCAGGCGCTTGCGACCCTCGGTCGGCGGCGCTGCAGCATTCTCTGCCGGGCGCGCACGGAATTCCGCGCGGCAGCCCAGCGTCACCCACACGCCACTGCGGTCGGTGCCCCACTCGCTGCCACGGATGCAGCTGTTGTTGGACAACTGGCGGATCAGGTCAACGCCGTTGCTGACATCGATGTCGCAATGCACCCAACCCATGTCGCGGGATTCGCAGGTCACCACTTCGCTGTCATAGCCAAGCGACTGCGCCGATGCGGTCGACGGAAGCAGGCCACCCCATATCGCCACGGAGTACATCGGTGCCGCTACGACCGCAAACCACTTGACCAAAGCCTTCCCCATGAATGGATGAACCACGACGCAAGTGTGCGGTATCGGCTGTGATAAGAGCATCATCGTGCTTGCTGAATCAAGCGCGCAGACGCGTGTTTTCGTTCAGCCTGCCAGGTCCAGCGGAAATCGGCTCATGCGTGGGCGAAATCGAATGCAAGCACGTCGGCGATGCGCGGTGTGCGGTGCATCGCCATCAGCAGGCGATCAATGCCAACGGCAACACCGGCACAGGCGGGCATTGCAGGCAGTGCATGCAACAACGCTTCATCCAGCGCGGGCTGTACCTGCCCCCGTGCATGGCGACGCTGCAGGTCATGCTGGAAACGCGCGCGCTGTTCAGCCGCATCGTTCAGTTCGTTATAGCCATTGGCCAGTTCCACCGCGCCCACGTACAGCTCGAAACGCTCGGCCAGCGGCGGTGTGCCGGGGCGGATGCGCGCCAGTGCCGCCTGGCTGGCGGGCCAGTCGTGGACCACGGTCATGACCGTGTCATCGAAGTGCGGTTGGATACGGTGGGTCATCAACAGATCCAGCCAATCATCGCGGGTCAGGCCTACCGGATCGATGTGCACCTCGCCCAGCGCGGCGCGCAGTTGGCCCTCATCGGCATCGAACGGGTCCACGCCGGCCTGTTGCTGGAACAGTTCGCGATAGCTCAGCACGCGCAGCGTCGCGCTGCGGCCAACCAGCGCCAACGCCTGCCCCACCAGTTCCGCGGTTTCTTGCAGCAACCGATGGTGGTCCCAGCCAACCCGATACCACTCCAGCATGGTGAACTCGGGATTGTGGCGGCCACCGGCTTCGCCATTGCGGAACACCCGGCCCAGCTCATAGCAGTCGCCCACGCCGGCAGCGAGCAGGCGCTTGAGCGGGAACTCCGGCGACGTGCGCAGCCAGCGGCGGCGTCCGCCCGCATCGACGTGGCCGCTGAAATCGGTGTGGAAGCTGTCGATGTTCGGCTCGGTGTTGCCGGCCACGGAAAGGATCGGCGTTTCCACTTCCAGCACGCCACGCTCGGCAAAGAAGCGTCGCACCAGCGCATTGAGGCTGGCACGCTGTTGCAGGCTGCGCAGCAGTGCCTCGCTCACAGGATGCCCTCCGGGCGCGGATGGTCCAGCGGCAGGGTCAGCAGATCGCGCGTGTCATCGATGTAGCCACTGGCCAGGTACAGGCGGCGCGCCAGTTCGTTGTGATGGTTGACCTCCAGCCGCAGCCGGCTGACCCCGCGCCCGCGCGCGCGTTGTTCGCAGATGGCCAGTGCCCGCTTGCCACGGCCACGGCCACGCGCGCGGTGGCTGAGGTAGAGCTCGTCGAGCAGCATGAAATGGCCGCCCTGCTCCAGGCTGAAGCCCATCGCGATCACCGCATAGCCAACGACGGCCGCGGCCTCGTCCAGCCACAGCAGCACTTCCCCGTTGCGCGGATCGGCCAGCAGCGCATCGACACCACGGCGCACGCGCGCATCGTCGAATTCGATCTTGTCTTCGGCGTAGAAATCGCGCATCAGCGCGATCAGCAGTTCCTCGTCGGCACGGGTGGCCAGGCGGAAATCCAGCGGAGCGGTCTGCATCAGTGTTCCTTTGCGGTTGCGTGCCGGGTGCCTGCGCACCCGGCCGGTTCATCACTCGTGTTCGGCCAGGTAGGCCAGCAGGCGCTCTTCATCCCACACCGGAACGCCCAGCGATTGCGCCTTGTCCAGCTTTGAACCCGCCTCGGTGCCGGCCACCACGAAACTGGTCTTCTTCGACACGCTGCCGGATACCTTGGCGCCCAGCGCCTCCAGGCGCTCCTTGGCGGTATCGCGATTGAGGTGGGCCAGCGTGCCGGTAAGCACCACCGTCTGCCCGTCCAGCGGACCGGCCACCACTTCGGCCAGGGCCGGCGCACTGGCCAGGATGTGCTTCATCTCCACTTCGGCGGCCAGCAACATCGCGCCATGGCCCTCGCTGTCCAGCCAGTCAGCGACGCCGCGCGCGGTGTCATCGGGCAGGCCGGCGTTGACGAACTGGCCGTGCTCGGCGTCCAGCACCGCCTGCGCGCTGGGCAGTGCGGCCACCAGCTTCTCCGCGCGCAGGCGGGTAATGCCGGGAATCTCCGCTTCGACCAGCAGCTGGGGAAGGTCCAGCCCCTCGCGCAGCTTTGCACTTGGCGGGTGCACGTCGCTGATGCGCACCTGCCCCACCTGCAGCAGCGCATCGATGGCCTGTTGGTTGCCCTCCTGTTCGAAGAAGTGGCCCAGCGAGCGCGCCACTTCGCCACCGATGTCGGGCACGCGCTTGAACAACGGCCACGGCAGGCGGCGGATCAACGCCAGATCGCCAAACCACTGTGCCAGTGCCTTGGCGGTGCTCTCGCCGACGTGCTCGATGCCCAGTGCGAACAGCAGTCGCTCCAGCGTCGCATCACGGCTGGCATCGATCGCAGCGATCAGGTTGTCAGCCCACTTGGTCGCGATCTTCCTGGTGTTCCATTCGAAGGCTGCCGGCTGCGCCAATGCCTGCGCGCGCCACCCCGCATCGTTGCCATCCAGCTTCAACACAGCGTTGAGCACCGCGCCACTGCCCTCTGCCGGCAGGTGCAGTTTCAGGCTGGCCGCGAGCGCGGAAGGATCTTCAGCATCCAGCACCAGCTTCAGGTGCAGCAGCTGGTCGCGGGTGAGGCGGTACAGATCAGCCACGCTCCTGACGATGCCGGCGTCCACCAGGGTTTCGATGTACTTGTCGCCAAGGCCGTCGATATCCATCGCCCGTCGCGAGGCGAAGTGGGCGATGGCCTCCTTGCGCTGCGCCGGGCAGGACAGCTCGCCCGAACAACGCCAGGCAGCAGCCCCTTCCTCGCGCACGATCTCCGAGCCGCACACCGGGCAGCTGGTCGGCATCTGCCAGGGCGTGGTGCCGGCGGGACGGCGGTCGAGAATGACGCTGACCACTTCCGGAATCACATCGCCGGCACGGCGCACGATCACGCTGTCGCCCACGCGCACATCCAGGCGCGCGATCTGGTCGGCGTTGTGCAGGGTGGCATTGGAGACGATCACACCGGCCACCGCGACCGGCGCAAGGCGCGCCACCGGGGTGGCGGCACCGGTGCGGCCGATCTGGATTTCGATGGCCTCCAGCGTAGTGCTCTGTTCCTGCGCCGGGAACTTGTGCGCGATGGCCCAGCGTGGTGCGCGCGACACGAAGCCCATGGCCTGCTGGCCAGCGCGGTCATCGAGCTTGTAGACCACGCCATCAATGTCGAATGCCAGGCCGTCGCGACGCTCGCCGATGTCACGGTAGTACGCCAGCAGACCGTCCCTGCCTTCCACCACCTTGCACAGGTCGCTGACCGGGAAACCCCAGTCGCGAAGCTGCGCCAGCGTGCCCGAGTGCGTATCGGGCAACTCACCGCCCTGCACTTCACCGGTACCGTAGGTGAAGAAACTGAGCCTGCGCTGCGCGCTGATCTTCGGGTCAAGCTGGCGCAGCGAACCGGCCGCGGCATTGCGCGGATTGGCCAGCACCTTGCCACCGTGCAGGCGCGCGCGCTCGTTGTAGGCCTCGAAGTCGGCGCGGGCCATGTAGACCTCACCGCGCACTTCCAGTACATCCGGCCAGTCCCTGCCTTTCAGGCGCTTGGGAATGTCGCCGATCTCGCGCAGGTTGGCAGTCACGTCCTCACCGGTGCTGCCATCGCCCCGGGTGGCGCCCAGCACGAAATGACCGTCCTCGTAACGCAGGCTGATCGCCAGGCCGTCCATCTTCGGTTCGGCGGAAAAACGCAGGGTGCCGCGGCGCAGGCGCTCATCGATGCGGCGCACGAAGTCGGCCACTTCCTCATCGCTGAAGGCGTTGGACAGCGACAGCATCGGTACCGCATGGGTGACTTCGGCGAAGCGGCCGGACGGGCGTGCCCCGACCTGCTGGGTCGGGCTGTCGGCACGGGCGAGATCAGGATGCTCGCGCTCCAGCGCCTCCAGCTCGCGCACCAGGCGGTCGTAGTCGACGTCGGGGATCTCCGGCGCATCCAGCTCGTGATAGGCGCGATTGGCCTGGGCGATCTGCCGGCGCAGGTCTTCGGCACGTTCGGCGGGGCTGGGGCTCATCGGAATCCGCGGGTTCTGGGATGGCCGTGAATTCTACCGCGCCTGCGCGCAGCACCTTGTAGAGCCGGGCCATGCGGGACTGGCGGCGAGCAACGGTCGCGCATGATTGGAGACGCTGCATACCCCCTTGCCCGCACTGACCACCAGCGCTAGCGTGCGTCGGTCGCCCTTCCGGAACCGCCCCCTGTGACCTTGCCTGCCTCCCGTCGCCACTTCCTGCAGCTGGCCGGTGCCGGTCTCGCCCTCGCCAGCAGCGGCCTGCCCCGGTCGGCCCAGGCACAGCCGGCGACCGTTGCGCCGCCACCCGCCGATGCGGGCGCGGTGCTGCTGAACTTCAACGAATGCCCCTATGGCCCCTCGCCGGCCGCCCAGCAGGCGGCGCGCGACAGCATCGCCAGCTGCGGCCGTTACCGCTTCGCCCTGGCCGGTGAGGTGCGCGACGCATTCATCGCCCAGGCGGGCATTCCCGCCAACCACGTGCGCTTGTATCCGGGCTCCAGCGAACCGCTGAACCGTGCGGCGACACTGTGGACCGGCCCGCAGGCGGGCCTGGTGGTGGCCGACCCGACCTTCGAGACGCTGGGCGAGATGGCTGCCTCGCGTGGTGCCCACGTGCAGAAGGTACCGCTGCGCGGCGATGGCGCGCACGACCTGCGCGCGATGGCGGCCGCCGCGCACGCGCGACCGACCGGCCTGCTGTACGTGTGCAATCCCAACAACCCCACCGGCTCGATCAGTCCGGCCAACGAGCTGGCCTGGCTGCTGGCCAACAAGCCCGCAGGTACCCGGGTGCTGCTGGACGAGGCCTATCTGCAGTACAGCGAACAGCCCAGCCTGATTGCACAGGTGGCCCAGCGCGATGACCTGATCGTGCTGCGCACCTTCTCCAAGCTGTACGGCATGGCCGGCCTGCGTCTTGGCGTGGCTGCAGCGCATCCGGAGCGCCTGCGCGAGCTGGCGAGCCTGGGCGAGAACCCGCTGCCGGTGCCCGCCCTTGCAGCGGCACTGGCCAGCCTGCGCGACCCGCAGTTGATCCCGCAGCGACGTCTGCAGAACGCCAAAGTCCGGCAGGCCACCATCGCCTGGCTGGGCAAGCGTGGCTTTGACTGCCTGCCGACCGAAGCGAACTGCTTCGTGGTGGATGTGCAGCGCGACGGCGCGGCCTTTGCCAAGGCGATGGCGGACAACGGCGTGGTGATCGGCCGCAGCTGGCCGATCTGGCCGCAGCGCGTGCGCGTGACCGTGGGCACCGAGGAAGAGATGGCGCGCTTCCGCAGCGCGTTCGCGAAGGTAGCCGGCGTACCGGCCTGACCCTATCCACGCATGGCGTGGATCTACTGGTCTGGTGGGGGGCGAACCCTGGTTCGCCGCATCCACGCATGGCGTGGATCTACTGTTGTGGGTGCCGACCGTTGGTCGGCACGCCAGGACCTGCCGCGCTTACCAGCGCGGGGTCTTGGTCAGCGGCGGCGCCTGGTGCTGGCGGTCATAGGCGCGCAGCTCATCACGGATGTGGGCGATGCGCTGGCGGCCGAGCGCGTTGCGGCTGTCATCCAGCACCACGCCATCGAGCAGTTCAGCCATGCGCTGCACGGTCGGCAGCATCTTCTCCCAGGCGTCCAGCGCGGTCAGCGGTGCCGGCAGGGTCAGGAAGAAGGCGATGGCCGGGGTTTCCATGGCGCGGATGTTGCCCATGTCGAAGCTGCCCGGCTTCATGATGCTGGCCATCGAGAAAATCGGGCCTCGCTCGGGATGCCCCTCCACCAGCCGGTGGAAGACATTCATGTGGCCAAACACCAGGCCGGTCTTCTCCGCTGCCACGACGATGTCTTCGCCGCGCAGCTGCTCACCGGCGCGGGCGGCCACGAACAGCGAAACGATCTTGTCGAAATCCTGCGTGGCGCGCTTGCCCAGGTCGCTGGCCGCGCCATCGACATCGGGCAGCCCCAGTTCGGCCTGCTCGACCGTCTCGCCCATGCCAGGCTCGACGCGGTCGCCGGCCACAGGCACGCCATCCTCGCCCAGCACCGGCTCGCGACGCTCGCCGCTGATCGGTTCGGCGCTATCGAGGCGACGGCCCTGGGGCTTCTTTTTCGGGCGGCCAAACAGGAAGATCGCAGCGACCAACAGCAGGCCGGCGGCCAGGATGCCGATGCGCAACAGTGCCGTGTCGGACATTCGTTAGGTTCTCCGGCTAGTTCATTCAGGTAACTAGGATGGCACGTCAGGCCGCGCCCGCCAATCGCGCGGCTTCTTCCAGGTCCACGCTGACCAGCCGGCTGACACCCGGCTCGCGCATCGTCACGCCCGACAACTGGTGCGCCGCTTCCATCGTGGCCTTGTTGTGGCTGACGAACAGGAACTGCACCTTCTCGCTCATTTCCTTGACCATGTTGGCCAGGCGGCCGACGTTGGCTTCATCCAGCGGCGCGTCCACCTCGTCCAGCAGGCAGAACGGTGCCGGGTTGAGCTGGAAGATCGCAAACACCAGCGCCACGGCGGTCATCGCCTTTTCGCCGCCGGACAGCAGCGAGATGCTCGACACGCGCTTGCCCGGGGGACGCGCCATGATGGTCACGCCGGTATCGAGAAGGTCTTCGCCGGTCAGCTCCAGGTAGGCGTGGCCGCCACCGAACAGGCGCGGATACAGCGCCTGCACACCGGCGTTGACACGGTCGAAGGTGTCCTTGAAGCGGCCCCGGGTTTCGCGGTCGATCTTGCGGATCGCATCTTCCAGGGTCTCCAGCGCGGTGGTCAGGTCCACGTGCTGCGCATCCAGATACTCCGAGCGCTGCGAGGCTTCGCCATACTCATGGATCGCGGCCAGGTTGACCGGCTCCAGCCGGCGCATGCGACCGTCGATCTGGTGCACCGCCTGCTCCCAGTCGCCCAGGCGGGCCTCTTCGGGCAGCGCGTTGATCACATCCTGCAGCACGAAACCGGCCTTCTCCACTGCGCCCTGCAGGGTTTCGGCACTGAGTACCAGCGCCTGCTGGTCCAGCTTGCGCTGCGAGATCCGCTCGCGCTGGGACAACGCCTGCTCATCGCGCTGGTGGCGGGTCTGCTCGTAGTTGCGCAGTTCGGCATCGATGCCATCCAGCAACGTGCGCGCTTCGGTCAGCACGCGATCGGCACGGACACGCTCTTCCAGCGCGTTCTGGTGCTCGGCCTGCAGCGATTCGACCGGGGTATCGCCTTCGTCCAGCTGCGAATGCAGTTCGCCCAGGCGTGCATCAAGCTGGCCACGCTGCGTACTCATGCGTTCCAGCGCCTGGCTCAACGACGCCACCTGGGCGCGCTGTGATTCCAGGGTCAGGGCCAACGCGTGCGAGCGCTCGCGCACCGCACGGGCGGCGTCGCGGGCCAGATCACGCGCCTCGGTCAACTGACGGCGTTCGCCCTCCAGGCCCTGCCGGTTAGACTCCAGGTCACCCATGCTGTTGACCGCATTCTCCAACCGCGCACGCGCCTCACGCGCCTGCTCGCGATTGATGTCCAGGGTCTCCAGCAACTGGCTGAGCTCGCCTTCGATACGGTCGATGCGCGTACGTGCCGCCTCGACCTTGCCCTGCTGGCCCTGCAGCTGGCCGGCCAATTCGGACACCGCGCGGTGCGCCAGGTACAGCGCACGCTGCGCATCCTCGCGCTGCTGTTCGGCGGCCAACAGGTGCTCGCGGAAACCGGCCAGCTGTTCTTCCAGTTCGGCTTCGCGCGATTGCAGCTGCTCGATCTGCTCGCGCAGTTCGTTGATTTCGCGTTCGCGCAGCAGCGCGCCCTGCTTGGCGGCGCCGGAGCGCGACACGCGCACCCAGCCTTCGCCCAAGCGTTCACCGCCCTGGGTGATGATGGAATCGCCCTCGGGCAGGCTGGCCTGCAGTGCATTGGCTTCGGCAAGGTCACGCGCGCCGTGCAGGCGTGCAAGCAGGCGCCGGATCGGCGCTGGTCCACGCACACGTGCAGCCAGCGAGGTCGGCGCGACCTTCAGGTCCGCACCGTCATTGGCAACCAGCGCGATGCGGCCTTCGCCCAGCTCACCCAACGCATCGACCAGGCTGGCCGGGTCGTCGACCAGCACGCCTTCGATCAATTGACCGAGCGCGCTTTCCACTGCGTTTTCCCAACCCGCATCAACATCCAGGCGCTCACCCACGCGCGCGGCCGAATCCAGCCCACGCGACTTCAGCCACGCCACCGCCGCGCCCTGCTCCTGGCCGAGTGCAGCCTGCTGCAGGGTTTCCAGCGAAGACAGGCGCCCGCGCAGGCCATTGACCTGCTTGCGCAGCTCGGCCAGCTCGTTCTGCCCGTTGCGCTGCTGCTCCTGCACGGCGGCGACACCGTGCTTGCGCTCCTCGACCTGCTCGGTCAGCTCATCCAGCGCGGTCTTCTGCGTATCGTGCTGCAGGTGCAGCTGCTCGAAGACTTCATCCAGTGCATCCACGTCCAGCCCGGCACGTTCGGCCGCCAGCGCTTCGCGGCGACGATCGGCATCAAGGATCTGCTTGTCCAGGTAGTCCACGCGGGTGCGCTCGACCTCGCCGGCGCGCGAGGCTTCCGAGCTCTGCGAGGTGTGCTGCTCCCAACGCTGCTGCCAATCGGACAACCGCGCTTCGGCCTCACGCAGGCCTTCCTGCTTGATCTCGTTTTCTTCCTGCAGCGCTTCCAGCTGCGGGGTAGCCGCATCGACCGCTTCGCGCAGCACCATCAGCTTGGCCTCGTCGCCGCTGATGTGCTGGCCCAGTTCGGCCAATGCCTGGCGGGTTTCATCGCGCGCCTTGTGCAGGCGCTGCGACAGTTCGCGCTGGTGCTGGATCTGCTGTTCGAGGCGGGCCAGCGTGCTGCCCACCTGGTAGACCTCGGCCTGCGCGGCATTGAGCGCGTCGGCAGCCTCCTCGCGGCGCACGCGGGAAGTCTCGATCCGCGCCTCAGCGTCGCGCTGGTCGGCAATCAGCTGCTGCAGCTTGGTTTCTTCCTGCGACAGCCCTTCGCGCAGCTTGGACAGGCGACCATCCAGGCCACGGTATTCCAGCGCCTTCCACTCCGCATCCTTGACCCGGCGCTCTTCCTGCAACGCCTGGTACTGCTCGGCCTGCTTGGCCTGCCGCTTGAGGTGCTCGAGCTGCTTGGTGATTTCCTCGCGCAGGTCGCCAAGGCGATCCAGGTTCTCGCGGGTGTGGCGGATGCGGGTCTCGGTTTCCTTGCGGCGCTCCTTGTACTTGGAGATGCCGGCGGCCTCTTCCAGATACACGCGCAGGTCTTCCGGGCGCGCCTCGATGATCTGGCTGATCATGCCCTGCTCGATGATCGAGTAGCTGCGCGGGCCCAGGCCAGTGCCGAGGAACAGGTCGGTGATGTCGCGACGACGGCACTTGGTGCCGTTGAGGTAATAGTTGCTGCTGCCGTCGCGGCTGACGGTACGCTTGACCGAGATCTCGTTGAACGAGGCGTACTCGCCGGAGATCGTGTGGTCGGAGTTGTCGAAGATCAGCTCGACGGTGGCCTGCGAGACCGGCTTGCGGGCATTGGAACCGGAGAAGATCACGTCGGTGAGCGAGTCACCACGCAGGCGGCTGGCCGAACTTTCGCCCATGACCCAACGCACCGCGTCGATGATGTTCGACTTGCCGCAGCCATTGGGTCCCACCACGCCGGTCATGTTGGTCGGCAGGTGCAGGGTGGTCGGATCGACGAAGGACTTGAAGCCGGACAGCTTGATCGTGGAAAGACGCATGGCGTGATTGGGTTCCGGGCAAGGGCCTTACGGCCGCCACCATAGTGGATGTCAGGTCAGCCAGCACCTCAAGCCCTTGATTTCAAAAGAATTCAACAAGGCCAAGGGTGACGCAATGGAATGAGTATAGCGGGGCCAATGTTCCACGGGCGGGATGACCGTGGGAGGAGGCTCAGCGCTCACGCCCGCTCGTGCTTCCAGGCTCTGCCGGAGGCCGCCCCGTAAACCGACCCGGGTCCGGAAAATGAGGCCAACGCATTGATCTTCATGGATTCATCCAGGATCTATCGGCACAGGCGCGGCAGGCCAAGCACCGACCCGGCCGGACGGGCCGCCCCAAAACAAAACGGGCACCCTTGCGGGCGCCCGTTCTGGTGATACCAGGCCTTGCGGCGTGGGATCAGGCCTTTTCGGCTTCAACCACGACCTTGACGGTGGTCTCGACGTCCGCGTGCAGGTGCACCAGGACTTCGTACTCGCCAATGTTGCGGAAGGCGCCTTCGCCCAGGATGACTTCGCTCTTGCTCAGCGCCAGGCCGGCAGCGGTGAAGGCATCGGCGATTTCGCGCGCGCCGACCGAGCCGTACAGCTTGCCTTCGGTCGAAGCGTTGGCGGCGACGGTCACGCTCGCGCCTTCCAGCTTGGCCTTGCGGGCTTCGGCTTCAGCGTGGATGGACTGGGCCTTGGCTTCGTAATCAGCGCGCTTGGCTTCGAACTCGGCCTTGTTGCTCTCGGTGGCCGGAACGGCCTTGCCCTGCGGCACGAGGAAGTTACGGCCGTAGCCCGGCTTCACGTCGACCAGGTCGCCCAGGTTGCCGAGGTTGGTGACTTTCTGCAGGAGGATCAGCTGCATGGTATTGCTCCAGATAAGTTATTCGTTAGCGAGGCGCGGGCCCCGCAACAAAGGCTGTCCGAATAGCTGGCACAGCGGGGGCAGCGCGAAGCTGCCCCGCCGGCATCAGACGTCGTGGTTGTCGGTGTACGGAATCAGGGCCAGGAAGCGAGCGCGCTTGACGGCGGTCGCCAGCTGACGCTGGTACTTCGACTTGGTACCGGTGACGCGGCTCGGCACGATCTTGCCGTTCTCGGTCAGGTACTGGCGCAGGGTGTTGAGATCCTTGTAGTCGATCTCCTTGACACCTTCGGCCGTGAACTTGCAGAACTTGCGGCGACGGAAGAACTTGGACATGTCAGTGCTCCTTAGGCGGCCGAAGCGGCGTCGTCGCCGGCATCGTTGTCAGCGGCGGGGGTGGTTTCGCCTTCTTCGTCATCACGACGACGACGCTCACCACGCTCGGGCTTGTCGCCCTTCTCGTCCTTGCTCTTCATGATCAGCGACTGCTCGGTGTCAGCCTCGTCACGCTTGATGACCAGGTTGCGCAGCACGGCGTCGTTGAAGCGGAAGCTCTCGGTCAGTTCGGTCAGCACGGCCTGGTCGACTTCGATGTTCAGCAGCACGTAGTGCGCCTTCACCAGGTTCTGGATCGGGTACGCCAGCTGGCGGCGGCCCCAGTCTTCCAGACGGTGGATGGTGCCGTTGCCGTTCTCGACCAGCGACTTGTAGCGCTCGATCATGGCCGGGACCTGTTCGCTCTGGTCCGGGTGGACCATGAACACGATTTCGTAATGACGACTCATGTTTTTCTACCTTTCGGATGTGGCCTTGCGGCCGGACAGCCCCCCGCCGTTGATACCGCGGTGGGGCAAGGGATCCTGCCAGGGAGGCAGGAAGCCGCGCATTATGGCGCAGATGGGGCTGCCGGGCAACCGGCGAGCCGCAGAGCGACCTGAACCTGGTAGCGCCGGGCCATGCCCGGCGAACGCGGAAACCGCCCCGGGCTACCCCAGATCCACATGCAGGCGGTGCTGGCCGCATTGCAGGCACTGGAACAGGCAGCCAACCATCTCCCCGTCCCGGCTCAGGTGTTCCAGCAACCAGTCGGCGTCGCGCGGGTTGACCTCGGCCACGTCCGGCCGGACCTGATCGAGGATGGGCAGGAGGTCCTCGCTGCCGGCAAAGCCGAGGAAGGCGCAGGGCCGTTCACAATGGCTCAGCCAGACCGATTGCTGCCAGGACGAGTAGCCCGGGGTGCGCTCGCAGATCTCCAGCAGCAGCTCACGGGCGATGGTTGGCGGCGGGTCGGCTGGATCCGGCGACACCCCCTCGATGTCACTCCAGCCGGTGAATTCACCCTCGCAACTGGCCGCTGCCCTGCCATCGGCGATACACCAGGGGCACAGGTAATCGGGACGCAGAGGTGTGTAGAACGGCCCCCGGTAACGAAGCGTCCGCGACTGACCGCAGCAGTCACAGATCCCGTCGACCTCTTCGAAGGAGAGGGCGTAGGCGTTGGGGTGATAAATGAAAAGCGGTCGTTCCATCCGTGGATCCCTTCCCTGCCGACCAAGGTCGGCATCTACCAGAGCAGGTTCCGATAGCGCCGGACCACGTCCGGCGGACGCCAGAACCGGCCGTCAGGCCTTGTCGGCGTCGGTGGTGAAGCTCTCGCCGCAGCCGCACTCCGCGGTGGCATTCGGGTTGCTGAACGTGAAGGTCTCGCTCAGGCCGTGCTTGCCGAAGTCGATCACGGTGCCGTCCACCAGGGCCAGGCTCTTGGCATCGACATAGATCTTTACCCCGTCCTGGTCGAACACGGTGTCGTCCGCGCGCTCCTCGCGGGCCAGGTCGGTGATGTGGCCCCAGCCCGAGCAGCCGGTCTTGGTCACGCCAAAACGCAGGCCCAGCGCGCCGGGGGTCTGGGCGACAAAGCGCTGCACGCGCTCAAAGGCAATAGGGGTCAGGCTGACAGCCATGGTGGATCACTCCAGAGGTACCGGGACATTATAGGGAGCCGATGACCGCAGAAATGCCTCGCAAGCAGAACGCTGCAACCGGTAAACTCCCGTGTTCATAGATCGAGTCGATCAGCAGAGGATTCAAGTCATGACGGTGGTCAGCGTTGAACATGCGCTTGCCGGGAAGATCCCGGAAGGTGGCGAAGTCACGGTACGCGGTTGGGTGCGCACGGTGCGCGGTTCAGCAAATCTGGCTTTCGTGAATGTGACCGACGGCTCCTGCTTCGCCCCGATCCAGGTCGTGGCCGGCGACGCGCTGGCCAACTTCGACGAGATCAAGCGCCTGACCACCGGCTGCTCGCTGGTGGCCACCGGCACGCTGGTGAAGTCGCAGGGCAAGGGCCAGTCGTTCGAGATCCAGGCCAGCGCGGTCGAGGTGGTCGGCTGGGTCGAAGACCCGCTCACCTACCCGATCCAGCCCAAGCCGATGACGCCGGAGTTCCTGCGTGAAGTGGCGCACCTCCGCCCGCGCACCAACCTGTTCGGCGCGGTCACCCGCATCCGCAACTGCCTGGCCCAGGCCGTGCACCGCTTCTTCCACGAGAACGGCTTCAACTGGATCAGCACCCCGATCATCACCACCTCCGACGCCGAAGGCGCCGGCCAGATGTTCCGCGTGTCCACCCTGGACATGGTGAACCTGCCCCGTGACGCCCAGGGCGGGATCGACTTCAGCCGCGACTTCTTCGGCAAGGAAACCTTCCTGACCGTGTCCGGCCAGCTGAACGTCGAGGCCTACTGCCTGGCGCTGAGCAAGGTGTACACCTTCGGCCCGACCTTCCGCGCCGAGAACAGCCACACCACCCGCCACCTGGCGGAGTTCTGGATGATCGAGCCGGAAATCGCCTTCGCCGACCTGGCCGAAGACGCACGCCTGGCCGAGGAATTCCTGAAGTACCTGTTCCGCGCGGTGCTCAACGAGCGCGGCGACGACCTGGCCTTCATCGCCGAGCGCGTGGACAAGAACGCGATCACCAAGCTGGAAGACTTCATCAACGCGCCGTTCGAACGCATCGATTACACCGATGCGGTCAGCCTGCTGCAGAAGTCCGGAAAGAAGTTCGACTTCCCGGTCGAATGGGGCCTGGACCTGCAGACCGAGCACGAGCGCTGGCTGACCGAGGAACACGTCGGTCGCCCGGTGGTGGTGACCAACTACCCCGAGCACATCAAGGCCTTCTACATGCGCCTGAACGATGACGGCAAGACCGTCGCGGCGATGGACGTGCTGGCCCCGGGCATCGGCGAGATCATCGGTGGCAGCCAGCGCGAAGAGCGCCTGGACGTGCTGGATGCACGCATGGCGCAGTTCGGCCTGGATCGCGAGCACTACAGCTGGTACCGCGATTTCCGCCGCTACGGCTCGGTACCGCACGCCGGCTTCGGCCTGGGCTTCGAGCGCCTGGTGGTGTACGTCTGCGGTCTGTCCAACATCCGCGATGCGATCCCCTACCCGCGCGCCCCGGGCAGCGCGGACTTCTAAGCCCACACGCACGACCACGGAGGTACTGCCCCCATGACCCTGTTCTTCGCCCTGTGTTTCGTCGGCGTTGCAGTGGCCGGGTTCAGTGCCTTCGTGATTTTCTGGCCGCTGACCCTGGTGCATGTGCGCGATCGCCATCCGGCGCTGGCGCAGCGCTTCGGCAGTGGCGCCTTCCTCAAGCCCGATGCGCTGGGCTGGCTGCTGCGGCGCGAATACCGCACCCAGCCGGACCGCTCGCTGTCCGGGCTGGCGACGCCCGCCTGGGTATCGCTGCTGACCCTGCTGGCCGGACTGGGCATGGCTGCCCTGCTCTGGCTGGCCTCGCTCTGGTAAGACACACATGAACGACCTTTCCCACGTCCGCGACAGCTGGTGGCTGGCCAGCCTCGGCAACACCCTGATCTGGGCACGCCTGCGCATCCGCGAGGCCGGCACTGCCGAAGTGCTGGACAGCGATGGCAATACGCTGAGCTACGACAGCGAAGACACCGCCCGCTCGCAGCTGTTCGATGCCGAGTTCGTCGAGTACGACGGCCTGGATGAAGAAGATGCGCTGGTGCGCGGCTTCTCGCTGCATGAAGTGCAGCCACCGCAGGCAGGCAGCGACGAAGGCCTGCGCGGGCGCATGGTGCAGTCGCTTGGCAGCCGCGCCTGAGGCCAACCGATGTTCACCCCGCGCGCTTTCGCCGAGACCGACCTGCTGTGGCTGGATCGCCTGCTGGCGCGTGATCCATTCGTCACCGTGCTGACCGCCGGTGGCGATGGCCTGCCGGAACTGACCCGGCTGCCGGTGCTGTACCAGCGCGACGGCGACCACATCGAGCTGCGCGGCCACTGGGCCCGTGCCAACCCGCAGGCACGCCACAGCGGTGCGGCCAAGGTGCTGGTGGAGGGGCCGCATGGCTATGTATCGGCCAGCTGGTATCCGGACAAGGAACCGATGGCACGGGTGCCCACCTGGAACTACGCCGCCGCCGAGCTGCGCGGCCAGTTGCAGCCCTTCGACGATACCGATGCCCTGGCCCAGCTGGTCAGCGATACCGGCGACCACTTCGAAGCCAGCGTCGGCCAGGACTGGCGGTTCGAACCCGAGCGTGACGACCACCGCCGCCAGCTGCGCGGCATCGTCGGCTTCCGTTTTACCGTCGAACAGGTGCAGCTGACGCTGAAGCTGAGCCAGAACCACCCCGAGGCCAACCAGCAGGCGGTGATGGCCGAACTGGAACGCCTGGACAATCCCCATTCCACCGAACTGGCGCAGTGGATGCGCCGGTATCGCGACGAAGCCGCCGCAGGCAGCTGAGCGCTCTGTTTCCCGCGACGACGCGACCAGAACGGCCGCGCCTTGCCCCCACCCGACGTCAGGGACCCCGAACATGAAAGACATCCACAAGCTGCTGCAGAACAACCGCGAATGGGCTGACCGGATCGAGAAGGAAGATCCGGACTTCTTCCATCAGCTGGCCAAGCAGCAGCATCCGGAATACCTGTGGATCGGCTGTTCCGACTCGCGCGTGCCAGCCAACCAGATCATCGGCATGGCTCCGGGTGAGGTGTTCGTGCATCGCAACGTGGCCAACGTGGTGGTGCATACCGACCTGAACTGCCTCAGCGTGATCCAGTACGCCGTGGACCAGCTGAAGGTGAAGCACATCCTGATCGTTGGCCATTACGGCTGCGGCGGCGTGCACGCCAGCCTGAACAACACGCGGGTGGGCCTGGCCGACAACTGGCTGCGCCATGTCGGTGACGTGGCACAGAAGCACGCCGCGATCATGGATGCGATCGAGGAGCCGGAGCTGAAGCATGCCCGCCTGTGCGAACTGAACGTGATCGAGCAGGTGGTCAACGCCTGCCGCTCGACGATCGTGCAGGACGCCTGGGCCCGCGGCCAGAAGCTGATGGTGCACGGCTGGGTGTACAGCCTGAAGGACGGCCGCGTGCGCGAAATGGGCATCGACGTGGGCGCACCTGAAGAACTGCAGCCGGCCTACGAGAAGGCCCTGTCCTACGTTCCGCGCCGCGGCCGGCGCGACTGACCCTCCCTTACGGACACCCCCATGCTTGCCTCCCCCATCAACCTGCTGGGCTGGATCGAGGAAAACCGGCATCTGTTGAAGCCGCCGGTCGGCAACAAGATGATCGACAACGGCGATTTCATCGTGATGGTGGTCGGCGGGCCGAACAGCCGCACCGATTTCCACTATGACGAAGGCCCGGAGTGGTTCTACCAGCTGGAAGGCGAGATGGTGCTGAAGGTGCAGGAGGATGGCGCGGTGCGCGATATCCCGATCCGTGCCGGCGAAATCTTCCTGCTGCCGGGCAAGGTGCCGCACTCACCGCGGCGCCCGCCCGGTGGCATCGGCCTGGTGGTGGAACGCAAGCGCCTGCCGCATGAACGCGATGGCGTGATCTGGCATTGCGAGCGCTGCAACCACAAGCTGTACGAAGAGTACTTCACGCTGCAGAACATCGAGACCGACCTGCCGAAGGTGTTCGCGCACTACCAGGCCAGCCTGGAACTGCGCACCTGCAGCGCGTGCGGCCACGTGGATCCGTTGCCGGCGCCAGTGGCGGCCTGACGGCGCTCCGCCCCCGGTAGATGCCCACCTTGGTGGGCGCTTGTTCGCACGTGCGCCAACCAAGGTTGGCCACTACCGGATCAAGCGGCGCTGGCGCTGGGTGCGCAGCTACCGGGTGATGCCCCAGGCGCTACACTGGCAACCCCGTTGCAGCCTGTTGCCCGACCATGTCCGACCTGCTCAGCCGCACACACGCCATTGCCCTTGATGCCGCCGATCCGCTGCGGCCGCTGCGGCAGGAATTCCTGATTCCGCGCCACGGTGGCGGTGAGCAGACCTACTTCGTCGGCAACTCGTTGGGCCTGCAGCCACGCGGCGCACAGGCTGCAGTGCAGGAAGTGATGAAGCAGTGGGGCGAACTGGCGGTGGAAGGCCACTTCACCGGGCCGACCCAATGGCTGTCGTACCACCGCCTGGTCAGCGCACAGCTGGCCCGCGTGGTCGGTGCGCTGCCAAGCGAAGTGGTGGCAATGAACACGCTGAGCGTGAACCTGCACCTGATGATGGTCAGCTTCTACCGGCCCACGGCCGAACGCCCGGTGATCCTGATGGAAGCCGGCGCGTTCCCGACCGACCGCCATGCAGTGGAGGCACAGATCCGCTTCCATGGCTTCGACCCGGCCGACTGCCTGGTGGAAGTGCAGCCGGATGAAGCCAACGGCACGATCTCGATGGCCGCCATCGAACGCGCGATCGCCGCGCACGGTCCGCGCCTGGCGCTGGTGCTGTGGCCCGGCGTGCAATACCGCAGCGGCCAGGCCTTCGACCTCGATGCGATCACCCGCGCCGCACGCCTGCAGGGCGCGCGCATCGGCTTCGACCTGGCGCACTCGGTCGGCAACCTGCCGCTGCGCCTGCATGACGTTGCCCCGGATTTTGCCGTGTGGTGCCACTACAAATACCTCAACAGCGGTCCCGGCGCAGTAGCCGGTGCCTTCGTGCACGAGCGCCATCATCGCGACACCACGCTGCCGCGCTTTGCCGGCTGGTGGGGCCACGACGAAGCCACCCGCTTCCAGATGGCACCGCAGTTCACGCCAGCGGTCGGTGCCGAGGGCTGGCAGCTGAGCAACCCGCCGATCCTCGGCCTGGCACCGCTGCGGGCATCGCTGGACCTGTTCGAACGTGCCGGCATGGAATCGCTGCGCAGCAAGTCGCTGGCACTGACCGGCATGCTCGACGCACTGGTACGCGCGCGCCTGACGCAGGTGCTGGAGATCGTCACCCCGGCCGAGCCGGAGCGCCGCGGCTGCCAGCTGTCGCTGCGGGTGATCGGCGGCCGCGAGCGCGGACGCGCTCTGTTCGAGCACCTGCGCGCCATCGGCGTGCTGGGTGACTGGCGCGAACCGGACGTCATCCGCATCTCGCCCACCCCGCTCTACAACCGCTATCTCGACGTGCACCACTTCGTCGAGGAAGTGGAAGCCTGGGCTGGCCTGTAAGCCGCCCTCCCCTACTGCTGGACAGTTCGTTGATCGCACATGCATCCCGCTCGCTGAGCATTGTCGGCGCCGGCCTGGCCGGATCCCTGCTGGCCATCCTGCTGTCACGGCAGGGATGGCGCATCACCCTGTACGAACGCCGTGGCGATCCGCGCATCGCCGATTACGAAAGCGGCCGTTCGATCAACCTGGCCCTGGCCGAGCGCGGGCGCAACGCGTTGCGCCAGGCCGGCGTGGAAGACGAAGTGATGGCGCGTGCGGTGATGATGCGCGGGCGCATGGTGCATCCGCGCGAGGGCGAGCCGCAGCTGCAGCGTTATGGTCGCGACGACAGCGAAGTGATCTGGTCGATCCATCGCAGCGACCTGAATACCACGCTGCTGGAACTGGCCGAGCAGGCCGGCGCCACCGTGCATTTCCACCGCCGCCTGCACACCGTCGATTTCGATGCCGGCTACGCACGCTTCATCGATGATCGTGACGACAGCCCGCACGATATCCGCTTCGATACGCTGGTAGGTGCCGATGGCGCCGGCTCGGCGCTGCGTGCGGCGATGAACCGGCGCGAACCGCTGGGCGAGGACATTGCCTTCCTCGACCATTCCTACAAGGAACTGGAGATTCCGCCGAGCGACGATGGCGGCTTCCGCATCGAGCGCAATGCCCTGCATATCTGGCCGCGTGGCCACTACATGTGCATCGCCCTGCCCAACCACGAGGGCACCTTCACCGTCACCCTGTTCCTGCCCAACGATGGCGATCCTAGCTTCGCCACGGTCACCACCGGCGCCCAGGCCGAAGCGCTGTTCGCGCGCGAGTTCGCCGATACCCTGCCGCTGATTCCCAACCTGCGTGCAGACTGGGAGCAGCATCCGCCCGGCCTGCTCGGCACCCTCACCCTGCAACGCTGGCACCAGCAGGCACGTGCCGTGCTGATCGGTGACGCCGCGCATGCGATGGTGCCGTTCCACGGCCAGGGCATGAACTGCGCGTTCGAGGACTGCGTGGCGCTGGCCCGCCATCTGATGGAGGCGGACGACCTGCAGAGTGCGTTCGCCGCATTCGAGGCCGAGCGCAAGCCGAACGCGCGTGCGATCCAGCAGATGGCGCTGGAAAACTATCTGGAGATGCGTGACAGGGTGGCCGATCCGGCCTTCCTGCTGCAGCGTGAGCTGGAACAGGAACTGCAGCGGCGCTGGCCCACGCGTTTCGTCCCGCACTACACGATGGTGACGTTCCTGCACACGCCCTATGCCGAGGCACTGCGCCGCACCGACCTCCAGCGCGCGATGCTGATCGCCGCCACCGCAGGCCACGACACCCTGGACAACATCGACTGGAACGCACTGGAAGCGCAGATCCATGCGCAGCTGCCGGTGCTGGAGGGTGCGCACTGATGGCCGACAGCTTCCTGTTCTACGACCTGGAAACCTTCGGCCAGGATCCACGTCGTACCCGTATCTCCCAGTACGCGGCAATCCGTACCGACAGCGACCTCAATGAGATCGACACGCCGGTCAGCTTCTTCGTTCGCCCGGCCGATGATCTGCTGCCCTCGCCGATGGCGACGATGGTCACCGGCATCACTCCGCAGCAGGCGCTGGCTGAAGGCATCAGCGAAGCCGAGGCGTTCGATCGGATCAACGAGCAGCTCTCGCGTCCCGGTACCTGCGCACTGGGCTACAACACCCTGCGCTTCGACGACGAGTTCATCCGCTACGGCCTGTTCCGCAACTTCCACGACCCGTACGAACGCGAGTGGCGCAACGGCAACTCGCGCTGGGACCTGCTGGACATGCTGCGTCTGATGCACGCCATCCGCCCGGACGGCATCCACTGGCCCAAGCGCGAGGACGGCGCCACCTCGTTCAAGCTGGAGCATCTGGCCGAGGCCAACGGCGTGCGCGAGGGCGATGCCCACGAAGCGCTGTCGGACGTGCGCGCGACGATCGGCATGGCGCGCCTGTTCAAGCAGTCGCAGCCGCGCCTGTGGGACTACGCGCTGAAGCTGCGCGACAAGCGTTTCGTCGGCAGCCTGCTCGACATCACTGCATTGAAGCCGGTGCTGCATATCTCGATGCACTACCCGGCCAGCCGCCTGTGCGCGGCACCGGTGTTGCCGCTGGCGGTACATCCGACCATCAACAACCGGGTGATCGTGTTCGATCTCGACGGCGACATCGATGACCTGCTGGAACTGCCCGCCGAAGTGATCGCCCAGCGCCTGTACCTGCGCGCCAGCGAACTGCCCGAAGGCGTGGCCCGGGTGCCGTTGAAGGAAGTGCACCTGAACAAGGTGCCGGCGCTGGTGGCCTGGAACCACCTGCGCGCTGATGACCACGCACGACTCGGGCTGGACGTGGCGGCGATCGAAGCCAAGGCCGAACGCCTGCGCGCGTTCGCGCCGCAGTTGGCCGAGAAGGCGCGCCAGGTCTACAACCAGCCGCGCGCGGCGAGCGTTTCCGATGTGGATGCATCGCTGTACGACGGCTTCCTCGGCGCCGGCGACAAGCCGCTGCTGGCACTGGCACGGACCACGCCCGCCGAGCAGCTGGCCGCACTGGAAGGCCGCTTCCGCGATCCGCGCCTGCCGGAACTGCTGTTCCGCTATCGCGCCCGCAATCATCCCGACAGCCTCGCGCCGGAAGAACGCGAGCGCTGGAAAGCCTATCGCCGCCAGCGCCTTTTCGGCGAGGAAGGCATGGGCGAACTCAACCTGGCCCAGTTCCAGCAGCAGCTCGACGCGCTGGCAGCCGAGGCGCCCGACGATGCCCGGCGCGCCGCGCTGCTGCAATCGCTGCGTGACTGGGGCCAGCACCTGCAGGAGGACCTGTGAGCACCTATTTCTCCGATGCCAGTTTCAAGTTCCTGCGCAGCCTGGCGCTGCACAACGACAAGACCTGGTTCAACGACCATCGCCAGCAGTATGAAGACCACGTGCGGCAGCCGTTCCTGCGCCTGCTGGGCGACCTGCAGCCGGCCCTGGCCGAGGTCAGCGGACACTTCCGCGCAGACACGCGTGGTGTGGGCGGCTCGTTGTTCCGCATCCACCGCGACGCGCGGTTCTCCAACGATAAATCGCCGTACAAGACCTGGCAGGGTGCGCGCCTGTTCCATGAGCGCCGCCGTGAAGTGGCCGCACCCTCGTTCTACGTGCACCTGCAGCCGGGCGAGAGCTTCGTCGGTGCCGGGCTGTGGCATCCCGAACCGGAAACCCAGCGCCGCGTCCGCCACTTCATCCTCGACAACCCGGGCAGCTGGAAGGCGGCTGCGCACGCACCGGCGCTGCGCAGGCGTTTCGACTTCGAGGAAACCGAGAAGCTGGTGCGCCCACCGCGCGGCTTCCCGGCCGACTTCGAGTTCATCGATGACCTCAAGCACCGCAACTGGGTGATGTGGCGTTCGCTGGACGATGCCACGATGACCGGCCCGCGCCTGCTGTCCACGCTCGGCAAGGACCTGGCGGCGCTCGGCCCGTTCGTGGACTACCTGTGCGCTGCACTGGATCTGGAGTTCTGACCGGCGCCGGTGGCATCGCTGGGATCACCCGCCGTTCACCACCGGCAACCGTACTTGCGGCAGGCTGTGCAGCATGAAGAAGCTCATTGGCATCCTCGTTCTGCTGATCGCTGTGGTGGCCGCCTGGTGGTTCGGCGGCCCCTACCTGACCGTGCATGGCCTGTCCAAGGCCATCGAACAACGGGACACCGCCCGTCTGGAGCGCTACGTGGATTTCCCACGCGTGCGTACCAGCCTGCGCGCCCAGCTCAATGACTACCTGGTGCGCCAGGCCGGCCCCGAGGTGGCTGCCAGTCCCTTCGGTGCCCTGCTGTACGGGCTGGGTGATCAGTTGGGTGGCGCCGCGGTGGACACGATGGTCACGCCCACCGGCATCGGTGCGATGTTGCAGGGCCACGTCCTGTGGAAGCGCGGCCGCAACGAACTGCAGGGCGGCGAGGCCTTGGGTGCAACCGAGCCGGCGCGACCGCTGAAGAACGCCGAACACCACTTCGAAGCCCTGGACCGCTTCGTGGTCGACGTCGATCGCGGCGCCGGCCAGCCACCGTTGAAGGTAGTGCTGGAACCGCAGGGCCTGCGCTGGAAGGTGGTGGACCTGCAGCTGGGGATGTCAGGCACTCCGTAAGCGGTATGCTCACCTTTGAGGACACTGATACAAACGACTGCCAACCAAGGTTGGCAACTACCGAGACATGGCGCTCTGGTAGATGCCCACCTTGGTGGGCGCTGCTCTGGTAGATGCCCACCTTGGTGGGCGCTGCTCTGGTAGATGCCCACCTTGGTGGGCGCCGATACAAAGAAGTGCCAACCAAGGTTGGCAACTACCGGGGCAAGCATCACCCTTCGTTGGCGACACCATGCGGCACGTGGCCGGCAGCTACGTGTTCACGCGCACTGTCGATGTTGTGCTGCGAATCGTCAAAGAAGATGTCGGCACCGAATGCCTGCAGGAACGGGCCCTTGTGCCGCCCCCCTAGGAACAGCGCCTCGTCCAGGCGCACGCCCCATTCGCGCAGGGTGCGGATCACCCGCTCATGCGCCGGTGCAGAACGTGCGGTCACCAGCGCCGTGCGGATGGGCGCGCTGTCGCCGGCCGGGAACACTTCCTGCAGCGTGTGCAGCGCAGAGAGGAAACCGCGGAATGGACCGCCACTGAGTGGCTCGCGTGCACGCTCGCGTTCGTGCCGGCCAAAGGCTTCCACGCCCTGCTCGCGCGAAATGCGCTCGCTCTCGTCCCCGAAGATCACCGCATCACCATCGAAGGCGATGCGCAGCTGCCCGGCCGGGCGGGTGATGTCGATCTGGTCGGCGGCAGCGGCAGCGGTCTCACCCGGCGGCTTGGGCAGGATGGTCGCCGCGGCGATGCCATGCCGAAGCGCGCTGCGCACCGATTCCGGATTGGCCGACAGGAACAGGTCGGTGCCGAACGGCTTCACGTACGGCCAGGTCGGCTCACCGGCGGTGAAGGTCGCGCGGATGATGCCCAGCCCGTAGTGCTGGATGGAATTGAAGATGCGCAGGCCGGTATCGGCCGAGTTGCGTGACAGCAGGATCACTTCCACGCGCGGGTTCTCGGGACTGGCGCCCTGGTTCAGCGCCAGCAGCTTGCGCACCACCGGGAAGGCCACGCCCGGCCCGAGGACGTCGTCCTCGTGCTGGCGCTGGTACTCGGCATAGGCGGCCACGCCATCGCTTTCGAACAGCGCATGGCTTTCTTCCAGGTCGAACAGCGCACGCGAGGTCACCGCGACGGTCAGCAAACGGGGGGAGTTGTCGCCCATCGGTGGGGTCCTTCAAGCGGTCGGCAGTGCCGGCCACCTATTGTCGTCAAAAAACGAACTGTTCGCTCAGGATCCGGTCTTCGAGGTTGTGCTCCGGGTCGAACAGCAGGGTCACCCGGTGCTCGCGCGACTCACGGATCGTCACTTCGACCACATCGCGGGTCTCGTGCGAATCGGCAGTGACGCTGACCGGACGCTTGTAGGGATCGAGCACGCGGAAGCGCACTTCGGTGTCGGCCTTGAGGATGGCGCCGCGCCAGCGTCGCGGGCGATAGGGGGCCAGCGGCGTCAGGGCGATGGTGTGCGAGCCCAGCGGCAGCACCGGCCCATGTGCGGAGTAGTTGTAGGCGGTGCTTCCGGCCGGGGTGGCGACCAGCACGCCATCGCCGATCAGTTCGCCCACCCGCTCCTGGCCATTGAGGTCGATGCCGATATGCGCCGCCTGCCGGGTCTGGCGCAGCAGCGAGACGTCGTTGTAGGCCAGCGACCCGGTGGTGGTACCCGATTCGGTCAGCGCCATCATTTCCAGCGGGCGCAGGTGGGCCGGCTCGGCACGGGCGATACGCGCATGCACGTCGTCGTCGCCGCGGTACTGGTTCATCAGGAAACCCACCGTGCCCAGCTTCATCCCGAATACCGGCCTGCCCAGGTGTCCGTGACGATGCAGGGTCTGCAGCATGAAGCCATCGCCGCCGAGCGGGCACAGCACGTCGGCCTGGTCCGGGGCGTGGTCGCCATAGCGCGAGACCATCGCCGCACGGGCCATCTGTGCAGGTTCGGTGGTACTGGCCAGGAAAGCGATGCGGGGGGTGTCGCTCATCGGTGGATCCGGGGGAAGGCTCGGTGGAGAGCATAACCGAGCGCCGCTGCGCTCGCCGGGCATGTCCTGGCGCTACCTGCTCCGCCGTACATCGGTAGCGCCGGGCCATGCCCGGCGGTCGTCCGCAAGAAAAAACGGCCCCGCTTTCGCGGGGCCGTTCCGGTTCACGCATGCCAGGCGTGGCCTGGCACTACATCACTTACGCGCCGTGGGCAGCAAGCTGACCCAGGCGCTGCACCGCGACCGAAACGGTCGGGTAGTCCAGGGTCTTCTGCTCGGCCAGTTCGGCCAGCATCGCCAGGGTGAAGCGCAGGCTGCTGTCGTCACGACCGATCCACGCGGCCACCTTGGCTTCAGCGGTGCTGCCCTTGGTGGCCAGCACCTGGCCGGCCAGGCTGCGGTGGTGTGCGGCCAGTTCGTCGCGCAGCACGCCACGTGCCACCGCGTGCCAGCGGCCGTTGACCTCCAGCGCGTCGATCTGCTCGAACAGCCACGGCAGCTGCAGGGCGTCGCCCAGGCGGAAGTGGATCTTGGAGACATCCACCGGCTTCAGCTTGCGGGTACGGGCCAGTTCGATGATGTCGAACGCCGGTTCCAGGAAGTGCAGTTCGGCCAGCTGCTGTGCCAGCGCCGACGGCAGGCCCTTTTCCTTCCACTCGGCCACCAGGGCTTCGTAGGTCGGACGCTGCGAATCCGGCAGCACACCCGAAGCAACACGGATGTCGTTGAACGGACCCTGGTAGCGGTTGACCGCCTCGGTGATGCCCGGCATCGGGCCCGGGCGCGACAGCAGCCAGCGTACGAACGAACGCTGCAGCTTCCAGATCACTTCCAGCGCGTCGATCTGCACCGACTCCGGCAGCGTGCCGTCGAGGGCATCGATCTGCGCCCACAGCGCGCGTGCGTCCAGCGTTTCGCGGCTGATGGTGTAGGCCTTGGCGACCTCGGCAATGGAGCGGCCGGTGTCTTCCTGCATGCGCATCAGGAAGGTGGCGCCCATGCGGTTGATGGTCTGGTTGGTCACGGCCGTGGCGATGATTTCACGCTTCAGGCGGTGACGCTCCATCGCGTCGGCGTACTTCTTCTGCAGCGGCGTCGGGAAGTAGCGCTGCAGTTCCTTGGACAGGTACGGATCTTCCGGGATGTCCGAATCCAGCAGCTGGGCGAACGCCACCAGCTTGGAATAGGACAGCAGCACCGACAGTTCCGGACGGGTCAGGCCCTGGCCGCGTGCCTTGCGCTGGGACAGCTCGGCGTCGGACGGCAGGAACTCGATCTGGCGATCCAGCAGGCCCTGCTGTTCCAGGGTACGGATGAAGTGCTGCTTGGAACCCAGGCGCTTGACCGCCATCCGCTCCATCAGGCTCAGGGCCTGGTTCTGGCGGTAGTTGTCGTTGAGCACCAGCGCGGCGACTTCGTCCGTCATCGACGCCAGCAGCTTGTTGCGCTGCTCGACGGTCAGCTTCTTGGCCCGCACCACATCGTTGAGCAGGATCTTGATGTTGACTTCGTGGTCGGAGGTATCCACACCGGCCGAGTTGTCGATGAAGTCGGTGTTGAGCAGCACGCCGGCCTGGGCAGCTTCGATGCGGCCCAGCTGGGTCATGCCCAGGTTGCCGCCCTCGCCCACCACCTTGCAGCGCAGCTCGCCACCATTCACGCGGAGGGCGTTGTTGGCGCGGTCGCCGACATCGCTGTGCTGCTCGCTGGCGGCCTTCACGTAGGTACCGATGCCGCCGTTCCACAGCAGGTCGACCGGTGCCTTCAGGATCGCGCTCATCAGATCGTTCGGCGACAGCGCCTTGACGTTCTCGTCCAGGCCCAGCGCTTCACGCACCTGCGGGGTGATCTCGATCGACTTCAGGCTGCGCGGATACACACCACCGCCCTTGCTGATCAGCTTGGCATCGTAGTCCGCCCAGCTCGAACGCGGCACGGTGAACAGACGCTCACGTTCGACGAACGTGGTCGCTGCATCCGGGTTCGGGTCCAGGAAGATGTGGCGGTGGTCGAACGCAGCGACCAGGCGGATGTGGCGCGACAGCAGCATGCCGTTGCCGAACACGTCGCCGGACATGTCGCCGACGCCAACCGCGGTGAAGTCCTGGGTCTGGCTGTCACGGCCCAGTGCACGGAAGTGGCGCTTGACCGACTCCCATGCGCCGCGCGCGGTGATGCCCATGCCCTTGTGGTCGTAACCGACCGAACCGCCGGAGGCGAACGCATCGCCCATCCAGAAGCCGTGCGCGATGGCCAGGCCGTTGGCGATGTCGGAGAAGGTCGCGGTGCCCTTGTCGGCGGCCACCACCAGGTACGGATCGTCCATGTCATGGCGCACGACATCCACCGGCGGCACGATCTTGTTGTTGACGATGTTGTCGGTGATGTCCAGCAGGCCCTGGATGAACAGCTTGTAGCACGCCACGCCGTTGGCGAAGATCGCATCGCGATCGCCGTTCACCGGCGGCATCTTGGCGAAGAAGCCGCCCTTCGCGCCGACCGGCACGATGACGGTGTTCTTGACCATCTGCGCCTTGACCAGGCCCAGCACTTCGGTACGGAAGTCTTCGCGGCGATCCGACCAGCGCAGGCCGCCACGGGCGACGGCACCGAAGCGCAGGTGGGTACCTTCCACGCGCGGGCCATACACGAAGATTTCGCGGTACGGGCGCGGCTTGGGCAGGTCCGGCACCAAGGCCGAATCGAACTTGAAGCTGATGACATGGCCGTGCTGGCCATTGGCATCGGTCTGGTAGTAGCTGGTGCGCAGGGTCGCATCGATCACGCCCATGAAGGAACGCAGGATACGGTCCTCGTCCAGGCTCGACACGCGGTCCATCAGCTTAAGCAGCGCTTCGCGCGCGGCCTGCATCTGCGCATCGCGGTCACCCTTGCGGGCGTCGACCACGGTCTTGAGCACTTTCAGGGTGGCCTCGTCGCCGGCAGCCAGCACCTCGAGGTGGGCTTTCAGCTGCGCCTGGCCGGCGGCGATGTCTTCCTTGCTTTCATGGCCGGTGGCCGGATCGAAGCGGGCTTCGAACAGTTCCACCAGCAGGCGTGCCAGCAACGGGTAGCGGGTGAAGGTGCCTTCGACGTAAGCCTGCGAGAACGGCACGCCGGTCTGCAGCAGGTACTTGCAGTAGCCACGCAGCATGGCGACCTGGCGCCAGTGCAGGCCGGCAGCCAGCACCAGGCGGTTGAAGCCATCGTTCTCGGCATCGCCGTGCCAGACGCGGGCAAAGGTCTCACCGAAGGCTTCATCGACGCTGGCCGCATCGATCGCACCAGCGGTCGACTCTACCTCGAAGTCCTGCACGTACACCGGCGCGTTGTCCACCGACAGGCGGTACGGACGCTCGGCGATCACCCGCAGGCCCATGTTTTCCATCATCGGCAGCGCGTCCGACAGCGGGATGTCATCCAGCTGGCGATACAGCTTCAGGCGCAGGCCATCGCCGGATTCGCGCGGCACGGCCTGCAGGCTCAGGCGCAGGTCGTCCGGACCGGTCAGCGCGTCGAGCTGGCTGACATCGTTGGCGGCAACGGCGGTGCTGTTGTCTTCGATGTAACCGGCCGGCAGCGCCTTGCCGATACGCGCAGCAATGCGCAGGCCTTCGGCTTCGCCATGGCGGGTGACCAGCGCTTCGCGCAGGTCGTCCTGCCAGTTGCGCAGCACCTGGGCCAGCTTCTGTTCCAGTTCGGCGGTGTCGACATCGAGCATTTCGCCCGGCTTCGGACGCACGATCAGGTGCACCTGGGCCAGCGGCGATTCACCCAGCACCACCGAGCTGTCCACGTACTCGCCGTGCAGCGCTTCCTTGAGCATCGCTTCGATGCGCAGGCGCACGTCGGTGTTGAAACGCTCGCGCGGCAGGTAGACCAGCGCGGAAATGAAACGGCTGTACTTGTCGCGACGCAGGAACAGGCGGCTGCGCACGCGCTCCTGCAGGCCCAGCACGCCCATCGCGGTGCGGAACAGTTCATCCTCGCTGGACTGGAACAGTTCTTCGCGCGGCAGGGTTTCCAGGATGTGGCGCAGGGCCTTGCCGCTATGGCTGGAGCCGGCCAGGCCGGACTGCTTCATCACGTGTTCGTAGCGCTGGCGCACCAGCGGGATTTCCCACGGGCGGCGGTTGTAGGCGCTGGAGGTGAACAGGCCGAGGAAGCGCTGTTCGCCGATGATCTTGCCCTTGGCGTCGAATTCCAGCACGCCGATGTAATCCATGTAACCGGCACGATGCACGCGCGAACGGGCATTGGTCTTGGTCAGGATCAGCGCGTCCTTCAGCCCGGACGTGGTGTTCAGGCCCTGCGCGGCCAGGGTCTTGACCGGACGTGCAGCGGACTTGTCCTTGCCGCGCATCAGGCCCAGGCCGGTGTCGTTCAGCGGCGCCAGCACGTCTTCCTTGCCCTGCTTCTCGACGCGGTACTCGCGGTAGCCGAAGAAGGTGAAGTGGTTGTCGGCGGCCCAGCGCAGGAATTCCTGTGCTTCCTTGCGCGAGGCAGCGTCGACCGGCAGCTGGCGGCTGCCAAGGTCGTCGGCCAGCGCCAGCGCCTTGTCCTGCATCGGCTGCCAGTCGCGCACGATGGCGCGCACTTCATCCAGTGCCTTGTTGATGGCCTGCTCGATGTCTGCCATGGCTTCGGCCGGCTGGCGGTCGATCTCCAGCAGCATCACCGATTCCAGCTGGCCCTCGCCGACCTTGGTCAGCTTGCCGGCCTTGTCACGGGTGAAATGCAGCACCGGGTGGCCCAGCACATGCACGCCCACGCCATGCTCGGCCAGCGACATGGTCACGGTGTCGACCAGGAACGGCATGTCGTCGTTGATGATCTGCAGCACGGTGTGCGGCGATTCCCAACCGTTGGCCTTCGCCGTCGGATTGAACACGCGGACGTTGGCCTTGCCGGCCTTGCGGGCACGGGCGAATTCCAGCGTTTCGGCTGCGAGCGCGGCCCACTCCTCAGCGCTGTGATGGGGGAACTCGTCGGCCTCCATGCGCTTGTAGAAATCGGCTGCGAATGCCACTGCCTCGGCCTGGGCGGCCGCGGGGTAACGCTTGCGCAAGGCCGTGTACACCGGCTCCAGGGAGAAACCAGCGGTCACTGCGACCTCCGACTCAACTGGTTTGCTTTTGTTTTTCACGGTCTTGGCTGCGGTTTTTTGCGGTTTCATGGCAGAGCGGCGCGCTTGCTCAGTTGGGAAAATGAAATTGTAGCCCTACCGCACGAAAAGGCCTTGCTGCAGGACGGAATAACCAGATTCGGGTTTGCTGCGGTTTAGACGCCCTATTCAGTTCGCACCGGTATGGGTGTCGCAGTCGCACAGCGTTGCCGACAGGATCGGCAAAACGTGTTACCGGAAGACACATGCGGCAACATCGGCGCGATTCCACAATCCTGAACTGGACGGTATAGTCCACCGCGTGAATCCGGCCTACCTTCCTGTCGCCCTCGACGCGCGTGATGAGCGCGTGTTCGACGCCGTGCGCGAACTGCTTGCCCAACAGGGCATGCAGATGAGCATGGACGCGGTCGCCCAGCATGCAGGCTGCTCGAAGCAGACCCTGTACTCGCGCTACGGCAACAAGCAGGCCCTGCTGCGGCGGGTGATGCAGCGCCACGTCGGCCACGCCACCGGGGCCATGCTGCGTGCACTCCGCGGTGACGACCTGCGTGGCAGCCTGCTGCAGTTCGCCACCGACTTCCTGGAGCACTTCAACCAGCCCCACGTCGGCCAGGCCTGCCGCCTGATCGCCGCCGATGCAGCACAGTTTCCCGAAGAGGCGCGTACGCTGTACCGGCATGGCGCCGGCGCGTTGACACTTCATCTTGCTGAATGGATTGAAACCGTTTGCAGTCGCGGGCTGCTGCGGCATGACGACCCGCACTTCATGGCCGAACTGCTGCTGAGCATGATTGCCGGTCAGGATTTCGACAAACAGCGCTTCCATACCCCCCATCGTGATGACGCTGCATTGCGTCGGCGCTGGGCAGAGTTCTCCGTCGATGGCTTCCTGCGCGCGTTCGCGCCGCAGCCCTCGCCGGCCCCGTCTTCAAACCAACCCCGGAGTTCCTCCTGATGACCGCCCCACTCCGCACCCTTGCCTTGACGTGCGCCGTTGCTGTCGCCGTAGCTGCCTGCAAGAAGCCGGAACAGCCGACGCCCCCACCGCCGGAGGTGGGCGTGATCGACGCCAAGCCGCAGACGCTGCCGCTGCAGCGCGAGCTGGTCGGTCGCCTGTCGCCGTTCCGCAGCGCCGATGTGCGCGCCCGCGTGCCCGGCGTGCTGCTCAAGCGCGTCTATCAGGAAGGCAGCGAGGTCAAGCAGGGCCAGACCCTGTTCCTGATCGACCCGGCGCCCCTGCGCGCCTCGCTCAACGCCTCCGAGGCCCAGCTGGCTTCGGCCCGCGCGACCTACGCCAACGCCAAGGTCGCCGCTGACCGCGCCCGTTCGCTGGCGCCGCAGAAGTTCGTGTCCAAGGCCGACCTGGACAATGCCGAGTCGGCCGAGCGCACCGCGCTGGCCGCGGTCAAGCAGGCCGAAGCCACCGTTACGTCCTCGCGCATCAGCCTGGGCTACACCGAAGTCACCGCCCCGATCAGTGGCGTGGCCAACAAGCAGCAGGTCACCGAAGGCGCGCTGGTCGGCCAGGGCGATGTGACCCTGCTGACCACCGTGGACCAGCTCGACCCGCTGTATGTGAACTTCTCGCTGAGCGTGGATGAACTGACCCAGCTGCGTGCTCAGCAGGCCAAGGGCACCCTGGCCCTGTCCGGCGACGGCAAGGCCACGGTCAACGTCAAGCTGGCCGACGGCAGCACCTACAGCGAGCCGGGCACGCTGGACTTCTCCTCGACCACGGTCGACCCGGCCACCGGCGCGGTGTCGCTGCGCGCGGTGCTGCCGAACCCGCAGAAGATTCTGCTGCCGGGCGCCTTCGTCAGCTTCCAGGCCAACCTGGGCGAGCGCAACAATGCCTACCTGGTGCCGCAGCAGGCCCTGCTGCGTGACACCAACGGCGGCTATGTGATGGTGGTGGGTGCCGACGGCAAGGTCGTCCGCAAGAACGTCAAGACCGACGGCGCGCAGAACGGCAACTGGCTGGTCAGCGAGGGCCTGGCCGCGGGTGACAAGGTGGTCGTCGCCGGCGTGCAGAAGGTCAAGGAAGGCACGCCGGCCACGGCCAAGCCGTGGACCCCGGGCCAGGACGCCAACGGCAAGCCTGCCGCCGGCGGTGCTGCTCCGGGCGCGCCTGCCGCAGCTCCGGCCGACGCCAAGGCACCGGCCAAGGCTGACCAGGCCGACAAGGCCGAGCCGGCCGCCACCGAATCGAACAAGCAGTAACGGGACCTTCCGTCATGCCTAAATTTTTCATCGAACATCCAGTCTTCGCCTGGGTGGTGGCGATCCTGATCTCGCTCAGCGGCGTGATCGCGATCCTCAACCTGGGCGTGGAGTCCTACCCCAACATCGCCCCGCCGCAGGTGACCGTCTCGGCCACCTACCCGGGTGCAAGTGCGGATACCACGGAGAAATCGGTCACCCAGGTGATCGAGCAGCAGCTGACCGGCATCGATCACCTGCTGTACTTCAGCTCCTCATCGGCCTCCAACGGCCGCGCGTCGATCACCCTGACCTTCGAGACCGGTACCGATCCGGACATCGCCCAGGTGCAGGTGCAGAACAAGGTCTCGCTGGCCACGCCGCGACTGCCTTCGGAAGTCACCCAGCAGGGTGTGGTGGTGGCCAAGGCCAACGCCGGCTTCCTGATGGTGGTGGCGCTGCAGTCCGATACGCCGACGATCAACCGTGACGCACTGAACGACATCGTCGGTTCGCGCGTGCTCGACCAGGTCTCGCGCATCCCCGGCGTCGGCAGCACCCAGCAGTTCGGTTCCGAGTACGCCATGAACATCTGGCTCAACCCGGAAAAGATGCAGGGCTATGGCCTGTCGGCCAGCCAGGTGCTGGCGGCGGTACGCGCGCAGAACGTGCAGTTCGCCGCCGGTGCGCTGGGCTCCGACCCGTCGCCGGAAGGCCAGCACTTCACCGCCACTGTGTCGGCCGAAGGCCGCTTCAGCTCGCCGCAGGAGTTCGAGAACATCATCCTGCGCGCCAATGCAGATGGCTCGCGCGTGCTGTTGAAGGACATCGCCCGCGTCGCCTTCGGTGCCAACAACTACGGCTTCGATACCCAGTACAACGGCAAGCCCACCGGCGCCTTCGCCATCCAGCTGCTGCCGGGCGCCAACGCCCTGAACGTGGCCGAGGCGGTGCGCGGCAAGATGGACGAGCTGCAGCCCAGCTTCCCGGCCGGCGTCACCTGGTTCTCGCCGTACGACAGCACCACCTTCGTCAAGATCTCGATCCAGGAAGTGGTCAAGACCCTGTTCGAAGCGGTGTTGCTGGTGTTCCTGGTGATGCTGATCTTCCTGCAGAACTTCCGCGCCACCCTGATCCCGACCCTGGTCATCCCGGTGGCCCTGCTGGGTACGTTCCTGGGCATGTGGATGATCGGCTTCACGATCAACCAGCTGACCTTGTTTGCGATGGTGCTGGCGATCGGCATCGTGGTCGATGACGCGATCGTGGTGATCGAGAACGTCGAACGCATCATGACCGAGGAAGGCCTGGCGCCGAAGCCGGCCACGCAGAAGGCGATGACCCAGATCACCGGCGCGGTGGTGGCCATCACCGTCGTGCTGGCGGCGGTGTTCATCCCCTCCGCCCTGCAGGGCGGTGCGGCCGGTGAGATCTACAAGCAGTTCGCCCTGACCATCGCCATCTCGATGGCGTTCTCGGCGTTCCTGGCGTTGGGCTTCACCCCGGCACTGTGCGCGACGTTCCTCAAGCCGACGCACAACGACAACCCGAACATCGTCTACCGCACCTTCAACAAGTACTACGACAAGATCAGCCACACCTATGTGGGCCACATCACCTCCGCGGTGCGCCATGCACCACGCTGGATGATCCTGTTCGTGGTGCTGACCGCGCTGTGCGGTTTCCTGTTCACCCGCATGCCGGGCAGCTTCCTGCCTGAGGAAGACCAGGGCTATGCACTGGCGATCGTGCAGTTGCCGCCGGGCTCGACCAAGAGCCAGACCAACGAAGCGTTCGCACAGATGCGCGGCATCCTGGAAAAGCAGGATGGCTATGAAGGCATGCTGCAGGTGGCCGGCTTCAGCTTCGTCGGCTCCGGCGAGAACGTAGGCATGGGCTTCATCCGCCTGAAGCCGTGGGAAGAGCGCAAGTTCACTGCTCCGGAATTCATCCAGAACATGAACGGCGCGTTCTACGGCATCAAGGAAGCGCAGATCTTCGTGGTCAACCTGCCGACCGTGCAGGGCCTTGGCCAGTTCGGCGGCTTCGACATGTGGCTGCAGGACCGCAGCGGCGCCGGTTACGAGCAGCTGACCCAGGCCCGCAACATCCTGCTCGGCCAGGCCGCGCAGAAGCCGGACCACCTGGTGGGCGTGCGCCCGAACGGCCTGGAAAACGCCCCGCAGCTGCAGCTGCACGTGGACCGCGTGCAGGCGCAGTCGATGGGCATGTCGGTGTCGGACGTGTACAGCACCATCCAGCTGATGCTGGCCCCGGTGTACGTCAACGACTTCTTCTACGAAGGCCGCATCAAGCGCGTGACCATGCAGGCTGATGGTCCGTACCGCACTGGCCAGGAATCGCTGAAGAGCTTCTACAGCCCGTCCAGCCTGACCACCAATGCCGATGGCACCAACGCGATGATTCCGTTGAGCACGGTGGTCAAGTCCGAATGGGTCTCGGCACCGCCGTCGCTGAGCCGCTACAACGGCTACTCGGCGATCAACATCGTCGGCTCGCAGGCACCGGGCACCAGCTCGGGTGAAGCGATGCAGACCATGGAAGGCATCGTCAACGACGACCTGCCGGCGGGCTTCGGCTACGACTGGTCCGGCCTGTCCTACCAGGAAATCCTGGCAGGCAACGCCGCGACGCTGCTGCTGGTGCTGTCCATCGTGGTGGTGTTCCTGTGCCTGGCCGCGCTGTATGAAAGCTGGTCGATCCCGGTGGCGGTGCTGCTGGTGGTACCGCTTGGCGTTCTGGGCGCACTCGCCCTGTCGATGATGCGTGGCCTGCCGAACGATCTGTTCTTCAAGATCGGCCTGATCACGGTGATCGGCCTGGCCGCGAAGAACGCGATCCTGATCGTGGAGTTCGCGGTGGAGCAGCGTGCGGCGGGCAAGACCCTGCGCGATGCCACCATCGAAGCGGCGCGCTTGCGATTCCGCCCGATCCTGATGACGTCCTTCGCGTTCATCATGGGCGTCATCCCGATGGCGATCTCCACCGGTGCCGGCGCCAACTCGCGTCACGCCATCGGTACCGGCGTGATCGGCGGCATGCTGTTCGCCACCCTGCTCGGCCTGCTGATGATCCCGGTGTTCTTCGTGGTGGTGCGCCGCATGCTGGGCGACAAGCTGGATGAACCGTCGAAGGAATTCCTCGGCCGCCAGCGTGATGCGGAAAGCGCCCACCGCCCGGATCGCTGATCCGACGGTAAGTTGAAACGAGGAAGGCCCCGGAGCGGTCCGGGGCCTTTTTCTTTGCCGCTTTTGAATCCATGCCAACCAAGGTTGGCATCTACCAAGCAGCGGCATGCCCGGTAGCCGCCAACCTTGGTTGGCGCTCTCCAAGGCGACGTGTCAGCGCAGCAGCGCGATCAGGGCGCACACCGCCACGAGAACCAGCGCGGCCCATTGCATGGGCACGAAGAAGAAATGATGGGGTGCGGCCTCACCCTTATGCCGCGGCGCACGGTTGAGCCACAGGCCCAGCAGCACGTTCACTGCCGCACCGATGCCACCACCCAGCAGCACCTGCTGCAGCGGGATGTTGCCCTTGGCGCCGTCGTGCGGGAAGAAGTACGCCAGCAACAGGATGCCTGCGATCGGCGTCACCAGCGTCATGAAGCCCCAGCCGCGGTAGATCATGCGGTATCTCCAGAAAAACGATCCGCATTGGAGCAGCATGAATCCTGGCAGGCAAGAGGCGGACACGCCATCTGGACACCTGATTCCCGCAGCAGTCGCTCGGCGCTAGACGTTCCAGCCTGCGCGGGCTACGGCCAGTCGCAGTTGTTCTTGTAGTTGCGCCAGCGAGTGCGCCTGCGCGCTGAACAGCGGGACGTCCCAATCGGTTCCGTCGATCAGCAGGATCCGAAAGCTGCCAGAAGCATCAAACTCGGGATACCAACCGACGTCGAGCATCTTGCCGCCAGGCAACTGCCACTGCAAAAGATCTTCTTTCAACGCGTCCAGCTGTCCCAGCAAGGGCAACCCGGGATCCACATGGAAATCCAGAAACGCACCTGGCGCACTCAGCTGGTCGATGCGTTCGATCAACGCGTCCATGACTCGTTTCTTCTTCCAGTTCCTGGCCGACGGATGGGCAGAAGCACTAGGCAACGACCTCATCCACGCATGGCGTGGATCTACTGCCGCGCCGCCATTGCAGCGGCGCGGCACGGGAAAATCAACGCAGACCGGTCTCGTTGCGGGCGATCACCAGGCGCTGGATCTCCGAGGTGCCTTCGTAGATCTCGGTGATCTTGGCATCACGGAAGTAGCGCTCCAGCGGCATTTCCTTGGAATAGCCCATGCCGCCATGGATCTGTACGGCCTGGTGGGTGATCCACATTGCCGCTTCCGAAGCGGTCAGCTTGGCGATGGCGGCCTCGTTGCTGAAGCGCTTGCCCTCGCCCTTCACCCATGCCGCACGCAGGGTCAGCAGCAGCGCCGCATCCAGCTTGCACTTCATGTCGGCAATCTTCGCCTGGGTCATCTGGAACGTACCGATGGCCGCACCGAAGGCCTTGCGGTCCTTCACATACTCCAGGGTCGCTTCATAGGCGGCACGGGCAATACCGATCGCCTGCGAGGCAATGCCGATGCGGCCGGCGTCGAGTACGCCCATGGCGATCTTGAAGCCCTCGCCTTCCTGCCCCAGCACGTCTTCGGGCTGCGCCACGTAATCGTTGAACTCGATCTCGCAGGTGGCCGAGGCACGGATGCCCAGCTTCGGTTCGGTCTTGCCGCGGCCGAAACCGGCCTTGTCGGTGTCGATCATGAACGCGGTGATGCCACGCGCGCCCTTGTCCGGCTCGCTCATCGCGAACAGCACGATGTACTTGGCCACCGGGCCGGAAGTGATCCAGCTCTTCTTGCCATTGATGACATAGCTGCCGTCGGCCTGCTTGACCGCGCGGCAACGCATGGCAGTGGCGTCCGAGCCCGACTGCGGCTCGGTCAGCGCGAATGCACCGATGGCCTCGCCTTCGGCGATGGCGCGCACGTACTTCTGCTTCTGCGCTTCGCTGCCATGGGTCAGGATGCCGTTGCAGAACAGCGAATTGTTGACCGACATGATAGTCGAATGCGCAGCATCACCGGCGGCGACCTCCACCATCGCCAGCACGTACGCGATCGGGTCCATGCCCGCGCCACCGTATTCGGTCGGCACTTCGATGCCCATCAGGCCGTTTTCGCCCAGCAGGCGGATGTTGTCCAGCGGGAACTCACCGGTACGGTCATGGTGCTCCGCGCTAGGGGCGATCTTTTCCTGCGCGATCCGGCGCGCAACGTCCTGCAGCATCAACTGCTCTTCGGTAAAGCTGAAATCCACAACACCCTCCCGGGAAAATGGTTCGCCGATTGTACCGGGGGCCGGCCATCGGCGGCTGACTCGTGGGGAGCTGCGACTTGACCGGAAGGCGTGCCGTCGGCGAATATATCTCTATATCGCGATAGGTGGATACTTATGGATCTGGAAGACTGGTCGACCCGCCTGAAGGTGTTCGCCGATGCTACCCGCGTGCGCCTGCTGGCGCTGCTGGAGCAGGAAGAGCTGACCGTGGCCGAGCTTTCGGCCATCACCCGGCTGGCGCAACCGCGGGTATCGACTCATCTGGCGCGCCTGAAGGAAGCCGGCCTTGTGCGCGACCGCCGTGCGGGCGTGTCGGCTTACTACCGCTTCGACGAAGCCCAGCTGGACCCGGCGCAGCGTGCATTGTGGCATGCCCTGAGCAACGGAAGCGACGACCCGTTGCTGCGCCAGGATGCTGAACGGGTAGCGGCGGTGCTCGCCCACCGCGCTGCCGACCAGAACTGGGCCGACAGCGTGGCCGGCGACATGGAGCGCCACTACTCCCCGGGCCGCACCTGGGAAGCGCTGGCGCGCACCGCGCTGCCATTGCTGGAAACCGGCGACGTGCTGGATATCGCCTCCGGCGACGGTGTGCTGGCCGAACTGGTCGCCCCGCACGCCAGGCGTTACATCTGCATCGATACCAGTGCACGCGTGGTGGCCGCCGCCAGCGAACGCCTGCGCCGCCTGCCGAACGTGGAAGTCCGCGAGGGCGACATGCATGCCCTGCCCTTCAAGGACCGCAGCTTCGACCTTGTGGTGCTGATGCACGCCCTGACCTACGCCAGCAAGCCGGCGCAGGCGGTCACCGAAGCCGCGCGCGTACTGCGCCCGGGCGGTCGCCTGCTGCTGTGCAGCCTGGCCCGCCACGAGCACAAGGCCGCGGTCGATGCTTATGGCCATGTCAACCTCGGCTTCAGCGACAAGGAGCTGAAGAAGTTCGTCGACAAGGCCGGCCTGCAGGTCTCCAACCTGGAAACGGTCACCCGCGAAAAGCGCCCGCCGCATTTCGAAGTGATCTCGCTGATCGCCAACAAACCCTGAGGTCGACATGCCCGCATTGCCCTGGCTGCACCCGGAACGCGTGGAATCGCTGCTCGCTGCCCTGCGTGATCGGATCCTGATCATCGACGGCGCGATGGGCACGATGATCCAGCGCCACGGCCTGCAGGAAGAGGATTACCGGGGCGAGCGCTTCGCCGGCGGTTACGACCACGCCCATGGGCCCGGCTGCGACCACGGCAGCACACCCGAAGGCCACGACCTGAAGGGCAACAACGACCTGTTGCTGCTGACCCGGCCGGAGGTCATCGCCGGCATCCACACCGCCTACCTGGAAGCGGGCGCGGACCTGGTGGAAACCAACACCTTCAACGCCACCTCCGTCAGCCAGGCCGACTACCACCTCGAACACCTGGTGTACGAGCTGAACAAGGCGGGTGCGGCCGTCGCACGTGCCTGCTGCGATGCGGTGGCGGCCACCACACCGGACAAGCCGCGCTTCGTCATCGGCGTGCTCGGCCCGACCAGCCGCACCGCTTCGATCAGTCCGGACGTCAATGATCCCGGCTTCCGCAACACCAGTTTCGATGAGCTGCGCGGCACCTACCGCGAAGCCATCGATGGCCTGATCGATGGTGGCGCCGACACGATCATGGTCGAGACCATCTTCGATACGCTCAACGCCAAGGCTGCGCTGTACGCCATCGAGGAGGCCTTCGATGCACGTGGCGCGCGGCTGCCGATCATGATTTCCGGCACCATCACCGATGCTTCCGGGCGCACCCTGTCCGGACAGACCGCCGAGGCGTTCCAGGCGTCACTCGCGCATGCACGGCCGTTGTCGATCGGCCTGAACTGCGCACTCGGCGCCGATGCCATGCGTCCGCACGTGGAAACCCTGTCGCAGGTGTCGGACTGCTACGTCAGTGCCCATCCCAACGCCGGCCTGCCCAATGCATTCGGTGAGTACGACGAAACACCCGAGGAAATGGCCGCCACCCTGCGTGGCTTTGCCGAAGATGGCCTGCTCAATCTGGTCGGCGGCTGCTGTGGCTCCACCCCGGACCACATCCGCGCGATCGCGCTGGCGGTGGCCGGGCTGCCGCCCCGCGCCCTGCCTGCCGCCCAGGTGCAGGCGGCATGAACACCTCCACCCCCTCCCGCACGTCCCCCTGTTGCCGCTGAGTTGCCGCCGATCATGACGCCTGTCCGCCCTACCCGCCTGTCCGGCCTGGAACCGCTGGTCATCACCCCGGATCTGCTGTTCGTCAATGTCGGCGAACGCACCAACGTCACCGGCAGCGCGCAGTTCCGCAAACTGATCAAGGAAGGCCGTTACGAAGAAGCGGTGGACGTGGCCCGGCAGCAGGTGGCCAGCGGCGCACAGATCCTCGACGTCAACATGGACGAGGGCCTGATCGATTCGGAAGCGGCGATGACCCGCTACCTCAACCTGATCATGTCCGAGCCGGACATCGCCCGCATCCCGGTAATGGTCGATTCCTCCAAGTGGAGCGTGATCGAGGCTGGCCTGAAGTGCCTGCAGGGCAAGAGCGTGGTCAATTCGATTTCGCTGAAGGAAGGCGAGGACCTGTTCCGCGAGCACGCGCGCAAAGTGCTGCGCTACGGTGCGGCGGCGGTGGTGATGGCCTTCGATGAGAGCGGGCAGGCCGATACCTGCGCGCGCAAGGTTGAAATCTGCACCCGCGCCTATCGCCTGCTGGTCGATGAAATCGGCTTCCCGCCACAGGACATCATCTTCGACCCGAACATCTTCGCCGTCGCCACCGGCATTGAAGAGCATGACAACTACGCGGTCGACTTCATCGAAGCCACCCGCATCATCAAGCAGACGCTGCCGCACTGCCATGTGTCCGGCGGCGTGTCCAACGTTTCGTTCTCGTTCCGCGGCAACGAAACCGTGCGCCAGGCGATCCACTCGGTGTTCCTGTACCACGCGATCGCCGCGGGCATGGACATGGGCATCGTCAACGCCGGCGCCATGCCGATCTACGACGAGCTGGAGCCGGAACTGCGCGAGCGCGTGGAGGACGTGATCCTCAACCGCCGCTCTGATGCCACCGAGCGCCTGCTTGAAATCGCCGAGCGCTACAAGGGCAGCAAGGGCGCGGCGAAGACCGAAGACCTGGCCTGGCGCGAGAAGCCGGTGGACGCACGGTTGGCGCATGCGCTGGTGCATGGCCTGGATGCCTGGGTCGACGCCGATACCGAAGAAGCCCGGCAACGTTCCAGCCGCCCGCTGGACGTCATTGAAGGCCCGCTGATGGCCGGCATGAACGTGGTCGGCGACCTGTTCGGTGCCGGCAAGATGTTCCTGCCGCAGGTGGTGAAATCGGCACGGGTGATGAAGAAGGCAGTGGCCTACCTGCTGCCCTACATCGAAGCCGAAAAGGCCCGCAGCGGCGACACCGCCAAGAGCAACGGCAAGATCATCATGGCTACGGTGAAAGGCGATGTGCACGACATCGGCAAGAACATCGTCGGCGTGGTCCTGGCCTGCAACAACTTCGAGGTGATCGATCTGGGCGTGATGGTGCCGGCGCAGAAGATCCTCGATGCCGCCCGCGAGCACCAGGCCGACATCATCGGCCTGTCCGGCCTGATCACGCCGTCACTGGAAGAAATGAGCCATGTCGCCCGTGAAATGCAGCGGCAGGGCTTTGACCTGCCACTGATGATCGGCGGCGCGACCACCTCGCGTGCGCACACCGCGCTGAAGATCGACCCGCACTACAAAGCCCCGACGGTCTGGGTGAAGGACGCCTCGCGCGCCGTGGGCGTGGCGCAGTCGCTGATCTCGCGCGAGCTGCGGGATGCGTTCGTCGCCGCCAACGAGGCGGACTACGCCGAGATCCGCACCCGCCACCGCAACCGCGGTGACGCCAAGCGCCTGGTGTCGCTGGAGCATGCACGTGGCCAGAAGTTCCAGTGCGACTGGCAGGCGTACACGCCACCCGCACCGAAGCAGCCGGGCCTGCATGTATTCGATGACTACCCACTGGCCGAGCTGGTGCCCTACATCGACTGGACGCCGTTCTTCCAGGCGTGGGAGCTGGCCGGCAAATATCCGGCGATCCTCACCGATGAGATCGTCGGCACCCAGGCCAGCGAGCTGTACCAGGACGCGCGCGCGATGCTCGACCGCATCGTCAACGAGAAGTGGCTGCGGGCCAAGGCCGTGTTCGGCCTGTGGCCTGCCAACAGCATCGGCGACGACGTACGTGTGCAGCATCCCGATGGCGAAGCCACCCTGCACTTCCTGCGGCAACAGGTGGACAAGCCCGCCGAACGCCCGGATTTCTGCCTGGCCGATTTCATCGCTCCGGCCGACAGCGGCAAGCAGGACTGGATCGGCGCCTTCGCAGTGACCGCCGGGATCGGCATCGACGCGCACGTGGCCCGTTTCGAGGCCGACCACGACGACTACAACGCAATCCTGCTGAAGGCGCTCGCCGACCGCTTTGCCGAAGCCCTGGCCGAACGCCTGCACCAGCGCGTACGCACCGGATTCTGGGGGTACGACCACGCCGAAACGCTCGACAACGAAGCGCTGATCGACGAAAAGTACCGCGGCATCCGCCCCGCGCCCGGTTACCCCGCCTGCCCCGAGCACAGCGAAAAACGCCGGTTGTTCGACCTGCTGGGCGCGGAAACCAACGCCGGCATGCAACTGACCGAGAGCTTCGCGATGCTGCCGACCGCGGCGGTGTCGGGCTACTACTTCAGCCACCCGCAGAGCCAGTATTTCGTGGTCGGCCGCCTCGGTCGCGAGCAGGTCACCGACTACGCACGCCGCAAGGGCGTGGACCGTGCCCAGGCCGAACGCTGGCTGGCGTCCAACCTCGACTACGATCCGGAATGAAAAAAGGGGACGGAGGGGATTAAGTCGTTCTTGGCACAAACGACTTAATCCCCTCCGTCCCCTTTTTGTCGGTGCTTACCAGACCAGGTCGTCGGGCACCTGGTACTGCGGGTCGGCGTAAGGATCGTCCTCGGCCGGTGCATTCGGGTCGACCTTCAACGCCACCGAAGCGGCGAACACCGCTTCAGACTGGGCCAGGACTTCAGCCGTCACCAGCAGGTAGCGACCGTTGAGCTGGACCACGCCCAGTTCACCGGCATTGAGTGCCTTGAGCTGCTCGGCGGTGACGTAGATGCGCTTGATCTTGCCGCCGTACGGGAAGTGGCGCGCGATATCGGCCGCTTCGGCATTCAGGCTCTTGTCCTTCAGCAGTTCTTCCAGCTTCACCTTGGCCTCGCGGCGCTGGCGGGCTTCTTCCTGCTTCAGGCGCTCGGTCTCGATGCGCTCTTCCTTCTCCCGCTGCGCACGGATCGCGTAAGCCTTGGCCAGATCCATTTCCTCGGCGGTACGCGGCTTGCGCGGCCCCTGCCCGTGGCCCTGGCCACGCTGCTGGCCAGGCTTGCCCGGGCCGCCATTGCCATGCGCCCGCCGCTCGCCGGGTTTGTGTTCGCCCTTGCCAGCGTGCTGCGGCTTTCCATTGCCAGCGCCACCCTTGCCCTGCGGGCGGCCATCACGGCGGGGGGCATCATTCTTGCGCTCGGGCTTGGGCGCGGGCTTGAAGCCCAGGCCCATCAGCTGGTCGCGGAGGGTATCGCTCATAGGATATGGATCAGTAGTGCGGCGGCGGCGGTTCGCTCGCCGGATCAGAAGAATTCAATGCATTGCGGACCTTGCCCAGGTCTTCCAGCAGCACGCGCAGGATGCCGGCATTGCGGCTGCCTTCCATGCGCGCGTCTGCAAGTGCATCGCTCAGTTCGGCCAGCGCGTGTTCCTGGAAGGACACGCGCATCTCCAGCTCGACCAGGCGCGCTTCCAGCGCCTGCTCGCGTTCGGTCGGTACTTCAGACATGCAGCGAACGCCCCCGGCCAATGCCGTAATACGCGAGGCCGGCAGCCTCGACTTCAGCCGGCTCGTACAGATTGCGGCCGTCGAACACCACCGCATCCTTCAGCCGCTCGCGCAGCATCTGGAAATCGGGGCTGCGGAACTGCTTCCACTCGGTCACCACGACCAGTGCATCGGCGCCCTGCAGCGCATCGTCGGCGCTGTCACAGAGCACCAGATCATCGCGCTCGCCGAAGATCCGCTGCGATTCATGCATCGCCTCCGGATCGTAGGCGCGCACTGTCGCACCGCCTTCCCACAACTGGGCCAGCAGGCGGCGGCTGGAGGCCTCGCGCATGTCATCGGTGTTCGGCTTGAACGCCAGGCCCCACACGGCGAACGTCCTGCCGCGCACGCCTTCGTCTTCGCCCTTGTCGTAGTGGCGCTGGATCAGGGCAAACAGGTGCCCCTTCTGCGATTCATTGACCGCCTCCACCGCGTTCAGCAGCTTCGGCTCCAGGCCGGCCTGCTGCGCGGTGCGCGCCAGTGCCTGCACGTCCTTGGGGAAACACGAACCGCCATAACCGGCACCCGGATAGATGAAGTGCCAGCCAATACGCGGATCCGAACCGATGCCCTGGCGGACCTGCTCGACGTCGGCGCCCACGCGCTCGGCGATGTTGGCGATTTCATTCATGAACGAAATCTTGGTTGCCAGCATTGCATTGGCGGCGTACTTGGTCAGCTCGGCCGAACGCACGTCCATCTCCACCACGCGATCGTGGTTGCGATTGAACGGTGCGTACAGGCGACGCATCACTGCGACCGACTCGGCGCTGGTCGCACCGATGATGATGCGGTCAGGCCGCATGCAGTCGGCAACGGCGTCGCCTTCCTTCAGGAATTCGGGGTTGGACACCACATCGAAGGCGATATCCGCCCCACGCGCCGCCAGCTCCTCGGCAATGGCCGCACGCACTTTGTCGGCGGTGCCTACCGGCACCGTCGACTTGTTGACCACCACGGTCGGCACCGAAATGTACCGACCGATGGTGCGGGCCACGGCCAGCACGTATTGCAGATCGGCGCTGCCATCCTCGTCCGGCGGCGTGCCCACGGCGATGAACACCACCTGGCCGTGGCCGATGGCGGTCGCCGCGTCGGTGGTGAACACCAACCGCGACGCGGCGTGGTTGGCCTTCACCATCGGCTCCAGGCCGGGCTCGTAGATCGGGATGATGCCCCGGTTGAGGCCATCCACCTTGGCCTGGTCGATATCGACGCAGACCACCTGGTGGCCAACGTCGGCCAGGCAGGTGCCGGTCACCAGACCTACGTAGCCGGTACCAAAAATCGCAACGCGCATATCCGTGCTGACTCCGTGTTGGCTTACGGCAGAACGCCCAGCAGCTCGACGTCGAAGGTCAGGGTGGAGTTCGGACCGATCGGGCCACCCGGGGTGCCGTTCTCGCCGTATGCCAGTTCACCCGGGATCCAGAAGCGGTACTTCGAGCCGACCGGCATAAGGGCCACGCCCTCGGTCCAGCCCTTGATGACCTGGTCCAGACCGAATTCGGCCGGGCCACGGCCCGCGGAACTGTCGAACACCGTGCCGTTGAGCAGCTTGCCTTCGTAGTTCACGCGCACCTTGCTGGAGGGCAACGGACGCTCGCCACTGCCCGGACGGATCACCTGGTACTGCAGGCCCGACGGGGTGGTCACCACGCCCGGCTGGGTCTTGTTCTTGGCCAGGAACGCGTTGCCTTCCTGACGGTTGGTCTGCGCTGCCTGTGCGGCCTTTGCCTGCATCTCGGCCTGCTTGGCACCCATGAACGACTGGATGGTGGCAGTGGCATCGGCTTCGCTCATCTTCGGCTGGCCCTTGCTCAGGCCAGTGTTGATCGCGTCAAACAGCGAAGCGGTATCGATATCGTCCTTCAGCTGTGCCAGCGACGGACCCACCGAATAAGCACCGATCATCTGCGCGACCTTGACCCGATCGACCTTCGCCGGCTGCGAGCCCGGCGCGACGCCCGGCACCTGCTGGCCGCTGCGGGCCATCACCACCTGGCGCAGGGCGGCATCGGTCGCCTTGGCCTGTTCCTGGGTGATCTGCGGCTGCAGGCCTTCGAAGGAACGCTCCACGGCAGTGCGCAGCGCGGCTGCATCGATTTCATCGGCGATCGGCGCGAACGACTTGGCCACATCCAGACCAATGGCGTAGCCGAGCTTCTGCTTGGGGGAATTCAAGGGTGCGGTCTCCTTGGCGGCCGAAGGAGCGGCCGGTTGTTGCGACAGGGCGACACCGGAGGTGCCCATCGCCAGAATCAGAACCGACGCCGCGGCGCCGCGCATTCCCATTTTCATTCGCTGCATTCCTGGAAGTGACTGGACGCCGACGTCGGCGCGAAAACACGTATTGTCGCACGCATGCCGTCGATGTCGAGGCATCCGTGCCGGCATTCAATGTGCGGCCGGTGCCGCCAGCGCCTTGTCGATGGCCGCTTTCAGCTGCGGATCATCCGGGGTGACCTTGCTGGCGAACTGGGCAATGACCGTGCCATCGCGTCCGACCAGATACTTGTGGAAATTCCAGGCCGGCGCCACGCCGGTGGCGGCGGTCAAGCGCTGATACAGCGGCGTGGCCTGCGCGCCGGTCACGTGCACCTTTTCGAACATCGGGAATTTCACACCATAGGTAAGCGTGCAGAAATCCTGGATCTGCTTTTCATCACCCGGCTCCTGCCCCTTGAAATCGTTGGACGGGAAGCCGAGCACGGCAAATCCCTTGCCGGCGTACTGCTTCTGCAGCGCTTCCAGACCCTCGTACTGCGGGGTATAGCCGCACTTGCTTGCCGTATTGACCACCAGCAGCACCTGCCCGTGGTAACGCTGCTGCAGGTTGACCTGCTGCTTGCCCGCCAGCGGCCGGTACGACAGATCCAGCAGATCGGCGGCCGAAGCGGCGGCCGACGTGGCCAGGCCTGCGGCCAGCAGGGTCAACAGGGACAGGCCGCGAAGGCGGCGCGAGGAGGCAGTCGACAAAGGCATGGGAGACGGTCCGCGGTAGCCATTCCAGGGGTCCGGCCGTGACGGGCCGGGAATCGGCCGAACTATAGCACCGGGGTCTGCACGTCTCTGGAGCGCATGCGTTGTCGCGCTTTGCACGGCGTGGCGGAAGCAGTCTGCCGCGCGTCCCAGCCCGCTGCTGATGACATAGCATGGACATGGCTGAATGGGAGGCCGACTGAAAACGCGCCTCCGCAGTTTCTCTTTTTCGATGCATATCAAGCGGTTGAACGAATATTGCGGTGCCGTGACCACCCCTGCCATCAGTTGGGTGGGGACAGGACTTGCACACAGGCGTGCCGGTGTTATAGTTGCATACAACACCAGTCACCTGAGACAGGGGGAACCATGAACAGCCGGATGCGTCGCAGCCTTGCCGCCCCCGCGGTCACCGCGGTATCAACCCTGTTCGTACTGGTCTGGCTGGCCATGCCGGCACCGCCGGCCGCGTCCTCCCCCACCCTCTCCGAAGACAGTACGCAGGACGCAGCAGCACCCACGGCAGGGAATGCCGCTCCCTCCCCCTCCCCCCCGCGTCGGCTGCACAGCTCCCTGTCCATGCCGTATTTCTCGTTCGCACAGCCGCTGACCCCACGGAGCTGAATATGAGCGACATCCAGTGGAGCGACGGCGCTCCCATCTACCGCCAGCTGAAGGAACGCGTGATCGCCATGATGCTTGACGGAATCCTCAAGCCGGGCGATGCCCTTCCTTCGGTGCGCCAGGTGGCCGCCGATTACCAGCTCAACCCCATCACCGTTTCGCGCGCCTACCAGGAGCTGGCCGATGAAGGCCTGGTCGAGAAGCGCCGCGGGCTGGGCATGTTCATGACCGAACAGGCGGCCACGCAGCTGCGCAGCAGCGAGCGCGAACGCTTCCTCAATGAAGAATGGCCGGCCGTACTGGAACGCATCCAGCGACTGGGCCTGAGTCTCGACGAATTGTTGCCCCAGGGGAAATTCTGATGAATGCCAGTCCCACTACCGCTGTGCCAAGCGACGCTGTCATTACCGCCCGTGGCCTTCGCAAGGCTTACAAGAACACGCTCGCGCTCGACAACGCCAGCTTCTCCATTCCGGCAGGCCGCATCATCGGCCTGATCGGCCCCAATGGTGCCGGCAAGACCACCGCGCTGAAGGCGGTGCTCGGCCTGACCTCGGTGGAAGGCGAGCTGAGCGTGCTCGGCCGTGACCCGCGCGTGCACCGCGACGATCTGATGAACGACATCTGCTTCATCGCCGATGTCGCCGTGCTGCCGCGCTGGCTGAAGGTGCGTGAGGCGATCGACTTCGTCGCCGGCGTGCACCCCCGCTTCGATCGCGCCCGTTGCGAACGCTTCCTGGCCAACACCAAGCTGCAGCCGAAGCAGCGCGTGCGTGAACTGTCCAAGGGCATGATCGTGCAGCTGCACCTGGCCCTGGTGATGGCCATCGACGCCAAGGTGCTGGTGCTGGACGAACCCACGCTCGGCCTGGACATCCTGTACCGCAAGGAGTTCTACCAGCGCCTGCTGGAAGACTACTTCGACGAGCAGAAGACGATCATCGTCACCACCCACCAGGTGGAAGAGATCGAGCACATCCTCACCGACGTGATGTTCATCCGCGATGGTCGCATCGTCCTCAATGCGGAAATGGACGAAGTCGGCGACCGCTATACCGAACTGCTGGTCGGTGCCGACCAGCTCGAAACCGCCCGCGCACTGAAGCCCATCGACGAGCGCAGCCAGGCCTTCGGCAAGACCGTCCTGCTGTTCGACGGGGTGCCACGCAGCCAGCTGGCCAGCCTGGGTGAAACCCGCAACGCCGGCCTTGCCGATCTGTTCGTCGCTGTCATGAAGGGGACCTACGCATGAATGCCGTCAACCATCCTGTCAGTCCCGCAGGCACCCTGCGCTGGCTGCTCAAGCGCGAATACTGGGAAAACCGCGGTGGTTTCCTGTACGCCCCAGTGATCGCCGGCATCGTCTCGCTGCTGATGAGCGGCATCGGCATCGGCCTGGGCCTGTTCGCCCTGCATCGTGCCGCCCGCGACGGCGGCCTGCACATCGACGGCGAGAGCGTGAACATCAACGGCCTGGATCTGGCCGTGCTGACCCGCGACATCAGCGCCAAGGACATGGCCGACCTGGGCAACGGCCTGGACCTGGCGATGGTATTGACCTCGTCCTGGCCACTGATCGTGCTTGCCTTTGTGGTGTTCTTCTATTGCCTGGGCGCCCTGTATGACGATCGCCGCGACCGCAGCATCCTGTTCTGGAAGTCGCTGCCGCTGTCGGACACCCAGACCGTACTGTCCAAGGTGCTCAGTGCACTGATCGTCGCACCGCTCATCGCCATCATCGCTTCCAGCCTGACCCTGCTCGTTTTCATGCTGATACTGTGCCTGGTGGTGGTCTCCCACGGCGGCGATGCGATGCAGTTGATCGTGGGACCTGCCAATCCGATGAGCCTGGTCATGGGCATGTTCGTGTCCATCCCGGTGTACGCCCTGTGGGCGCTGCCCACTGCGGGCTGGCTGCTGCTGTGCTCGGCCTGGGCACGGAGCAAGCCGTTCCTTTGGGCAGTGATGCTGCCGCTGTTCGCCGGCATCATCGTCAGCACCACCAAGCTGATGCACCTGTTCGACCTGACCACCGGCTGGTTCTGGCAACACATCGTCGGCCGTCTGCTGCTGGGTGCGATGCCGGGAATGGATCTGCTGTACCGCGCCGGTGGCGGTGAATCCAGGCAGGATCTGGACTCGATCGTGGCGCTGATGGCGCCCTCTGCCCAGCTCAAGTCGCTGGCGATGCCCGACCTGTGGATCGGCGCGGCCTTCGGCGTGGCCTTCATCTTCATCGCCATCCGCCTGCGCAAGCGCGCTGGCGAAATCTGATCGTCAACCTGGAGGCACCACCCATGCGTTCCTTGATTGCCTGTACTGCACTGTTGCTGTTGCCGCTGTCGGCGCTGGCCGCCGATGCACCGAACTGCAAGTTCTCCGCGCCGCGCGCGTTGAAGATCGACGCGGCCGGTGCCAAAGCGGTGGTGTTCGAGATCAACCAGCATGACCTGAAGGTGGTGGCCAGCACCGGTGGCGGCCAGCTCGAAGGCCGCGCGTGCGCGTCCAACAAGGACTGGCTGGACCAGCTGGTGCTGGACCAGCGCCGCGTGGGCGACAAGCTGGTGGTGAGCCTGCGCCGCGACAGCCGCGACGCGCTGTCGATGGGTAACAGCTACGCCTGGCTGGACATCCGTGGCAGCGTGCCGGACAACCTGCCGCTGCAGTTCAAGATCGGCTCGGGCGATGGCAGCATCGAGAACGCGCAGTCGCTGAGCATGGACGTGGGCTCCGGTGATGGCATCGCCCGCGGCACCCGTGGCAGCGTGCATGCCGCCGTGGGTTCGGGCGACCTGGACGTCGATGGCGCCGCATCGTTCAACCTGCTCTCGCTGGGTTCGGGCGACGTCAACGCCCGCAACATCGGCGGTGATGCCAGCGTCGGCACGGTCGGTTCCGGTGACCTGAAGGTGACCGACGTGCGTGGCAACGCGCGGCTGGATACCGTCGGTTCGGGCGACATCGGCTTCAAGCAGGTGCAGGGGAACGTCGAGGTCGGCGTGGTCGGCTCCGGCAACGTCGATATCGAGCAGGTCGGCGGCAATGTCCGCGTGCGCAGCCACGGCTCGGGCGACATCGATGTCGACGGCGTGCGCGGCAACCTCACCGTCGAGCACAGCGGCAGCGGCGATGTCCAGCATCGCAACGTGTCCGGCACCATCACCCTGCCGCGCGGCAAGTAACGTCCAACCATCCGATCCGAGGGGAATGCCATGAGTCTGCTGCGCCTGCTGCCTGCTGCCCTGCTGTGCCTGCCGCTGATCGCCTGTGGCGACACGTCCAGCCCCGACAAGACCGCCGGCAAGGCGGTGGCCGAGACCGCGGGCGGCGTCGGCCAGACCGTCAAGGAGGCGATGGATGACGCCCGCAGGGAAATCGCCGAAGGCAACATCAAGATCTCGGCCGACAACCAGCCACGCGCGGAGATCACCCCGCAGGGACAGCTGCTGATCGGTGGCAAGCCGGTGGCGCTGGACGATGGCCAGCGTCGCCAGCTGCTTGATTACCGTGGCAACGTGGTGGCGGTGGCGATGGACGGCATGGACGTCGGCCTGGCAGGTGCCAAGCTCGGCGCCAACGCTGCCGGTGAAGCACTGAAGGGCATCTTCAGCGGTGACAGCGAAGGCATCGAGAAACGGATCAACGCCGAGGCCGCCAGGATCGAAGCGCAGGCCAAGCGCATCTGCGACCGCATGCCGGCCATGCTGGCCAGCCAGCAGGCCCTGGCTGCCTCGCTGCCGGCGTTCAAGCCCTACGCCACGATGGACCAGAGCGATGTGGACGACTGCGGCAAGGACACGGTCGTCAACCGCTGACCCCTGTGACAGATCAGCGCACCCGGCCGGCCGCGCACCTGCGTTGCCGGCCGCTGCGCCCCGGCGGGCTTACAATGGCAGCCCCGGATGCACTTCATCGAACCGCCATGAAAAAGCTGTTTCTGCTGCTGGCCGCCCTGCTCTGCCTGGGCCTGGTCGGCTGTGACCAGGACTACCGCAACCACCGCGCCGAGCGTGGCAAACCCAAGATCTCGGTCAGCGAGAGCATCGTGACCGTTCGCCGCCAGCCGGCACCGAACATCATCATCCTGCCCGACGGGCAGATGAAGATCGACGAGATCCTGATCCCGCTCAACGCCGAACAGAAGCAGATGCTGCAGACGATGTTCGGCAAGCTGCAGGTGCTGCGCCAGAACACGCTGGTGGCCGCACCGGCCGACCCCAACATGCAGCCGGTCAAGATCGTGCCGCCGGAGGGCATGCAGGTGATTCCGCCGGACCTGGTGCAGACCATTCCCGAGTTCAAGGATTACACCGAGACCTTCGGCAACATCGTCGCCGACCGTCGCTGAAACGAACAACGCCGCCCTCCCGGGCGGCGTTCTTCTTTCTCGCCTGTAGTGGGTGCGGACCTCGGCCCGCACACCGCTCGATCAGCCGCCGGCACCACCGCCACCGGCCTGGATGCCACCGGCCGTCAACGCGGCCGGATCCAGCAGGCGGCGCAGCTCGGCTTCGGCCAGGCCACTGTCTTCCAGCGCCACGTCCAGCACCGGGCGCTGCTCCTTGTAGGCGCGCTTGGCAATCGCTGCGGCCTTCTCATAACCGATGATCGGGTTCAGCGCGGTCACCAGGATCGGATTGCGCGCCAGCGCCTCGGCCACACGGTCCTCGCGCACCTTCAGGCCGGCAATGGCGCTGTCGGCCAGCAGGGTCGACACATTGGCCAGCAGGCCGATGCCATCGAGCAGGTTCACCGCGATCAGCGGCAGCGTCACGTTGAGCTGGAAGTTGCCGGTCTGGCCCGCCACGGTGATCGCCGTGTGGTGGCCGATCACCTGCGCGCAGGCCATCACCGTCGCCTCCGGGATCACCGGATTGACCTTGCCCGGCATGATCGAGGAGCCCGGCTGCAGTGCCGGCAGTTCGATCTCGCCCAGGCCCGCCAGCGGGCCGGCGTTCATCCAGCGCAGGTCGTTGGCGATCTTGATCAGGGCTACCGCCAGCGCATTGAGCTGGCCCGACAGTTCCACCGCATCGTCCTGCGCGGCCAGGCCTTCGAACTTGTTCTCGGCGCTGTCGAACTTGAAGCCGGTCTGCTGCTTCAGCGCCTTGGCAACCTGCGCACCAAAGCGCGGGTCGGCATTGATGCCGGTGCCGATGGCGGTACCGCCCAGCGGCAGGCGGCGCACGCGCTTGAGGCTGTCCTCGATGCGCTCCTGGGCCGAGGCCAGCTGCGCCGACCATGCACCGAATTCCTGTTCGAAGGTCAGCGGCATCGCATCCATCAGATGGGTGCGGCCGGTCTTGACCACCTTGCGCAGGCTGCGGCCCTTCTTGTCCAGCGTCCGGCGCAGGTGCACCAGCGCCGGCAGCAGCTGCTCATGGGTGGCCAGCACGGCCGACACGCGCAGCGCCGTTGGAATCACGTCGTTGGAGCTCTGCCCCTGGTTGACGTGATCGTTCGGGTGCACCGTGGTCTTGCCGGCCTTGCCGGCGCGATTGGCCAGGGTGGCGATGACCTCGTTGGCATTCATGTTCGAGGACGTACCCGAGCCGGTCTGGTAAACGTCGATCGGGAACTGCGCGTCCCACGTGCCGTCCGCCACTTCAGCCGCGGCAGACTGGATGGCCTTGGCCACGGTCTTCGGCAGATGGCCCAGCTCGGCATTGACGCCGGCGGCAGCGGCCTTGACCAGGCCCAGCGCACGGATGAAACCGCGCGGCATGCGCTGGCCCGACACCGGGAAATTCTGTACAGCGCGCTGGGTCTGCGCGCCCCACAGGGCGTCGGCAGGCACCTGCAGCTCGCCCATGCTGTCGTGCTCGATCCGGAATCCCTTGGGGGCACGCTTGCTTGCAGCTTTGCTCATTGCATCAACTCCGCACTACTTCAGTTGGGGAAAGGAAAGCGGCGGCTGGCAGGGTGTCGCTTCCCGGGCTGGCGGCTGCAACAACGATACTCCCTTGTCCGCAGCGTGGGATGGCGAGGACGGGCCAGATCGTTTCATCCGCAGGGCCGATTGAACGGGTAGCGCCGGGCCGCGCCCGGCTAGCGCGCAGCGCGGCCACCATCCGCCGGGCATGGCCCGGCGCTACCGAGCATGCGAAGGCCACGCGTCGTAGAATATCGGCCCCGCCGCTCGTCCCAGCCCTGCCGACATGTCCGAATCCGCCCTGCTCGCCCTGTCCCCGCTCGATGGCCGCTATGCCGGCAAGGTCGACGCCCTGCGCCCGATCTTCTCCGAGTACGGCCTGATCAAGGCCCGTGTCACGGTCGAAGTGGAGTGGCTGCTGGCCCTGGCCGCCGAGCCGGGCATCGTCGAGCTGGCCGCGTTCTCCGACGCTGCCATTGTCCGCCTGCGTGCACTGGCCAGCGGCTTCAGCCCGGCCCAGGCCGCGCGCGTGAAGGAGATCGAGCGCACCACCAACCATGACGTCAAGGCGGTGGAGTACTTCATCAAGGAACAGCTGAAGGACGATGCCGAGCTGGCGCCGGCGCTGGAGTTCGTGCATTTCGCCTGCACCAGCGAAGACATCAACAACCTCAGCTACGGCCTGATGCTGGAACAGGCCCGTCGCGAGGTGCTGCTGCCGACCCTGGACGGCATCGCCACTGCACTGCGCACGCTGGCCCATACCCAGGCCAGCCAGCCGATGCTGTCGCGCACCCACGGCCAGACCGCCTCGCCGACTACGCTGGGCAAGGAGCTGGCCAACGTGGTCGCCCGCCTGGAACGCCAGCGCCGGCAGATCGCCGCGGTTGAACTGACCGGCAAGATCAACGGCGCCGTCGGCAACTACAACGCGCACATCGCCAGCTACCCGGATGTGGACTGGCCGGCCTTCGCCGAGCGCTTCGTGACCGGGCTGGGGCTGGTGTTCAACCCGTACACCACCCAGATCGAGCCGCACGACAACATCGCCGAGATCGGTGATGCCGCCCGCCGCGCCAACATCATCCTGATCGACCTGGCCCGCGACATCTGGGGCTACGTCTCGCTGGGCTATTTCAAGCAGCGCCTGAAGGAAGGCGAAGTCGGTTCGTCGACGATGCCGCACAAGGTCAACCCGATCGATTTCGAGAACGCCGAAGGCAACTTCGGCATCGCCAACGCGCTGTTCGAGCATTTCAGCGCGAAGCTGCCGATCAGCCGCTGGCAGCGTGACCTGACCGATTCCACCGTGCTGCGCGCGCTGGGCACCGCGTTCGGTCACAGCCAGGTGGCGCTGGATTCGCTGGCCAAGGGCCTGGGCAAGCTGGAAGTGAACCCGCAGCGCCTGGACGCCGATCTGGATGCGGCGTGGGAAGTGCTGGCCGAGGCCGTGCAGACGGTGATGCGCCGCCATGGGCTGCCGAACCCGTACGAGCAGCTGAAGGCGCTCACCCGTGGCCAGGGCATCACGGCCGAGTCGATGCGCACCTTCGTGCAGGGGCTGGAGCTGCCGGCCGATGCCAAGCAGCGCCTGCTGGAGATGACCCCGGGCAGCTACACCGGCCTGGCCGAGTCGCTGGCGAAGAAGATTTAAGGGTTTTCCTTGCGGCGGCGGCCGCGGGCGCTGCCTGCGGCAGGCAGCAGCAACGGCAGCAGCAACGTCAAAAGCGGCTCTGGATTACTGCTAGCTGGGCGGGTCGGGATGGGCCAGCGGGACACGCCGTGAACCCATCCATGGGGGCTCGATGGCGCCATCCATGGCGCCAACGGTCCCGCGGGCCCATCCCGCCCCG
>NZ_JFYS01000015.1:0-96451 GCF_000632045.1 Stenotrophomonas sp. RIT309
CCCGCGCCAACGTGACGCTGCTGGAAGGCACCGGCCCGGTGATGCAGGACACCGATGGCGATGGCAAGGCCGATACCCCTCCCCCGGCCGGGCTGGCAGAATAGGTATCTCTGCCGTAATCCGAAGCCGACGATGCGCCTCTCCCAGTTCCACCTGCACACCACCAAGGAAACCCCCAGCGACGCCGAGCTGACCAGCCACCGGCTGATGCTGCGCGCGGGCATGATCCGCAAGCTCGCATCCGGCCTGTACACCTGGTCGCCGCTGGGCCTGCGCGTGCTGCGCAAGGTCGAACGCATCGTCCGCGAGGAAATGGACCGAGCCGGTGCCGTGGAATTCCAGATCCCGACCATCCAGCCGAAGGAACTGTGGGAGCAGACCGGCCGCTGGCAGAAATTCGGCCCGCAGCTGCTGAAGATCAAGGACCGCAAGGAACAGACCTTCTGCTACAGCCCCACCGCCGAGGAAGCGGCCTGCGATTTCGCGCGCAGCGAACTGTCCAGCTACAAGCAGCTGCCGGTGAACTTCTACCAGATCCAGACCAAGTTCCGCGACGAGATCCGTCCGCGCTTCGGTGTCATGCGTGCGCGCGAGTTCCTGATGAAGGACGCCTACTCGTTCCACCTGCACGACGAAGACCTCGTGCGTGAGTACGAAAACATGAAGGTGGCCTACAGCCGCATCTTCACCCGCCTGGGCCTGGACTTCCGCATGGTGCAGGCCGATTCCGGCGCGATCGGCGGTGACGCCTCGCAGGAATTCCACGTGATCGCCGACTCCGGTGAGGACGCGCTGGTGTTCTCCACCGGTTCGGACTACGCGGCCAACATGGAAGCGGCCATCGCCGCCGATCCGGCCGCGCGTGCTGCGGCCAGCGAAGCGCTGCGCAAGGTCGAGACCCCGACCCAGAAGACCTGCGAAGACGTCGCCGCGCTGCTGGGCATCGATCTGCAGCGTACGGTGAAGTCGGTGGCGCTGATCGCCGGCGAAGGCGAGGCACAGCAGTTCGTGCTGGCGCTGGTACGTGGCGACCACGAGGTCAACGAAATCAAGCTGGGCAAGGTTGCTGGCCTGGACGAGCAGCGTTTTGCCAGCGAAGCAGAGATCGCCGAATACCTCGGCAGCGTGCCGGGCTTCCTTGGTCCGGTCGCCCCGGCCAAGCCGATCCGCGTGGTCGCCGATCGCGAAGTGGCGGCGATGTCCGACTTCGTCGTCGGTGCCAATGAGGCCGGTTTCCATCTGGCCGGCGTCAACTGGGGCCGCGACCTGGCCGAACCGGAAGTGGCCGATATCCGCAACGTGCGCGCCGGTGATCGTGCGCTGGACGGCGGCGAACTGAAAATCGCCCGCGGCATCGAAGTCGGCCACGTGTTCCAGCTGGGCCGCACCTATGCGAAGGCGCTCGATGCCACCGTGCTGGACGAGAATGGCAAGGCCGCGGTAATGACGATGGGCTGCTACGGCATCGGTATTTCGCGTGTGGTCGCCGCAGCCATCGAGCAGAACCACGATGACGCCGGCATCATCTGGCCCGACGCGATGGCGCCGTGGCAGGTGGTGGTCTGCGTGATCAATCCGAAGGGCGACGCAGGCGTGGCCGATGCAGCTGCAGCTCTGCTGCAGGAGCTGCGCGATGCCGGCCTGGATGCCGCACTGGACGACCGCGGCCTGCGCCCGGGCGCGATGTTTGCCGACATGGAACTGATCGGCATCCCGCACCGCGTGGTGGTCAGCGAGCGCGGCCTGGCCGCAGGCACCTTCGAGTACCGCTCGCGTCGGGCGGCCGAAGCGGAGAGCCTGGACGAGGCCACCCTGCTGCAGCGCCTGCAGGGCTGATCGGAAAAGACCGGGGTATACCCCGGTCTTTTTTTAGCGGCTGGCCGACCCGGGAAAACCGCAACGGACATAATCCGGTCAAAATGGTCGCAACCGGGCCAGCCAGCCGACAGACGGTGACCGCAACTGTTTGTGCTGGGATTAATTCATCATTACTCTGTCCTGCGACGCCACGGACCGGCTCGTCCCTGTCCCTAAATTAGTTTCTGGAGTAATCGTTGATGAGCATCGACCTGACCGGCCTGTCTGCACGTGAGCTGGGCGCATTGATCCGCACAGCCAAGAAGCAGCAGACCATCGTCGCCAAGCGTCGCCCGATCACCAAGGTGCGTGCCCAGCTGAGCAAGCTGGCCAAGACCGAGGGTTACACCATCGAGGAACTGTTCGGTGGTGAACCCGCACCGCGCGCGCGCAAGGTCGCCAAGACCACCAAGGCCCCGTCCAAGGCTGCCGGCCGCAAGCTGGGCAAGGTTGCGCCGAAGTACCGCAACCCGGCCAACCCGAAGGAAACCTGGACCGGTCGTGGCAAGCAGCCGCGCTGGATGGCCGAGCTGACCGCCAAGGGCAGCAAGAAGCCGGAAGATTTCCTGATCAAGAAGGCCTGAGGCCAGCTGCAGCAGGAATGAAAAACGCCGGCGAAAGCCGGCGTTTTTTTTGGGGGTAGCGCCGGGCCATGCCCGGAGAGCGCAGCGGTTGGTTTCCCGATCCGCCGGGCATGGCCCGGCGCTACTGCCTGGTCACAGCGTCTTGCGCGCCGGCATCAACAGGTTGCCGAACAGCAGGCCGGCGACCAGCGCCATCACCACGTTCAACACGGTCAGGAACACGCTCTGGCCGGCGCCCACGTCCTGTTGCTGGACCAGGGTCAGCACGCCGCGCAGGCTGGTGCTGCCGGGCACCATCATGATGATGCCCGGCAGGCGGATGATCGCACCGGGGCGGCCGACCACGCGCCCGAACAGGTTGCCGCCGGCGGTCAGCAGCATCGCAGACAGGAAGATGCCGGCGGGCGTACCCCAGGCATGACCACCAAATTTGGAGATCGCGTAGCCGGCCACCGAGGCGGCGATCACCCACGGATAGTCGCGGCGGTTGGCCTTGAACAACATCGCAAAGGCGAACGCCGCCGTCAGCAGCGAGCCCCACTCCACCCACGGCCCCTGTGGCCGCGAGGCACGGATCATCGGGTCCAGCCCCAGCACATCGGCCAGGGTCACCGCGATCATCGCGCCGACACTGAGCTTCATGATCGTGGTCAACGCGCCGGCAAAGCGCGCGGTGCCGGACACCCAGTGCTGGCTGGCCAGTTCATTGACCGCATTGGTCAGTGACATGCCCGGCAGCAGCACCACCAGCGAGGCGATGATCACCGTGTTGAGATTCAGGGCACCCACGAACGTGGCAACCACGGTGGCGACCAGGCCGGCCAGCAGCGCCGCCAGTGCTTCGGCCGCTTCCCGGCTGGCCGGGCGCTTGTCGGTGACCATGCCGAGCAGGCCGATCAACAGGCCGATGACGCCGGCGGTGGCGATGTCCAGCCACGGCAGCTTCCACATGCCCGCCACGCCGGCCGCACCGAGGGTGAAGGACAGGATGGTGCGCAGCTTGCCGCGCCGGCCCGGATCCTTGTCCAGCTGGCGCAGCGCGGTGTGGCCCTGGGCAATGCTCATGCGGCCATTGGCCACTTCTTCGGCGATCCCGTCAGCCACGCTGAGCTTGTGCAGGTCGTTCTCGCCGGGCGCCAAGCGGATCACCCGGGTGATGTCGCTGGAGCCAATGGCCTGCGCCGGATCGCTGAAACTGAGGATGATGCCGGTGGGGTTCGACCACGGTTCACAATCCAGATCGAGCTGCCGGGCCAAGGCAACCACCGCCGCTTCCAGGCGCTGGGCCGTTGTGCCGTAGCTGTGCAGGCGGCCGGCGATCTCGGAAACGAAGGCCACGCGCTGCGCGTAGGTGGCCTGGGGCGTGGGGATCGTGTGAGCGTCTGCGGACATGCGCCGTAGTATTACCTACGTCAGGCTCTGCTGGAGAAATTCATCCTGGTTCGACGCGACGTGCAATTCAGAACGGTTATGCTGCGACCCGAATGGCCCCCATGACCCCGACCCACGCCCCCCAGCTCGAACAGGACGCTCAGGATCCGGGATTGATCCGGCTGTCCGGCCACTGGACCCTGAAGACCGCGCTGGCCGCGGCCGAAGTGCTGCGTGGCGTTCCGGACACGCTGACCGGCATCGACGCCACAGGCATCGAGCTGCTCGACTCGGCCGGCGTGCTGCAGGTACTGCGCGTCGCCCATCGCGCTGACCTCAGCGAAGACGCGTTGCAGTTCCGCCCGGACCACCAGGCGCTGGTGTGCACCATTGAGGAAGTAGCCGACGACCGCCCGAAGCCGAAGCGTGACTTCGGCGTACTGGCGGCACTGGAGCGGCTGGGTGTCAGCGTCCATGCCACTGGCCACAACATCAAGGCACTGTGCAGCTTCCTCGGCGAGAACCTAGTCAAGGGTGCGCGCCTGGTCAAGGAACCTCGACGTTTCCGCCTGACCGCGACCGTGCACCAGATGGAACAGGTCGGGCTGGATGCGGTGCCGCTGGTGGCGCTGCTGTCCTATCTGGTCGGCGCGGTGATCGCCTTCCTCGGCTCGACCATCCTGCGCGACTTCGGCGCGGAGATCTATGTGGTCGAACTGGTGAACATCGCCTTCCTGCGCGAATTCGCCGTGCTGCTGACCGCGATCGTGCTCGCCGGCCGCACCGCCAGTGCCTTCACCGCGCAGATCGGTGCGATGAAGGCACGGGAGGAAATCGATGCGATGCGCACCCTGGGGCTCGATCCCATCGATCTGCTGGTACTGCCGCGCCTGGTCGCGCTGCTGTTGACCCTGCCGCTGCTGACCTTCATCGCGATGGTCGCAGGCCTGGCCGGCGGCATCACCGTCGGCGCGTTCGACCTGGACATCCCGCCGCAGATGTACATCGCGCGCATGCACGAAACGATGGAAGTGCGGCACATGCTGGTGGGCCTGTCCAAGGCGCCGGTGTTCGCGCTGGTGATCGGCCTGATCGGCTGCCTGGAAGGCCTGAAGGTGGAAGGCACCGCGCAGTCGGTCGGCGAACGCACCACCTCCAGCGTGGTGCAGACGATCTCGCTGGTGATCATCATCGACGCCTTCGCGGCGTTGTGGTTCATGCACATGGACTGGTGACATGAGCACGCATCCGACCCCCGAAGACGTGCCCATGCAGGACGACGACGGCCACGACCTGGCCATACGCGTGCGCGGGCTGGTCAACCGCTTTGGCAGCCAGACCGTGCATGAAGGGCTGGACCTGGACGTGCGCCGTGGCGAGATCCTTGGCGTGGTGGGCGGCTCGGGTACCGGCAAATCGGTGCTGATGCGCTCGATCCTCGGGCTGCGCGTGCCGGATGAAGGGCAGATCGAGGTGCTCGGCCGCGATGCGCGCGCCGACGATCCCGAGAGCCGCCTGCATATCGAGCGCAACACCGGCGTGCTGTTCCAGGACGGCGCCCTGTTCTCGTCGCTGACCGTCGGCGAGAACGTGCAGGTGCCACTGAAGGAACACCACCGCGAACTGCCCGAGCGCTGGCATTACGAACTGGCACTGCTGAAGGTGAAACTGGCCGGCCTGCCCGCCGATGCCATCAACAAGCTGCCCTCGCAGCTGTCCGGCGGCATGCGCAAGCGCGCCGGCCTGGCACGTGCGCTGGCGCTGGATCCACCGCTGCTGTTCCTGGATGAGCCCACCGCCGGCCTGGACCCGATCGGTGCGGCGGCGTTCGATCGCCTGATCAAGACGCTGCAGGAGGCGCTGGGGCTGACCGTGTTCCTGATCACCCACGACCTGGACACGCTGTATGCGATCTGCGACCGGGTGGCGGTCATCGCCGACCGCAAGGTGGTGGCCAATGCGCCGCTGCCGGAAATCGAGAGACTGGATCATCCGTGGATCCAGGAATACTTCCACGGACCCCGCGCGCGCGCTGCGCGTGGCGAACAGATCGAGAGTGCCTGAGCCATGGAAACAAAAGCCAACTACGTGCTGATCGGCGCGTTCACCCTGATCACCGGCCTTGCCCTGCTGGCCTTCGGCCTGTGGGCCGCCAAGTACTCCTCCGACCGCACCTGGCAGGAATACCGGGTGGTGTTCCGCGAAGCGGTGACCGGCCTGTCGGTCGGCAGCCCGGTGCAGTACAACGGCATCGCGGTGGGCTCGATCACCGAACTGAACCTGGTACCGGATGACCCGCGCCAGGTGGTCGCGCGCATCCGCCTGAACTCGACCACGCCGGTCAAGACCGATACCCGCGCCAAGCTGGCGATCACCAGCCTGACCGGCCCGTCGATCATCCAGCTCAGCGGCGGCACGCCGCAGTCGCCGGCGCTGACCACGGTCAACAAGGACCCGGCACCGATCATCCCGACCACGCCGTCGGCGCTGCAGAACATCACCGACGTGGCCAACCGCATCGTCGAGCGCATGGACCAGATCCTCAGCGACCGCAACGTCGCCTCGATCAACGCTACCCTGGCCAACCTGGAAACCATCAGTGGCGGCCTGGCCGACCGTGACCAGGGCACGCAGTCGCTGCTGCTCAGCGCGCGCGATGCCGCGCGCAGCCTTGACGCCACCCTGAAGACCACCAACGGCACCATCGAGCGCCTGGACAAGAACCTGGTGCAGCAGCTGCCGGGCATCATCGACAAGCTCGACGCCACCTTGGCCAAGCTTGATTCGGCGGCCGGCAATGCCGATTCGATCCTTGGCGAAAACCGCGCCGCCATCAACAGCTTCGCCAATGACGGCCTGGGCCAGCTCGGCCCGACCCTGGGTGAACTGCGTGGCCTGATCCGCGACCTGCGCCGGGTCAGCGACCGCCTCGAGAACAATCCCGCACGCTACCTGCTCGGCCGCGACGCCCCGAAGGAGTTCGAACCCAAATGAGCCCGACCACCCTTCCGCGCCTGTTGCTGGCAGCGTCGCTGGCCACCCTGCTGGGTGGCTGCTCGATCCTCGGCAGCGGCGACAAGAACCCCGTCACCCTGTATTCGCCGGCCGTGCAGGTCAAGGTCGACCCCAGCTGGCCGCAGGCCGACTGGCAGCTGGTGCTGGCCAAGCCCAGCGCCGCGCGCATGGTCGACAGCCCGCGCATCAACGTGCGGCCGACGCCCTCGGAGCTGGAGATCTACAAGGGCGCCAGCTGGGCGCAGCCGGCCACCGACATGATCGAAGACACCCTGCTGCGTGGCTTCGAGGATTCCGGCCGCATCCACGGCGTGGCCCGCGTTGCCGCCGGCATCCGCGCCGACTACAAGCTGTCCACCGACATCCGTCGCTTCGAATCGGATTACCAGGGCCAGGTAACGCCGACGGTCGTCATCGAGATCAACGCCAAGCTGATCGACGTCACCAACCAGCGCGTGGTCGCCGACCGCACCTTCCGCCAGTTGCAGCCGGTGGGCAGCACCGATGTGTCGGCAGTGGCAGCGGCGTTCGAGCGTGGCCTGCAGCAGGTGGCGCAGGACGTGGTGGGCTGGACGCTGACCAGCGGGCAGAATGACAAGCAGGCGCTGAAGCGCTGAGGTTGCCCGTTTCGCACGCCGGGCATGGCCCGGCGCTACCGCCACCTGTTCCTGGTAGCGCCGGGCCATGCCCGGCGAACCCCGGTCAACGCGGATGGATCCAGCGGAACGTCAGGTTGATGCGTTCGCCCTGCACCCGCGCCATCTTCGGCAGCGCGTGCTGGTAGTGGCGCTGGGTGGCGCCGCCCATCAGCAGCAGGTCGCCATGACCGAGCAGGAATTCCGCCTTGCGCGTGGTGTCATCGCGGCGGCGCAGCAGGAACCGCCGCGCTGCGCCGAGGCTCAACGAAGCGATCAGCGGCGCCGGCCCCAGCTCGGGCTCGTCATCGCTGTGCCAGCCCATGTAGTCGCTGCCGCCGCGATAGCGGTTGAGCAGTACGCTGTTGAATCGACCGACGCTCTGTTCTTGCAGACGGATGCGCAGTTCCTGCAGCAACGGTGGCCACGGATGCGGGATGAATTCGGCGCCTGAATAGCGGTAACGCGCCTGCGGATCGCCGATCCAGCAGCTCAACCGCGGTGAATCCACCCAGTTGCCGAACATGCGGATGCGGTGGGTTTCCCAGGGGATTGCCTGCGTCAATACACGCTGCAGTGCATCGGCGTCGGCCGCTGGCAACCAGCCCGGCAGATGTCGGACGTCAGCATCAGGCAGATCGTGGGGGAATAGCATGGGAGATTCAGGAGATGGGGCAGCGACACGCCGCCCCGTGGATGCTCAGCGGCGCTTGAACGCGACGCCGGTCTTTTCCTTCAACTCATCCTCGCCCACACCCGCCGCAGTCTCCACCAGCACCAGACCGTCATCGGTCACATCGAATACCGCCAGGTCGGTGATGATGCGGTCGACCACGCCCACACCGGTCAGCGGCAGCGTGCATTCGGCCAGGATCTTGTGTTCGCCGTTCCTGGCGGTGTGCTCCATCAGCACCACCACGCGCTGCACGCCGGCCACCAGGTCCATCGCACCGCCCATGCCCTTGACCATCTTGCCGGGCACCATCCAGTTGGCCAGGTCGCCTTTGTCGGTCACCTGCATCGCACCGAGGATGGCCAGGTTGACGTGGCCACCGCGGATCATCGCAAAGCTGTCATGGCTGCCGAAGTAGCTGGCGCCCGCACGTGCGGTGACGGTCTGCTTGCCGGCATTGATCAGGTCGGCGTCCACCTCGGCCTCGGTGGGGAACGGACCGATGCCCAGCAGGCCGTTTTCCGACTGCAGCCACACGTCCACGCCTTCGGGAATGTGGTTGGCCACCAGCGTCGGCAGGCCGATGCCCAGGTTCACGTAGGCGCCATCGGTCAGCTCACGCGCAGCGCGCGCCGCCATCTCATCGCGGGTCCATGCCATGTCAGTTGCCCTCCGCACGGATGGTGCGCTGTTCGATACGTTTTTCAGGGGTGGGGTTGTGCACGATGCGGTGCACGTAGATGCCCGGCAGGTGCACCTGGTCCGGATCGATGCTGCCGACCGGCACCACCTCCTCCACTTCCACGATGCAGACCTTGCCGGCCATTGCACAGGCCGGGTTGAAGTTGCGCGCGGTCTTGCGGAACACCAGGTTGCCGGCCTCGTCGGCTTTCCAGGCCTTGACCAGGGCAACGTCGGCGCGCAGCGCGGTTTCCATCACATAGTGCTTGCCATCGAACTCGCGGGTTTCCTTGCCCTCGGCGACCACGGTGCCGTAACCGGTGGCGGTGAAGAACGCCGGGATACCCGCCCCGCCGGCACGCAGGCGCTCGGCCAGGGTGCCCTGCGGATTGAATTCCAGCTCCAGCTCGCCGGCCAGGAACTGCCGTTCGAATTCCTTGTTCTCGCCCACGTACGACGAAATCATCTTGCTGATCTGCCGGGTTTCCAGCAGCTGGCCCAGTCCGAAGCCATCGACGCCGGCGTTGTTGGAGATCACGGTCAGGCCCTTGGCGCCACTGTCGCGCAACGCGGCGATCAGTGCCTCGGGAATGCCGCACAGGCCGAAGCCCCCCACGGCCAGGGTCTGGCCATCGGCGACCACACCCTGCAGGGCTTGCGCCGCAGAGGCGAAACGCTTGCTGCGCGTGCCGCTGGAAGTTGATTGCTGCATCTCTACTGCCCTACCCGGTGAGAATGCCGCCATTCTAGCGGCACACCCGTTACCGGCTGGGATGCGCCGCAGCATGAACCGGCATGCCGGGCTGCCAATCCGTAGAATGTTCCCTTTCCCGCTTGCGGTGCCCTTGGCAACGCGTGCTGTAGATGGAGAGGACAGGACGACGCATGGCCGAAGTATTCACCGGAGGGGAACTGTCCCGCTGGCTGGATGCCGGGACGCTGGAAAAGGGCAACCACCAGGTGTCGGCAGTGCGCGAGCTGCGCTACCGGTCACCGCTGCTGACCGCCCAGGTCGAGGGCTGGCAGGTGGCGATCGACCTGGATGCCAGCGCCCGCACCCCGCACAGCCCCCTGCAGAGTCGCTGCACCTGCCCGGCTGGCACGCACTGCGAGCATGTCGCCGCGGTGTTGCTGGCCGCACTGCAGAACTCACTGGAGGGTGAACCGGGTTCGCTGCGTGCGGCCGCCGATCCGATACTGCCTACCCTGCAGATCCAGGCGATGACACCGATCCTGCATCTGCACAGCATGGAATACCGACCTGCCTGGCTCACCGAACGTGACCCCTCGCAATGGCTCGACGTCGCCACCGTCGCGTTCGAGTACGACGAACACGTGCGTTTTCTCGACGACCCCTCGCTGTTCGTGCACGACGCCGAGGGCCAGCTCTACCTGCTGCCGCGTGACCTGGCCGGGGAGGCACGGCGCGAGGCTGAACTGCACAGCGTCCACCTGCACCGCGAGCGGCAACCGCGCATCGTGCTGGACGGCGGCGGCCCGTTGTTCGAGCTGCGCAGTTTCGACTGGACCCGCTTCCTGCTGGAGGACGTGCTGCGGCTGGAAGCGCTGGGCTGGAAGATCGAGACTGACGACGCCTTCCGCCACCGCATCACCCGGGTGGAGGACATCGACCTAGATGTCCGGTCGGTGTCCGCCGACAGCAACGAGCTCGACCTGGCCCTGACCATCGACGTCGATGGCCGCAGCATTGCGCTGGTTCCGCTGCTGCAGGGCGTACTGCAGTCCGATCCGCGCTGGCTGCGCGGCCAGCTGGACGCGATTGGCGATGACGAGAACGTATTGCTGACGACGGCAGACAATGAACGTCTTGCGCTGCGGGCAGCGCGGCTGAAGCCGGTGATCGCGCTGCTTGCGGACCTGTTCGGCGACCGTGGGCAACCGCTGCGCCTGCAGGCGCATGATCGCGGCCGCCTGCAGGCCCTGCAGGACGCTGCGCAGTTACGGCTGCACAGCAGCAACGATACCCGTGCACGCGTGCAGCGCCTGCTGGACGCCCCGGCGATGAGCGCTGTCCCAGCGCCCCAGGGTTTGCGCGCGACGCTGCGCAGCTACCAGCTTGAAGGCCTGTCCTGGCTGCAGTACCTGCGCCAGCAGGGCCTGGGCGGCGTGCTGGCCGATGACATGGGCCTGGGCAAGACACTGCAGACCCTGGCCCATCTGCTGCTTGAAAAGCAGAGTGGCCGCCTGGACAAACCGGCGCTGGTGGTCGTGCCAACCTCATTGCTGCACAACTGGCAGAGCGAGGCGGCGCGCTTCACCCCGGATCTGCGTGTACTGACCCTGCACGGCCCCGCACGTGACACGCAGTTCGACGCCATTGCCGCCCATGATCTGATACTCACCACCTATCCCCTGCTGTGGCGCGACGAACCGGCGCTGCAGGCGCATTCCTATCACCTGCTGATCCTCGACGAGGCACAGCAGGTGAAGAATCCCAGGTCGCGCGCGGCGGCCACGCTGCGCACGCTGCAGGCGCGTCATCGCCTGTGCCTGACCGGCACCCCGCTGGAGAACCATCTGGGCGAGCTGTGGACGCAGTTCGACTTCCTGCTGCCCGGCCTGCTCGGCAGCGAAAAACAGTTCAACCAGCACTGGCGCCATCCCATCGAACGCGGCAGCGACCAGCGGCGTGCTCAGCTGCTGGCCCAGCGGCTGCGACCTTTCATCCTGCGCCGGCGCAAGGACCAGGTCGCTTCCGAGCTTCCACCGAAGACGGTCATCACCCGCACCGTGGCAATGGAAGGCGCCCAGCGTGATCTGTACGAAGCCGTGCGTGCGGCGATGGAAAAGCAGGTCCGCGATGCGATCAACGGCAGCGGGCTGGCGCGCAATCACATCGTGGTACTGGACGCGTTGCTGAAGCTGCGCCAGGTCTGCTGCGATCCGCGCCTGCTGCCAGGCGAGACACCCGCGCGCGCTGCCGGTTCGGCCAAGCTGGACCTGCTGCGCGAGATGTTGCCTGCCATGGTCGAGGAAGGGCGGCGCATCCTGCTGTTCTCGCAGTTCACCGGCATGCTGGCGTTGATCGGCCAGGCCCTGCGGGAACTCAGCCTGCCCTACGTGCAGCTCACCGGCGATACCCAGGACCGGGTCACGCCCGTGCAGCGCTTCATGCAGGGCGAGGTTCCCGTGTTCCTGATCAGCCTGAAGGCCGGTGGCGTGGGCCTGAACCTGACCGCTGCCGACACCGTCATCCACTTCGATCCCTGGTGGAATCCGGCCGCCGAGAACCAGGCCACCGACCGTGCCCATCGCATCGGCCAGGACCAGCCGGTGTTCGTCTACAAGCTGATCACCGCCGGCAGCGTCGAGGAACGGATCGCCGAGCTGCAGCAGCGCAAGGCCGACCTGGCCGACTCCATACTGGAAGGGAGCGGCAGCGCAGCACCGCGCTTCGACGCTGCCGACCTGGAGGCGCTGCTGGCACCGCTACCCGGTGCGCCCAGACGCCCTGCTGGGAAACGCAGGACTACCCGCGCCTGATCCCCGGCTGGCCAGGCAACAACCGGGCCGCGTACCGGAAGATGTGAGCGCAGACCTGGCCCTCCGCATTGGCGTACAGCGGGCGACAAACCTGTGCAGCACCGGAAGCCAAGTGATCGACCCTGGCCTGTGCGGCAGCGAGCAGCTTGCCATCCGATCCGCTGGAGTGCGCCGCACCAGGAGCCTGCAACGCCGCCGGATTCACCGTGGATCTGGCGTGGCAGGTGCTGCCGGGTCAGCCCGCCAGACTGCAACCGTGGCCGCCAGGAACAGCAGCAGCACGACGGGCTGACGGACCCGGACGGCGCTGGTCTGCAGATGCCAGGCCAGATCCTGCGGCGTACTCAGGTAGACCAGGAAGAGCACGGCGATGTAGCCCAGCGCGGCCAGCAGCGCCACCGCGGCCAGCGGCCGTTGCAGAACCCGACGCCACAGCACGGCCAGCACCAGCAGCGGCGCCAGCATCCACTCGTCCAGCAACAGGCGCTTGAGGATAATGGCGGACCCGCCGTCGGTCGTCAGCCGTACCAGCAGCTGCGACTGCAGGTCGGACCCGGCAAGATCGTTGCTTATATGCGCTGCAGCGACCGACGTCTTCCACGCCAGCAGCGGCAGCAGCGCAACGACAAAGGCCAACAGCACGCGCCAGCACATCCGGCGTTCGCGCAGCGCCCCTTCCAGCACCACACTGCCGACCACCACCGCCGCCAGAACTGCGCCCTCGTTCTTCAGCAGCGACAGCACCGCCACCACCAGTGCCAGCGCCACGATGTCGCCAGGCCGACGGCTGTCATTGGTACCGCGCAGGCGCATCGCCAGTACCAGCGCGGTCAGCGCGTACAACGCCACCAGCGTGTCCATGTAGCCGTTGACCAGCATTTCCCTGCCCACCCGCAGCAGCAGCAATGCCAGAAGTGCCACCCACCAGCGCGAGCGCAGGCCCGGCGCGATCAGCAGCAGGGCGGGCAACAGCAGCAGTGGTGCCACTGCCTTGGGCAGCAGTTCATTCCAGTGTCCCAGCAGGCCGGCAGCTGCGGCCATCAGCAGCGGTACCAGCGCGGGGTAATCGTTATGGCTCCAAGGCGCGTAATCATCCAGCTGGGCGTACAACGTGCCGTCCAGATAGATGCGCTTGGCATGGAACAACCAGATCGAACGCGGGTCCCAGGCATCGCCTGGGCTGCCGAGCGAAATCCCCACCAGCGCCAGCACCACCAGCACCGGAATCGCCACGCGCATTTCGCGCAGTCCCAGAAGCGAAAGTGCTGCGCCGGCGAGGAATACGGCAAACAGTGCCAGCATCGGCCACCCCATCACGCCCACGGCGGCCAGGCCGTAGCAGAGCAGCAGCGCAACAAGCATGACCAGCGCCGCGCGGCGCCCGCGGTCAGCGGCAGTCGGCAAGAACGACATCTCCCCTCCTGTCGATCAGCTGGCATGCGTTCAGTACCGGGTCGGTGGCGCGCAGGATCCGGTGTGGCGTATCGGCATCGCTGAAGCGCTGCGGATACAAGGCTTCCCACATGCGCTGGCGGATCAGTTCATCGTCCTTCAGCCCCTGCCCCAGCGACAGCGGCGACAGATCGTGCGGCTGCCGCATCACCAGTGCGCGGGCATCGACGACCTCCTTGGGAACGGACACCTCAAAACCAGCGTCGGCGACGAACGCCTGGCCGAGCAGCGACATCTGGAAATCGGACTTCCTTGCCGTCAAGGCAAGGGACACAAGGATCAGGATCGTCAGCAGGATGGCGCTGGGGAGGCGCCAGCGTGCAGAGCTCGCGGTGGAAGGACTGGGTGTCATCTCGACGTCTGGCAACGAATGGAATGGAGGTTGATGAAAAGCAGCATCGAACGGGAAGGCCTATCGGCAGCGGTAGTCGCTCGACATATGACTGTCGCGGAAAGGATCGGTCAGCGCATCGGAGTACTGCCCCATCAGCAGGCGATGGGTGGGCAGCAGGTTCTGCCGATAGAAGCGGCTGAAGGACGCCAACCGTTCACCGCGGCCGGTGAGTTTCACACAACCATCGTGGATCTCGATGGTGCCTGATTGCAGCTGTTCGGTCAGCCGCACCTCCACCAGGTGGTGCTCACGCACGTACTCTTCGGTAAACACCTGGCGGAATGCATCCTCGCGGATGCCACCCCCCCGCTGCTGCAGTTTTTCAAGGATGTAGAACGACAGCGAGCGGTCGATGACCGTCGGCACCGAGATGGCAAAGATGTAGCCTCCCAGCAGCCAGATCGCGGCCAGCTGGATCAGCTCCAGGCGGTTGAAGCCGACGAACCACTTCAGCGCGTACAGGCCCGCAAAAACCACCACCAATGCGATGACCGCATCGACGATGCTGGCATACAGCACCACATTTACCCTGAAATGGCGGACGTGCACGTAGTAGACCAGCAGCAGAACGACGATGAAGGCCATCGTTGCCAGCAGTGCGCGCAGGTATTTGTTCATCGGAACACCACGAATTTGTTGGCGAGAAAACTGAAAGCCATCTGCATGCCGGTCGCCAGCAGGAAGCCGATGCGGTAGTCCAGGCCGAAACGGTCGGCCCAGACGTACATCACCAGTGCATGCAGCATCGCAATGGCGGCGTATACCAGCAGGAACAGCGCCCCCTGGCGGGCCACGCTGCCCTGCCGGCCACGGAACACGAAGTAGCGGCTGCCCAGAAACGAGGTGGCAATGCCAAACACAGCGGCCAGCGCATTGGCCGCAGCGGCCAATGACATGTGCAGCACTTCGATGTTGAAGCGCAACACCCCGTAGTGCACCGCCGTGGCCACCAGGCCGTTGATCAGGTAGCGCAGGAACTGGCCACCCAACGCATCATGCGCTGCGGCGGGCGGCATGCTGGACCTCATCAACGAACTCCCGATAGCTGCCGATGCCCAGCACGCCACCGCTGCGGATCATGCCCGACAGCATAAGGATGATCAGGGTCAATGCAGCCGTCTGCAGGAACACCAGCAACAGAATACCGAAGGCAAGCGAGAACCAGCCGGGCGTTGCGAACCCCAGCATCTTCAGCAGCGTTGCGATCACCCCACCGGTCACCGACAGCGCCGCGACAATCGTGCAGGCGATACCCACACGCACCAGCACGTCCTCGGCGAACACCATCAGCGCACGGAACCCATGCAGGGCCAGCCCGACGAAGTTCATCTTGCTGCGGCCTGCGTAGCGCGGACCGCGGTCCAGTGAACAGGTCTGCACCCGCAACTTGGAACTGAGCACGCTGGCGGCCACGTGGGTCCACAGTTCCTGCATTGATGCCAGCCGGCGCACCGCAGGCATTTTTGCCGCCATGAAATTGCCAAAGCTGATCCGACGCCCACTGAGCAGTGTGAAAAGCAGCTTGTAGAAGAGGTAGAAGGTCTTGAATTTCAGTGACTCCACCCGGCTGCGGCGGGTCGCAACGACCACATCCACATCGACAGACTCCAGCCCGGCAACCAGCTCGGTGATGCTCTCCGGCGTGTCTTCGCCGTCGGAGTCCATCGCCACCACGATGACATCGTTGCCGAAGTGCTCGGCCACGTAGCTCAGGCCGATGGCGATGGCACGCTGGTGGCCGACATTGCGGCGCAGCTTGATCACCACGCCCTCCAGCCCGGAGGCCTCGATCGCCGAGATCGGCAGTGGTTGGCGCACCGAGCCGTCGTCGACGGCAACGACGTAGGTATCGCCACCCTGCGTACGCGCAAGCTCAAGGAAAAGCCGGGAAGAAGCTTCCAGGTCTTCGTACACCGGCATCACGACAATCTTGCGCATCGTGGTTTCCTCAAGCCTGCAGGCGATGGCGGAAGTAGCTGATGGTCTCTTTCAGACCATCTTCCAGGGCCACCTTGGGCTCCCAGTCGAACGTGGCCTTGGCCAGGCTGATATCCGGTTGGCGCTGGCGCGGGTCATCGGATGGCAGCGGTCGGTACTCGATCCTGGACGTGCCGCCGACCAGGCGCACCACCGTTTCGGCCAGTTCCAGCATGGTGTACTCGGACGGATTGCCGATGTTGACCGGACCGGTGAAATCGGCCGGCGAGTCCATCAGGCGCAACATGCCTTCGATCAGATCGTCCACATAGCAGAAGCTGCGCGTCTGCTGGCCATCACCATAGATGGTGATCGGCTCGCCTTGCAGCGCCTGCACGATGAAGTTGCTGACCACGCGGCCGTCGTTGGGGTGCATGCGTGGGCCATACGTATTGAAGATGCGCATGACCTTGATCTCCAGCTGGTGCTGGCGCCAGTAATCGAAGAACAGCGTCTCGGCGCAGCGCTTGCCTTCGTCGTAGCAGCTGCGGATGCCGATCGGGTTGACCCGGCCCCAGTAGCCCTCCACCTGCGGATGGATCTCCGGATCGCCGTAGACCTCGCTGGTGCTGGCCTGCAGGATGCGGGCACGCACGCGCTTGGCCAGGCCCAGCATGTTGATGGCGCCATGCACGCTGGTCTTGGTGGTCTGCACCGGATCGTGCTGGTAGTGGATCGGCGATGCCGGGCAGGCCAGGTTGAAGATCCGGTCCACTTCCACGTACAGCGGGAAGGTCACGTCGTGGCGCATCAGTTCGAAGCGCGGGTGGCCGAGCAGACCTTCGACGTTGGCCTTGTTGCCGGTGTAGAAATTGTCCACGCACAGCACGTCGTGACCAGCTTCGACCAAGCGGTCGCAGAGATGGGAGCCGAGGAAGCCGGCGCCGCCGGTTACCAGCACGCGTTTCTGATCGTGAGCGTATTTCAAAGCGGTCCCCTGCAGTCTTGGGCGCGACGGGATAGCGGTCCTGGGGCGAGCCCAGCGTCATGCCGCTTCCATTGTCGAGAGTGGGAGAATTGTATGCGAACTCACCCTGCGCCATTGGCTGGATGCGGGCACACCGCACGGCGGCCAGCAGGACCCGGCCCGGTCAGGAACCGGCGATTTCCGCCATCACACGCTTCAAGCCGTCCTGCCATGCGGGCAGCTGCAGGCTGAAATCACGTTGCAGCCTGCGGTTGTCCAGCACCGACCACGCCGGCCTGCGGGCTGGCGTCGGGTACTCGGCGCTGGTTATGGCCTGCACCCTCGGCACTTCCACCATCATGCCGGTGGCCAGTGCCTCGGCAAAAATCGCCTCGGCGAAACCATGCCAGCTGGTTTGCCCATTCGCTGTCAGGTGCCAGGTGCCGGACAAGCGGCCCGGGTGCTGCAGCGCATGCGCAGTGACATCGGCGATCAAGGCCGCCGGGGTAGGCGTACCAACCTGGTCTGCCACTACCCGCAGCTCGCTGCGAGCAGCGCCAACGCGCAGCATGGTCCGCAGGAAATTGGTGCCATGTGCGGCATACACCCACGCCGTGCGGAAAATCAGATGGCGCCCGCCCGCCGCGCGCACGGCCTCTTCACCACCACGCTTGCTGCTGCCGTACACACCCAGCGGCGCGGTCGGCTCGTCTTCGCGGTAGGGCGTGTTGCCCTGTCCATCGAACACGTAGTCGGTGGAGTAGTGCACGAGCGGGACATCGTGGGCTGCGCACCAGCGCGCGATGACCCCGGGCGCTTCGGCATTGGCACGAAATGCTGCTGCAACATCCTGCTCGGCGCGGTCGACTGCGGTATAGGCCGCGGCATTGACCACGATCGACGGCTGCAGCCGATCCAACAACGCCGGCAGGCTGTCGGGCTGATCGAAATCGGCCACTTCGCAGCATCCTCCGTCGGGCAACTGGCCGCTGCGCGTGGTTGCCACCACGGTACCCAGCGGCGCCAGAGCGCGCAGCAGCTCCTGGCCTACCTGGCCATTGCCGCCGAACACCAGGATCGTCATGGCGCGTAGACCGGCAGCCGATCTTCGGCCAACTGATCCAGGAAAGGCGCCTTCTGGTCCTTGGCCGAAAGAATCGGAGCCCCTACCGGCCAGTCCACCGCGATATCGGCGTCGTTCCAGCGGATGCCGGCATCGGCTTCGGCCACGTAGACATCGGTGCACAGATAATTGAACAGGGCCGTTTCGGACAGCACTGCAAAGCCGTGCGCGAAGCCTTCCGGAATCCAGAACTGCTTCTTGTTCTCTGCACTCAGCACCACCGCTTCCCACTGGCCGAACGTCGGTGAGCCGCGACGGATATCTACCGCGACGTCGTACACCTCGCCTTCCAGTACAGAGACCAGCTTGCCCTGTGGGCGCGGCCACTGGTAATGCAGGCCACGCAGAACGCCCCGCGCGGAAGTCGATACGTTGCTCTGCACGAAGCGCTCCGGCAGGCCCAGCGCGGCAAAGCGCTCGGCGTTCCAGGTTTCGAAGAAATAGCCGCGCGCATCGCCGAACACCGCCGGCTCGATCACCATGCAGCCGGGCAACTGGGTTTCAATCACTTTCACGGAACGACTCCACGCAGGGCGAGCTTGTGCAGGTACTGGCCATAGCCATTCTTGATCAGCGGTGCAGCCAGTGCTTCCAGCTGCTCGGCGCTTATCCAGCCCTGACCGAACGCGATTTCTTCCGGGCAGCAGACTTGCAGGCCCTGCCGGGTCTGGATGGTCTCGATGAAGTTGGAGGCTTCCAGCAGTGACTGGTGGGTGCCGGTATCAAGCCAGGCATAGCCACGGCCCAGTTGTTCCAGATGCAGGTTGCCCTCTGCCAGGTAGCGCTTGTTGAGATCGGTGATCTCCAGCTCGCCACGGGGTGAGGGCTTCAGTTCGGCGGCATGGTCACTGGCATTGCCGTCGTAAAAGTACAGGCCGGTAACAGCGTAGTTGGAACGCGGATTCTGCGGTTTCTCCACCAGACCGACGACCATGCCATCTTTGTCGAACTCGGCCACACCGTAGCGCTCGGGCTCATTCACCCAGTAGCCGAAAACGGTGGCGCCCGCGTCGCGTGCGTCGGCGCGCCGCAGCATGCCGGTCAGGCCATGGCCGTGGAAGATGTTGTCACCCAGCACCAGGCAGCTCGGCTTGCCGTCGATGAAATCACGGCCGATCAGATAGGCCTGCGCCAGCCCATCGGGACTGGGCTGCACGGCGTACTCGATGTTCATGCCCCACTGCGAGCCGTCGCCCAGCAGCGCCTGGAACAACACCTGCTCGTGCGGGGTGTTGATGATCAGCACATCGCGGATGCCCGCCAGCATCAGCACGCTGAGCGGGTAATAGATCATAGGCTTGTCGTAGACCGGCAGCAGCTGCTTGCTGATGCCCTTGGTGATCGGATACAGCCGGGTGCCGGAGCCGCCGGCGAGAATGATGCCCTTGCGTTGGATCATGTCGTGTCCTTGGTTCAGGCCGCGGTGCCGATGCGCTGCAGGCGGTAGCTGCCGTCGAGCACGCCGTTCACCCATTCCTGGTTGTCCAGGTACCAGTCGACGGTGAAGCCGATGCCCTGTTCAAAGGTGTACGCAGGTTCCCAGCCCAGGTCATTCTTCAGCTTGGAAGCGTCGATCGCGTAGCGGCGGTCATGGCCGGGGCGGTCGGCAACATAGGTGATCTGGCTGCTGCGCGGCTGGCCGTCGGCACGCGGGCGGCGCTGGTCCAGCAACGCGCAGATCGCCTGCACCACTTCGATGTTCTGCTTTTCCGAATTGCCGCCGACGTTGTAGGTCTCGCCGACCTGGCCCTTGGCCAGCACGGTACGGATCGCTTCGCAGTGGTCGGACACGAACAGCCAATCGCGCACCTGCTTGCCATCGCCGTACACCGGCAGCGGCTCGCCGGCCAGCGCCTTGGCGATCACCAGCGGGATCAGCTTCTCCGGGAAGTGGTACGGACCGTAGTTGTTGGAGCAGTTGGTGGTCAGCACCGGCAGCCCGTAGGTATGGTGGAACGCTCGCACCAGGTGGTCCGAGGCGGCCTTGGACGCCGAGTACGGCGAGTTCGGGGCATACGGGGTGGTTTCGCTGAACTTGCCGGTCTCGCCCAAGGTGCCGTACACCTCGTCGGTGGAGACATGCAGGAAGCGGAACGCCGCGCTCTGCTCGGGCGGCAACGCCTTCCAGTAGTCCCGCACTGCCTCAAGCAGGCCGAGGGTGCCGACGACATTGGTCTGGATGAAGGCGCCAGGGCCATCGATCGAACGGTCGACATGACTTTCGGCGGCGAAGTTCAGCACGGCATCGGGCTGGTGCTCGGCCAGCAGGCGGGCAACCAGCGCACTGTCGCCGATGTCGCCCTGCACGAACACGTGATTCGGGTTACCGTCCAGGCTGGACAGGGTCTTCAGGTTGCCGGCGTAGGTCAACGCATCGAGATTGACGACCTTGATGCCGCTGGAGACGGCCTCGAGAACGAAGTTACCGCCAATGAATCCGGCACCGCCGGTGACAAGCCACGTGGGCACTACCTGTTCTCCTGTTCGATGTTTCGCCCCCAGGCACTCGCAGCACCCCGGGAGCGCGACAGAATACATCGGCGACCTCTTCACGACTGCCCGCCGCAGGTGAACGAAGGCTCCCAGCGGCCCGTTTCCGCCGCACCGCAGCAAAACCATACGCATTCGCATGGTCGCCTTCGGCCAGTTAGAATCGGGGTCCCACCCCCGAACCGGTTGCTGTGCGAGGACCGGACGTTTCCCGTTACTGTGAGCCGGCCAGCGACCGGCACTACAAGGATCTCGTACCAGATGAAAATCCTCGTCGCGTACAAGCGCGTGGTGGACTACAACGTCCGCATTCAGGTCAAGCCGGACGGCTCCGGCGTGGTCACCGACGGCGTCAAGCTGTCGCCCAATCCCTTCGATGAAATCGCCCTGGAAGAGGCCCTGCGCCTGCGCGACAAGGGCATCGCCACCGAGGTGGTTGTCGCCACCATCGCCCCGGCCGACGCCCAGGCGCACCTGCGCAATGGCCTGGCCATGGGCGCAAACCGTGCCATTCACGTCGTTACCGACCAGGCCATCCAGCCGCTGACCGCCGCCCGCACCCTGCTCAAGCTGGTTGAGAAGGAACAGCCGGACCTGGTGATCCTGGGCAAGCAGGCCATCGACGACGACGCCAACCAGACCGGCCAGATGCTGGCCACGCTCTGGGGGCGTCCGCAGGCCACCTTCGCCAGCAAGCTCGACATTGCCGACGGCAAGGCCACGGTAACCCGTGAAGTCGATGCCGGCCTGGAAACGCTGGAAGTGGACCTGCCGGCCGTGGTCACCACCGACCTGCGCCTGAACGAGCCGCGCTTCATCAAGCTGCCCGACATCATGAAGGCCAAGGCCAAGCCGCTGGAGACCCTGCAGCTGGCCGACCTCGGTGTTGAAGCTGCCGACACCTTCAAGACCACCCAGTACGCCGCACCGTCCAAGCGCAGCAAGGGTGTGATGGTCAAGGACGCGGCCGAACTGGTTGCCGCACTCAAGCAGAAGGGGTTGCTGTAATGAGCAAGATTCTCGTCATCGCCGAGCACCACGACGGCAAGCTCAACGCCGCTACCGCCAAGACGGTCAGCGCCGCAGCCGCCATCAGCGGCGCCAGCATCGACGTGCTGGTGCTGGCCGCCGACCCGACCGCCGTTGCGGCTGAAGCGGCCAAGATCGCCGGCGTCGCCAAGGTCCTGACCGTGGCCAACGCCGCCAACGCACAGGCGCTGGCCCAGGTACTGGCCCCGCAGATCGCACAGCTGGCCACGGGTTACACCCACGTGTTCGGCCCGTCGACCACCTTCGGCAAGGACCTGATGCCGTGCGTGGCCGCCCTGCTTGGCGTCAACCAGGTCTCCGACCTGATGGCCGTCGAAGGCAGCCACACCTTCAAGCGCCCGATCTACGCCGGCAACGCGATCATCACCGTGGAAGCACCAATCGACCAGATCGTGGTCGCCACCGTGCGTGCCGCGTCGTGGCCGGAAGCCGCCCAAGGCGGCAGCGCCTCGGTTGAGGCCGCAAGCGTCGACGCCTCCCTGCCGACCCACACCCGCTTCGTCGGCCTGGCCGCCGGTGCCAGCGACCGCCCGGACCTGCAGAGCGCCAAGCGCGTGGTCTCCGGTGGCCGTGGTGTTGGTTCGGAAGAGAACTTCAAGGTCATCTTCCAGCTGGCCGACAAGCTCGGCGCCGCCGTGGGTGCTTCGCGCGCCGCGGTGGATGCCGGCTACGTGCCCAGCGACCTGCAGGTCGGCCAGACCGGCAAGATCATCTCGCCGGAGCTGTATGTGGCCGTGGGCATCAGCGGTGCCATCCAGCACCTGACCGGCATCAAGGATGCCGGCACAATTGTCGCCATCAACAAGGACGCGGATTCGCCGATCTTCGAGATTGCCGACATCGGCCTGGTCGGGGATCTGTTCACGATCCTGCCGGAGCTGGAAGCGGCGCTGGGCTGATGCGTCTGCAGGAATGCCGTGCAATCAACAGGTTGCACGGCATTCCAGCATTTTGGAGGGCCCGCAGGGACGCTGGGCAGGATCACTCGTTCCAACAGGGCCAGTCGCTATAATCCGGGGTCAACCCGTGAAGGACTGCATTGATGACGCTCCCGTGTTTCAAGGCCTACGACATCCGCGGCCGCGTCCCGGACGAACTTGACGAACGCCTGGCTCGCCGTATCGGCGCCGGTACTGCGGCGTTGCTCGGCCCGGGACCGGTAGTTGTGGGACACGACATCCGACTGAGCAGCCCGGCCTTGTTGCAGGCGGCCATCGAAGGCCTGACCGCAAGCGGTCGCGATGTCATCGACATCGGCATGTGCGGCACCGAGGAAGTGTATTTCCAGACGTTCCACCGCAAGGCGGCAGGCGGCATCATGGTGACGGCCAGCCACAATCCGATGGATTACAACGGGATGAAGCTGGTACGCGACGGCGCCAAGCCGATCAGCGGCGACACCGGCCTGTTCGATATCCGCGATTTTGCTGCTTCCGACGCTCCGCTTGGCGACGGCAAGGGATCGGTCTCCAGCGACACCGACAAGACTGCCTATATCCAGCACCTGCTGGGCTATGTCGATGTGGCCAAACTGAAGCCGCTGAAGATCGTCACCAATCCGGGCAACGGCGGTGCCGGCCTGATCATCGACGAACTGGCCCCGCACCTGCCCTTCGAGTTCATCCGCATCCAGCATGAACCCGATGGCAGCTTCCCGAACGGCATTCCCAATCCGCTGCTGCCGGAGAACCGCGCGGCCAGCCGCGACGCAGTGCGTGCCAGTGGTGCGGACTTCGGCATCGCCTGGGATGGCGACTTCGACCGTTGCTTCTTCTTCGATGCCGACGGCAATTTCATCGAGGGCTATTACCTGGTCGGCCTGCTGGCCACTGCCCTGCTCGTCCGCCAGCCCGGCGGCAAGATCATCCACGACCCGCGCCTGACCTGGAACACCGTGGAGATGGTCGAGCAGGCAGGCGGCGTACCGGTGATGAGCAAGACCGGCCATGCCTTCATCAAGGAACGCATGCGAGCCGAGGACGCCGTCTATGGCGGCGAGATGAGCGCCCACCACTACTTCCGCGAGTTCGCCTACTGCGATTCGGGCATGATCCCGTGGCTGCTGATCGCGCAGCTGGTATCGAGCAGCGGCAAGTCGCTGGGCGAACTGGTGGCCGACCGCATGAAGGCCTACCCCTGCAGTGGTGAAATCAACTTCCGCGTCGAGGATGCCAAGGCCACCGTGGCCCGCGTACTGGCCCATTTCGAGCCGCAGCAGCCGCTGCTGGATCGTACCGACGGGGTAAGCGCCGATTTCGCGGAATGGCGCTTCAACCTGCGCAGCTCCAACACCGAGCCGCTGCTGCGCCTGAACATCGAAACCCGCGGAAACGAGGCCCTGCTTCAGGACCGCATCCGTGAACTGACCGACTTGATCGGCGGCACGCCGGCAAATCACTGAGTAAAGGACGCACCATGACTCCAATCGTTCCCGTCATTCTTTCCGGCGGCTCCGGCACGCGCTTGTGGCCGCTGTCGCGCGAGGCATACCCGAAGCAGTTCCTGCCGCTGGTCGGCGATGACACGATGCTGCAGGCCACCTGGAAGCGCGTCGCATCGATCGCCGGTGCTGCGCCGATCGTGGTCGCCAACCAGGAACACCGTTTCATGGCTGCCGAACAGCTGCGCGAGTGCAAGGTCCTGCCGCAGGCGCTGATCCTGGAGCCGGTGGGTCGCAATACCGCTCCGGCCATTGCCATCGCCGCCCTGCAGGCGCTGGCCGGTGGCAATGATGCGTTGCTGCTGGTGCTGCCCTCCGACCATGTCGTGCGCAACGAAGCAGCCTTCCATGCAGCCGTGAAACAGGCCGCGGTTGCCGCTGAAGCCGGCAAGCTGGTGACCTTCGGCATCGTGCCGACTGCTGCGGAAACCGGCTATGGCTACATCAAGGCTGCCATCGGCGAAGGCGTACGCGCGGTCGACCGGTTCGTGGAGAAGCCCGACCAGGCCACTGCCGAGAAGTACGTCGCCTCAGGCGAGTACTACTGGAACAGCGGCATGTTCCTGTTCAAGGCCTCGCGTTACCTGAAGGAGCTGGAGACCCTGCAGCCGGCGATCCTGGCGGCCTGCCGCGCCGCGCTCGACAAGGCCGCCCGCGACAACGATTTCATCCGCCTGGATGCGGAAGCCTTCGCCGCCAGCCCGAACGATTCCATCGACTATGCGGTGATGGAAAAGACCGCCGATGCCGCCGTGGTCCCGCTGGATGCCGGATGGAACGACGTGGGCTCCTGGTCGGCACTGTGGGAGGTGTCCGACAAGGACGCCGACGGCAATGCCTGCCACGGCGACGTGATCGCGCTGGACTGCAAGGACAGCTATGCCTACGGAAACCGCCTGATCGCGATGGTCGGCCTGCAGGACGTGGTTGTGGTGGAAACCGATGACGCCGTGTTTGTCGGTCACAAGGACCGCGTGCAGGACGTCAAGGAGATCGTTGGCCAGATCAAGCGCGATGGGCGCAGCGAAGCCGCCGCGCACCGCAAGGTCTACCGCCCGTGGGGCGCCTATGACTCCATCGACAATGGCGCCCGGTTCCAGGTCAAGCGGATCACCGTCAAACCGGGTGCGACCCTGAGCCTGCAGATGCACCACCACCGTGCCGAGCACTGGATCGTGGTCAGCGGCACGGCCGAAGTGACGCGCGGCGATGAGGTCATCCTGTTGTCGGAGAACCAGAGCACTTACATCCCGCTGGGTGTGACCCATCGCCTGAAGAACCCGGGCAAGCTGCCGCTGGAACTGATCGAAGTGCAGTCGGGCAGCTATCTGGGCGAGGACGACATTGTGCGGTTCGAAGATCAGTATGGCCGTGCGGGAGTCTGATCAGTGAGTGCACTTGGCGCCGGCCAATCGAGGCCGTTGTGTGTTGATCTGGACGGCACCTTGTTACGCAGCGACCTGCTGTACGAGACCTTCCTGAGGATGCTTGCACGGCAGCCGTGGATGCTGTTTTTGCTGCCGTTCTGGCTGCTTCGCGGGAAAGCGCACCTCAAGCATCAACTGGCCGTACATGGCGCTGGTGATCCTGCACTGCTTCCCTACGACCTGCGCGTGGTGCAACTGTTGCAGGCCAGCAGCGACCGTCGGCGGGTGTTGTGCACTGCATCCGATGCTGCGCTGGTGGACCCGATCGCGCGTCACCTTGGCGTGTTCGACGACGTGTTCTGCAGCGACGGGCAGACAAATTTGGCCGGCCACCGCAAGGCCGAATTGTTGGTGAAGCAGTTCGGGGAACGCGGCTTCGACTATGTGGGCAACGCCCGGGTCGACCTTGCGATCTGGAAGCATGCGCACTCTGCATGGGTGGTCAATGCCGACGCGGGCGTTGCGCGGGCGGCCGCTGATTGTTCGAAACTGGTCGAGCATTGGCCTCGCGAAGGTGGCGGATTGCGGGCGTGGCTCAAGGCGATGCGGGTACACCAATGGTTGAAGAATCTGCTGGTGTTCGTGCCGCTGTTGGCCAGCCACCGTTTCTTGGAACTGGAGACCACACTCAACGCTGTGCTGGCGTTCATCGCCTTTGGTTTGTGCGCCTCCGGTGTCTACCTGTTCAACGATTTGCTCGACCTCGATGCCGACCGTCAGCACCCCCGCAAGCGTAAGCGGCCGTTTGCCTGCGGCCGTCTGGAACTGCGCTCAGGGCTGTTGGCCACACCGGTGCTGACTTTGACCGGCTTTCTACTCGCCGCCGCGGTCGCACCAGCATTCATGCTGGTGCTGGGAATCTACTTCTGCCTCACCTTGGCCTACTCGCTGCGGTTGAAGCAGGTAGTGATGATCGATGTAGTAATGCTCGCCGCGCTCTATACCATCCGCATTGTCGGGGGTGCGGCAGCAATCGACGTCACCCTGTCGTTCTGGCTGCTGACCTTCTCCATGTTCATCTTCCTCAGCCTGGCGATGCTGAAACGCTATACCGAGCTACGCCTGACCTTGGCCAGTGGCAAACTGAAACCCAGCGGGCGGGGCTACCATGTCGAGGACCTTGGCTTGGTGCAGAACTTGGGGACCGCATCCGGCTTGGCCTCCGTACTAGTGCTTTGCCTGTACATCAACGCACCGGAAAGCCAGAACCTCTACAACCACCCGCTGTTCCTGTGGCTGCTCTGTCCAATCCTGCTCTATTGGATCTGCCGCGCCTGGCTGCTTGCCCACCGAGGCCAGATGCACGACGATCCGGTTGTTTTTGCGGTTAAGGACCCAGGCAGCCTGATCACCGTACTGTTGGGTGGACTATCGGTGCTGGCCGCAATCTGACCGGATGTTCAGGCAAGCGACTAACGCTCCAGCACGAAAATGATCGACTCCCCGCTGCCGGCGGGGAGTAGTGGTCGGGCGAAAATGAACTGGAATAACGTCGGCCAACCAAGCATAAGGACTTCTGCCTTGCCTAACCAAGGCAGGACATACGGAAAATCCCAAAGGCCGTCGGCGAATCGGTGCACGACGCTGAATCCAGCCGCTTCGAACGCGGCCTGCCACTGGGAATGGGACTTCAGGTTGATATGGGTTGGATCGGTGAACGCGATCCAATCTTTACCCTTGCGACGGTGTGCAAACCCCTCGGCATCAGGGGTAACCACCATTGCCTTGGCCCCAGGACGGAGTACGCGGTGCCACTCGGCCAGGACGGCGTCGAGAGCGGGATCTTCGATGTGCTCCACGACATGCACCGACACCAGTGCATCCATGCTGGCATCAGCCAGCCCGGCCATCGACTCATGCACGTCAACCCCCGTCCTGCGCCGCGCCTCCGCGCTGGCCCACGGGCTTTGCTCGATACCCACTGCATTGAAATGACGGCGGAGGTGATCCAAGAAGAAGCCAGGACCACAACCGAAGTCAAGGATACGGCCGGGCGGCAGGTAACGCTTGGCCAGACGAGTGAAGAGTCTCAGCGCCGGACGATCGCCGTCCTGCCCGTTACCGCTGTAATACCGCTCGTTGTACTGCTCCGATACCTCGGTCACCATACGCTCCCTATGTCGCGCCAACGCACTCGAGAACAGCTTCAGAACTGCCGCCATGAAGGGTGATGGAGAGAACGCCCGAGCGCAAGGCCCCCCCGACCCGGGAGTCAGAGTGCCTGGGGAGAGCCGCCGTAGCAAGTTCACTGCTATAGGTTTGTGACGGCTGCTTTGGGAGGCGGATCAGGCCGCTGGGTGGGTCGGCTCACGTCCAACCAGCATCGCCTCCTGCAGGTCATAGAAGCGTCGGAGTGGATAGGCCCGCAATGCCTGTTCACGTACCCCGTTACGGGTTACTCCATGGCGGCTGGCCATCAGGCGCAGCATTGCCTCAGCCAGCGCGGGTGCATCTCCGATGGGCACGACTTCACCGTTACCGGTGTTCTGCACAATGGTTCGAACACCGGGAAGGTTTGAGGCGATTACCCGAGATCCGCTGAGCATCGCCTCCAATTGCACCATGCCGAATGCCTCATAGCGGTTGATGCTGGGAAGTACCAGCACGTCGAGCTGGGAATAAAAGGTTTGAAGCTCTTCTTCAGTGACCCGGCCACGTACTTCAACTGCATCACCGAGAGCAGCGATTGAGCCATGGATGGCATCCATGATGCCGCCGCCGGCAATGTTGTGAGTGTCGCCGACCAGCACCAGACGCACCCGTCCGGCGTGCTGCTCATGGACTTGTGCAAATGCCTCCAGCAGCACCGGCAGTCCTTTCTCGGCAACGAACCTGCCCACGAAGCCAAAGCGGAAGACCTCATCGTCCTCAATCTGCGCCACAGGCCAAGGCATTGCCTTCATGGGAGCCAGAACTTCACGCTGTTTGTGCCGAATGCCTTGCAACCAGGCAGATGAACCGGCGTAATCATGCGTCAAGACACCAACCTGACGTGCCCGTCTCACTGCCAGCCAGCATGAGATCCGAGTCACATTGACCGCCACGCGATCAATCAATCCACCGACCACTGCCATATCGCATTGGTAGTTAACAACCAGCTTACGGCTAGGAACCAGCATTGACAGCAGCCCGGACTCCAACATCGGCATGTGCAGATTGACTACATCGCTCTGTCTGGCCAAATGCACGAACTGTGTAATGAGTTTCCAACTCAATACGCCCTTATGCATCCGTGCGAATACCGGTGCACGCACCACACGCACACCATTCATCGCCTCCTCCAGCGGCAGTTCCGCATCGTGCTGGGTAGTGAGTACGGTAACGTCATGCCGCTTAGCAAGATCCTCCGCCAGCATGCGAGCAAACTCAGTAACGCCACTCATGTAAGGCGAGTAATACGTCAGGACGACAAGAATCTTCATGGATCAACTCGCGCTTACCAGCACAACGCCGGCGACAATGAGACCGATACCTGCCATGCGCAGGGGACTGACCTGCTCACCCAGGAACAACACTGCCAGAACCGGCGTCACCACGTAGGTCAGGGCGATCATTGGCTGCAATTTGGTGAGAGGCATGAACTTGAGCAACACCACCCAAGACACCAGCGGAATCATCTGGAGCACGAATCCACACACCAGCGGCGGATTGCGCAACGCTGACTCGAGCAGGGGCAGCAGCCCCTGCGTGTACTGAACCCTCTCCGCACCCATCTTGAGTAGCAGAGTTCCGAATGCACCCAACAATACCAACCCGAACACGATAAGCAATTGCATGCACAGTTACCTTGAAGAATGGAGTGGAGAAATCATCATCGGGTCACAATGATTCCGTCCTCCCGGAACATTCGCCTCCGGCCTGCCACGATCTCATCGCCGGCCGGGAAAAAACTACTTTGACGCCCCCCCAGCGCAGGAACTGGTGACCTCGCGAACGACCCAGAGCGCACCCGGGGTGGCATTGGGATCGGTGAAGGTAATGCGCTGCCATCCCGCAACCAATGGGATATCAATGCCTTCCGGGGCGAGACGATGTGGCTGCAAGCGCGCATTTCCCGCGTCGATGATCACTTCCAGTGAAGGATACTCAGCAGCATGATCGGCATGCAGGGTCAAATGACAGTCCGCGCCCTGATCAGCCGACACTAGAGCTTCGATCTCAAAGCCAGAAGCGACCGGGCAGCCCTCCGCCTGACACGCAAGCCAACCCCAGCCCGATACAGCGGCCACCGGGCCAGCCTTGGAAAGATCAACTAGGTTGTACTCCGTTGATGGTTTTATCGACTCTGGCGCGTACTTGAATGGCGATTGAACTCCCGTGAAGGACTTCAGCTGTACGACCCAACGTGGATCAGTGGCAGACTTCAGACTGTCTCCCAGCGCACGCCTTGCGTAGCCACCGCGCATTCCCTCTTGATCCAGCTTGGGCAGGTAAGCACGTGACAACCGCTCATGTGCGAGATAAGCGACGTAGTGCGACTTCTGGAATCTCTCTACTCCCTCTACACCGGTATCGTCTATCACCCAAGCTTGGTTGTCAGCTCCGGGCAAATCCCGCTCGAAATCCAGTGAAAGGCCATGCACACCTTTCCAGCCCTCCACAACGCGCATTGATGGACGCGCGTGTTCGTGGATTGCAGCCAGCATAAGCAGAAGAACAATCACACCGTAGACCAAGATTCCCCAGCGCTGCCACTTTCCTCGGTCGGCTTCGCTGAACACTCTGAACAAATTCAACAGCAGCGCCGCGGCAAGCACACAAGCCGCAGGGCCGATCATCTGCACGACCTTGTGTTCACCGTACGCGTAGTCACGGATCTCCACGAACCCGACCAGAAAAAGCGAGACCGCCACCAACGCCAGCAGCGCTGGACGCATTGACTTCAGGTAGACACAACCAACTCCGACGAACAGCGTCAAGGACCATCCGACCAAGAGCATTCCCGGGCTGACGTAGGGGCTGCCGTTGACCACCATCCCAGCGAATGGAGCGGCCAACCAGGTCCAAGGACTGGCATGAAGGTACATTCCTTCCCACGTCCCGCCGCTGGCAATACCTTCGACGTCGCTCGCCGACTGCAGCAGTTCGCCGAGCAGGACGTTGGATGCGATGAAAAACGCCCCGGCACACAGAAGTGCCCCTTTAAGGAAGGTGCTCCAAGAACGGTCCAGCAGGGCACCTGCAATCACACCGAAGGCGGCGAAAATCACGGCGGCGGCGGCGGCCTCACCGTAGCAATGCGCCGCCAGCGAGGCACCGAGTCCGAGCAACATCGCCCTGCGCCAACCGCACCGATCAAGGGACGTTGCAAGCGCCAACACCATTGCAGCCGCAGATGCGCCAATAGTGGTCGCGACGTTGCTGTTGATGGCCGCAGCCAACATGCTCGGCGAAAAATAGATCACAACCACAAGCAGCGCCAGCACGGGCAACCACAGGAAGCGCCACTTGGCAGTCCCGACCCTTCCCATTACCGCAACCGGAAGCAGGCCAACACCCATGAACAGGGCACCCAATGCTGAGGCGATAAGCATGTCATTGGCAGCTCGGCCCGCGCCAAAGGAGAGCGCCATGCCCAGCATCGAGTAACTGCCACCCCGATATACCGGACAGTCGATGCCGATGTAAACCGCACCAAGTCGGCATCCGCCTAGATGCAGGGCATCTGAGACCACCTCGGGCTCAACAAAGACCGGGTGGTTTACGGCCCAGCGTGCGCCCTCGAAATAAAAGAGCGTGTCATGGTTCGACGTTTCAACCAGCCAATAGTTGGCGGCGTCCACGCGCAGTCCAACTCCGTAGGCGACAGCGGCAACGGCAGCGGTCAGGATCAACAGCCAGACGAGAATCTCCGCTCCGCCGCTTCGCCGCAGCACGACCAGTCTCAGCAGGCCGCACGCCCCCAGGGCCACCAGCCCGTGATAGACCCACTTGCCCGGGAACCAGAGATTTACGTTGATCACGAAAAGCGCTGTTGCAATAACGCCAAGCGTCAAGCTGGCAGCCGCGCCCACAGCTCCCTGCAGGTCAGCGGGTAACAGCTCACCCTTGTTCGCACGCACGAACAGAGAGCCGCACGTGAGCAACACCATGGAGCATGCGGCGACGCTGAATACCGTCGCCATGTACGGAAGCATATCCAACAATCCCTAGTAGACGCCGTCGACAAAAGCGTCTCGACAGCTTGACAAAATATTCGGCAGCGAACGCTGATGAAAGGCATCTGCCGTGCGGGGGCGGCCTTGAACAGTCGCCTTCCTGCGAGGTTACCAACTAACCGCCCCAGTCGCCTGATCGATTCGAAAGACCGCAGTCTCTTTCTACTGTGTGCGCAGCATCCATTCGAGCGTCTGCTGGATAGGTGGGCTCTGCCAGTCTCCGATCAAATGCCTCAGCCGATCATTGCTACCTCGAAGTACGCGCACTTCGTTCGACCGGACAAAGGCCGGATTGATCTTTATCGAAATATCTTGCCCAGTAATCTGGCGGCAGAGATCGACGACTTCCCTCAGGGAATGTGAGTGTCCTGAGCAGACGTTCACGGTAGTAAGGGAAGCCAGCGGCAGTGCGATGAGTTGTGCATATGCATCGACCACGGCTCTCACATCACCGAAATCGCGCCAGACGTCGATGTTGCCTAGCTCAATTTCGGTGTCTCGCCGCAGGAAATGGGAAACTATCTTTGGAATAAGGTACTTCTCTTCCTGGCCGACACCCGTGTAATTGAACGGACGCGCAATGATCAGCGGAAGCTTTTCGCTCCACAGACCTGCGACGTGCTCCATCGCCAGCTTGCTGACTGCGTAGTCATTTGCTGGCCTGGGTGCGAAAGACTCGGAAATCTCGCCCTCGTAGGCATTCCCATACACATTCGCACTGCTGGCGAGGAGCACGCTGCTGGGCTGATGCCCAGCGTCCTGCATCGCTTGCAGCAGGTTGCGCGTTCCCATCAGATTGACCTGGTAGAAGTCGTCAACCTGACCGTGAGCAACATACGCCAATGCCGCGAGATGGATCACGTGGTCTGGGCGCACCTCGTCCATGACCCGTGTCAGAGCACGAAGATCACGCAGGTCTGCTCGTTTTACGTGCGCGACACCAGCCTGCGACTGTGGCGCGCCATCAGGCAGCCCGACAGCACTGGCCAAGGAAATTACGGAGTAATTTCGGCTTTCCAGCGCCTGCACCATGTAGCGCCCGGTGAAACCAGAGGCCCCCGTGACCAGTACAGTCTTGGGCGCGCCGTCAGAACGAGAAGCCACGCTCGTTCCTCTTGAGATCGGCCTCGACCATCATCTGGCACAGTTGCTCCAACGTGGTTTGCGGCTTCCAACCCAGAATGCGCTCGGCCTTCTCCGGATTGCCGATCAGCAGATCGACCTCAGCAGGGCGGTGGAACTTGGCATTGATGCGCATCACGGTCTTGCCACTGGCCGTATCGATCGCAACCTCATCGACGTCATTGCCCCTGAACTCCACATCGATTCCGGCGCCCTTGAAGGCCATGCTGACGAAATCACGCACGGTCTCGGTGCGATTGGTAGCCAGCACGAAAGTATCCGGCTGATCGGCCTGCAGCATGCGCCACATTCCTTCCACGTATTCCTTGGCAAAGCCCCAGTCACGCTTGGCATCCAGGTTGCCCAGTTCCAGGCAGTCCAGCTGGCCCAGCTTGATCTTGGCAACGGAGTCAGTGATTTTGCGGGTCACGAACTCACGGCCGCGCAGTGGGCTCTCGTGGTTGAACAGGATGCCGCTGGAACCGAAGATGCCGTAGCTTTCGCGATAGTTCACCGTCATCCAGTGCGCATAGAGCTTGGCCACGCCATAGGGGCTGCGCGGGTAGAACGGGGTTTCCTCGATCTGCGGAATCGCCTGGACCTTGCCGAACATTTCCGAGGTCGAGGCCTGGTAGAAGCGGATCTTCGGATTGATCAGGCGGATTGCCTCCAGCAGGTGCAGCGCGCCCACACCGGTAATCTGCGCAGTCGTGGTCGGCTGCTCGAAGCTGACGCCGACGAAGCTCTGTGCGGCGAGGTTGTAGATCTCGTCCGGCTGGATCTTCTGCACCATCGAAATGGTGGTACCCAGGTCGGTGAGGTCGTACTCCACCAAGTGGAGGTTGGGGTGTGAAGCCACGCCCAGTTCTTCAAGGCGCCAGAAGTTCACGGAACTACTGCGGCGATACGTGCCATGCACCTCGTAGCCCTTGGCGAGCAGCAGCTCGGTCAGATACGCGCCGTCTTGACCGGTGATGCCGGTGATAATCGCCTTTTTATTGCTCATTCCGATCTCTCTTCAAAAAAGTCCGTTATGGCGGTAGCCGCCAGATCCTACGGGCAGCGCCGGGGGATGGGAACGCGCCCATCGATAGTGATAGGGATGATAGCTCAGGTGCGCCCAGGGGCAGACGTGTCGCCTGCGCCCTCTGGCCGCAGCAGCACATCCTTGAGCTGTGAAGCGCTCTGGGCCCAGGTAAGCCAGGGCAGTCCGTCCGAGCGCGGATGGGTGTCCTCGGCGTGCAGCGCCAGCCACTCATCAACCGCCGCCGCGATGGGAGCATCGCCGACGCCCCCGAAGTAATGCGCATGGGGACCGGCCACCTCCCTGAATACGGGAATATCGCGCGCAATGATCGGCAGCCCCCGCTGCGCGGCTTCGATCAGCGGAAGCCCGAAGCCCTCACCTTCGGAGGCGGCCATCAGGCAGCTTGATTTGGCGTACACCACGTCCAAGAACTCGTCACTGGCGTTCTCCAGCCAGAACAGCTGCTGTCCGCGCCGCGGGTGCTCTGCCAGCTTCTTGCAGACCGTATCCACCAGCCAGCCCTTGCGGCCGATGATGACCAGGTTGACGTCATGCCCCTTGGCCCAGAGCGCATCGAAAGCGGCCAGGACCGCCTCATGACCCTTTCGGGGCTCGATGGTACCCACCATCAGGAAGCTGGGGGCGGCGGCAAGGCGTGTGAGAATGTGTCCAGCCTCATCCGGCAGTCCCTTGGAGGGAATGCTCCCGTCCAGATCCGCGCCCAAATGGAACCACTCGATCAGCGCGTGGCTCTGAACCTCGCTCTCCTGCATCCAAGCGCGAACGTCGTCCGCCACAGCCTGCGAAATGCAGATCAATTGGTCGGCGCACGCCAGGATTTCACGCAGCCAAGCCTCATGATGCTGGCCGCCGCCACCCGGCCACCACTGGGGGTGCCTCACTGGCAGAATGTCATAGACAACGAAGGAGACCTTGACGCCGTTGCGACGGAGATGGGCGAACCATTCACTGCCGGCCTTCACGCCTGAACCGACCAGGTCCAACCCCAGGAAAACGTCTCCCGCGTGGCAGATCGCGGGCACATCGGCCTGCGACTCAATGCCCAGCAAGGTGGCCGCATAGCGGTTGGCGCAGACGTAGAGACCCGTATTCCGGTCAAGCCGCACCAGCTGCAGTCGGTAGCCTGCCACCGGTGAGCGTCCCCACTCGGCCAGCACGGCGCGAGTGACGCGCTGAATGCCTGTGCGCAGATCCTTCTCTGCAAGCTCGGTAACGTCCACCAACAACTGGAGATCATCCGCGCAACTGCGGTCCAGCCCGTCGGCCGCTGCCAGTTTTTCGCCTACGCTCGAGCCCTGCATCGATCCCAGTCGAGCGACCGCGCGCTCCATCGCATGCGTCGGCGAAATGCGCTCAAGGCCGAGAGCGGCGACGTGCTCGCAGGCGTCAAGGAAGCGCTCGGCAACCTGCCCCCACGAGAAGGCCTTGGCTCGTTCAAGCGAGTAACGCCGCAGACGCTCGGTCTCTTCGGGACTATTGAGGAAATGTGCCATGCGTTCGCTGATCGAGGCCACATCCTGCGGATCGAACAACGCTGTCTTGTCCGTTGCGATCTCGCGGATGCTCGATGCGTCCGATGCTACCACTGGTGCCCCACAGGCCATCGCCTCCAGTACCGGCAAGCCGAAGCCTTCGTGCCAGGAGGAGAAGACGAACAGGCTGCACTCGTTGTACAGGGCGATCAGCTGCTGATCTGTGATGTAGTCGGTGAAAACCAGTTCTTGCTCGCCCAAGCTGGCTTCGGCAGCCAGGCGCTTCAGCTCGGCAACCTGCGGGCCGGGCATATGCCCGGCGAACACCAACTGATGGGTGGCGCGCGTGAGTGCGTCGAGGCCGGCATAGGCCTGGACAAGGCGATCGAGATTCTTGCGACGGTCCGCGCCACCGGTGTACAGCACAATACCCTTGTTCAGTCCGAACGCCGCGCGGATGGAGGCGCGCTGCGGGTCAGAGGGCGCCAGCTTTTGGAAAGCACCATCGCAGGCCGCAGAAATGTTGAAGATCCGCTCCTCGGGGAAACCCGCCACCTCGTGGGCTTCCGCTGCGGAGGTCTCGGAGATTGCGACCAGCGCGTCTGCGCGGCTCAGATGCTCAAGCTTCCCATAATAGAAGTCGCGATACCGGGTATTACCCTCCAGGTACACGTTCGCATTCATCAGCGGGATCATGTCGTACAGCGTCACGATCGTCGGCACCCGGCAATGCTGGTTGACGCTTCCCACCGCATTGTCGGCGAAGCCTTCGAACAGGCTGGAAAGGTGCACTATGTCGGGGCGCAGTGTAGCGATGGCCGCCTCGCGGATGATTTCCGCACGCTGGCGTCGTGCTTCGTTGCCGGGCTCACGTTGGAAGACGGGAAGCGGCACGTGGAAGACGTGGATGTTGGCCCTCGTCACGACACCTTCGAAAGCGCGCCGGATCTGGTCGATGCTTTCAGGGAATGCGCCGTTCAACAGAAGGTGCAGATCGTGACCTCGACGGTTCCGCGCAACTGCCAGGGCGAGCGACAACGAGTATCGCCCGATGCCCCGGCGCCGGCTTTCGCCCTGAACACCCTGTAGATCCAGAAGGATTCGCATTAACGATGCTCCTTGGAAGAACCGGCTGCAATACCTCGGTAGAACCCACGCGCCCTGATAGACAAGCGGTCGAGGCCCTGACTCTCATTCAGCCCGGCAAAGTCGGCAACACCGCCAACAATGCCTTCATGCTCCTTGCTCGCCGGAACTTCGGCAATGATCTGATTATTGACCGCCACAGAGACCAGCTTGGCATGCAGTGGCGGCACCATTCGTGTGACCGCGCTGAGCTGATGTGCCAGATCCGGATGGCGCTTAATGCGGCGCATCACGGCAAGCAGGACGCGACGCAACACCGCAATGGGCTGCTGCAGCAACTGCCGGAAACCACGAAGCGGCCGAGTCAGCCGCCAGGAACGGCTTTGTCGAACCCGCTCCAGCAACGACTCCAGCTCATTGGCGCGCCCCTGCCAATGATGCAGGGCGCCCAGCACGGAGGCGTTGTCCCCATGGAACCTGCGCGTCTCGGCCTCCTGCACTGCGAGCTGTGCTTTTAGACCTTCCACCATACGCTGCAACGCAGCGACGCTGGCAAGATCGTGTTCACGCGCCTCCGCAAGCAAGGAACCCCGGTGCGCATCCTCGCGTGAGCGATCCAGCTCCTGCCGCGACTGGTCCAGATCCTGCCGCGACTGGTCCAGATCCTGGCGCGACTGATCCAGCGCCTGGCGGGCAAGCCTACCCTCATGCTGCTCAGCAGCGAGCGTGCCTTCCAAGCTCAGCATTCCACGCTCAACGGCGACCAACGCGGCGATGTAACCGGTAACTTCGGTCGATTCGCCGGGCCAGCTATTGATCCGCGCAGCGAGTTCCTTGAACGTCCACGCACCCTGAGGCAGCGATAGTGCGTGCGCGAACGCGGCCTGATAGCGCATCGGCAGCATGCATACATCCAGCAGCCCGCGACGTACCGGTAGCACTGGTCCCACGTGGCCCATGAAGATTTCCCGCACCGTGATCAGCAGCGACAGCAGCAGGTCGTGTGGCCAGACGCAGTCCGCGCGCTCCGGTGAAATGGCGCCAAAGTCGATGAGGTGCGCCTGAGAATCCACGTCGACCAGCAGGTTCCAACAGCGCACGTCGTTATGGAAGAGATTCTGCTCTTCCAGTACCACCAACTGGCGGATCAGCCCATCCACCACGCGCTCTGGTGCGTAGGGAACATGCTCCTTCATCATCTCCAGGAGAATACGACCCGGTGTCACTTCCCGCACGATCCAGCAGTTCTCACAATCCATCAACGCCTCCAGCAGCGCGGGCGCTTCCATCGCCGGCGGTGCGTTCGCTAGGAAGCCAGCTTCGTTCTGGTACTCATCGCGATTGAAGTCACGCCTGGTCGAATTCGCGAGCGAGTACTGTTTTAGCATCACATCCTTGCTGAAGAAGTAGCGTCGCGATTTCCGGTGGCTGCTCATATCCATGGGGTGCGACTGGAAGCGCCAGGAATCGAAGGCACGGAAGTCGTTACCGACGAACCAGTATTTTTCACTGGCAAAGTAGAGTGGACGCTCGACGCCGGAAAGGTGGGTAGGCTGCCACGACATGACACGCAGAAACGCATACGGGCTCAGCAGTTCAGCCGGGTGCTCGGGCTGCGAGGGTCCCCAGTACAACGGCTCCTCGCGCACGGCGACTTCGTAGATACCACAATCGATCTTGCTGGCGATGTTGGAGATGATTGCCACGACAGCCGACAACCCATGCTGATGCACCAGATGATGGAAGACGCTTAGGCCCAGGACCAGGTCGTAGACACCGTCATTGAGCGTTTCAATGATGTCTTCAATACGGCCACATTCGAACGTGACCCGGGTCAGCCCGGCCTCGACCGCCAGTGCCTGGCAGACGAACACGTTTCGATCGAGAAAATCCACACCGCGGACGGAATGCCCGGCTGCTGCGAGATTCAAGGAGAAGAAGCCCTGGGCGCAGCCAAGGTCCAGCACCCGCAGCGGGCGGCCCAACGCCTTCTGCAGGCGCTGGGCGGTGGCAAGGATCAGCTCAAGGCGGTCCTCACAGCCACGCGAGCTGCCCTCCGACAGCTCCGGGTGACCAAAGATGGGCTGGTACTTTTCAGGCAACGCAGCTACCAGCAATTCGATAGAGCCTGCAGCGCTGGGGTTGACGTCTGTCATATACGAATTTCCAATTCTCGGTAGCACGAACGATGCAACATTTCTTCAGGCAGCCCGCACGCTGAATTCGGCGTGCAGATCCACGATGCCCCAGAACTGCATCGGGCGACTCACATCCAGGAGGATGGAGTCATAACGACGATCCAGCGGCGTCAGCTCGGAGAGCGGATCACCGCTGGAGATACCAAGCGACACCATGTAGTGACCTTCGTTTACGTTCATCGGCAACTGGAACGCGCAGACAAGCACGTCACCCGCTTTAGCAGAGATCACCTTCGCGCCACTGCTGGCCAGGAAAGAGTTGGTGCCGTAGAGGAACAACCCTTCCAGGGTCTTGATGAGGATGCCCGGCACCGCGCTCTCGACGTCCTGGTCAAACACGACCTTCATCATGAATTCCGTGCGGGCACCGCTGTCTAGGCGTGCAGGATGCTCTTCGCCGCAGCTGACAACGGCGTAGTCGATGATGCGCGCGCCGCCCTGCCCCCATCGATGCTCTCCCTTGTTATAGCCGCGTCGCGTATGGAAGAGATCCTCGATACCTGCCCCCATCGAATTCGGGGGGGAGGCGGGATCGTCCGGCTCCGCGACCACCGCATTGCCCGTCTTGCGGCCAAACAGTTCATCAAGATAGAGATTTGAAATCTCGCGTGACGGTCCGTCCGCGTGAACGCCCCCGTCCTTGATGAAGATCACCCGGTCGCAGTGTTTGACGATGTCGCCCACGGAGTGACTGACTAGGATCAGCGTGGTCCCCTGCTCCTTGAACTCCTGAACGCGTTTGAAGCACTTGGCCTGGAAGTAGGCGTCGCCCACTGAAAGCGCCTCGTCGACGATGAGGATATCCGGGCGGAATGCGGTAGCGACCGCGAAGGCCACGCGGACCTGCATGCCGCTGGAGTAGGTGCGCACGGGCTCATCGAAGTATTCACCGACTTCCGCGAAGGCTTCGATGGAGGGCATCACCCCTTCGATCTGCTGCTGCGTGTAGCCCATCAGCCCCGCAGAATGGAAGCAGTTCTGGCGCCCGGTCAGGTCGGGGTTGAACCCCATGCCCAGCTCGAGGATAGCCGCAATGCGTCCTCCCCGGGAAATGCGGCCTTCGGTGGGCTGGGTCGTACCGGTGATCAACTTCAGCAACGTGCTCTTCCCTGCACCGTTGCGGCCCACCACGCCCACGGCTTCACCAGCCCCAATGGTCAGGGTCACGTTGCGCACGATCCAGTGTTCTTCCTTGGGGCGAACGGGCAGGCCGAACCAACTGGCCGCACGCAGCCATTCGCTTCCCCAATGGCGGTAGGCCTTGCCTACGCCTTCGAGCGTGAGCTGACCACTCATAGCGCGTCCACCATTTCAGGACTGGCCTTGCGGAACACGATCAACGAGGCAATCAGCAGCACCAGCGTGGCAACGGCCATCGGCAACAGATCCGCCCAGACCGGCGGCTGGTTGTAGAGAAGTACCTGCTGGTAGCTGGTCACCAGCGGGTAGAGCGGATTGAGCTTGAATGCTTCCCGCGCTGCCTCCGGCAGGATGCTCACGTTGTAGACGATCGGGGTCAGCCAGAACAGCGCCTGCAGCACCACGGGCACGACCTGGCTGATGTCGCGCATGAAGACATTGAACACCCCCAGCAGCAGGCCGATCGACATCGCGAACCCGAGCGTGAGCAGCATCAGCGCCGGCAGCCACAGCACCTGCCCTTCGGGGAAGTGCCCCATCACGGCGAACACGGCGAAGATCGCCACAAGCAGCAGCAGGTTGTTGACCAGCATGGTTCCCGCCGCGATGAAGGGCAGGCAGATCCGCGGGAACGCCATCTTCTTCATGAGATTGCCGTTGTCCACGAACAGGTTCACGCACTTGGACACCGTTTCGGAGAACATGCTCCAGCACAGCGTGCCCGCCATCAGGTAAAGCGCGTATCCGTACTTGTTTTCGACCCCGGGCATCTTCGCGGAGAGCACTTCCGACAGGATGGTGGCGAAAATAAGTACCTGCATCAGCGGATGAATGATCATCCAAAGTGCGCCGAGTTTGCTTCGAATGAAACGCATCCTCAGATCATTCCTGATCGAGGAGAGGATGAAGTAGCGATAGGCCCACAGGGACCGCAGCATGTCAATCACGGAGTGTTCCGTCCTCGTGTTCTTTCAGGAGATCGCGCGTGTGGTCCCGCGCAGCTTCGATTTCTTTTATTCGGGCGACGATGCGACGGGCAGCGCTGGTGCCGGACAACGTGATTTCCACCTTCTTCCGGGCGCGCTGCCCCAGTTCCCGGGCGAAGACGGGATCATCCGCCAGTCGGCGCATCCAGCCCGCCGCCTGTTCAATGTCGGCATCAGCCCAGCGCTGCCCCTCTCCCCCCGGATACTGGCCCGCGCCCACTGGCACCAAGGTGTAGTCGACTAATGCCGCACAATCGTGGTCCATGAACTCCATGTTGCCCGACCAGGCCGTGGCGATGACCGGCTTGCCAATTGCCATGCTCTCGGCCATGCCCATGCCGAACCCTTCGGCCCGATGCAGGGATACATAGACGTCGCAACAGCGGTGCAACGCATTCAGGTGCTCGCGCGCAATCACTTCGTCGCGAATGAGAATCCGGTCATCTCCCTGCCCCAACTGCAAGAGGTGCTGTAGCAGGTGCGGGAAGCGATAACCATTGCTGCTTTTGACCAACAGGCGCACGTTACTGCGCTCCGGTGGGAAAGCCTGCCGGAACGCGCGCAGCGCCGCTTCCGGATTCTTGCGCGCCATCAACGAACTGAAGTCGAACGACACCAGGAACACGAATGCGTCGTCGGGAAGCCCGAAGTCCGCTCGCTGCAGGCCGCTAGCGTGCAGCTCACCCAAGGGCATGGGCACGTGCAGAACCGGATTGGGGCTGACCCGGCGGACTGCCCGTTCCACGAAAGTGGTGGCGACCAGCACTTCGTCCACCAGGGCCAGCGCGGGCAGCCAGCGTTCGGGAACGTTCTCCAGCTCCCAGAACCAGCAGGCAATCAAGTACCGCCCTTGCCGCCGGGCTTCGCCGATGCTGTCCAGCGCCTGCGCCAGATAGTCCGGATTGACGAAAATGATGCTCACCGCATTCGGCGCAGCGGAGTTGAGCCAGGCATCGAAGGTGTGATCGTCGCGGGTATGTGGCAGGCCCAAGTCCACATCCACCAGGGCCACCGGTACTCCGTCGCGAATGAGCGCCCGCGCATAGCTCCGCGCCGCCTCCGCCAGCCCAAACTGCCCGTGGATGTATCCGATGATATTGACGCCGGAGCACGCCGACGACGGCGCAGTCGATGAGGTAAGCCGCGCATCCGTGTTCGGCGGCACGACATCCCACGCCGGCGTGCGCGGGAAGCGCGTCTTCGCCTGCAGCCGCCTCGTGAGCAGTCGGAGCCCGCGCTCACGTACCACACCCGGCAGCGCGCGATACGCTCCGCGCAGCCATGACTGCCCGCGCAGCCACGCCATGAGGCGTACCCGAGCATTCGGTTGAGGGGGGCCAGGCGGTGTCATGGCAGTTCGCGGGGCGCTCAGCCCAGCGCCCGCTCCAGATCCACCTGCAGATCCCCCAGATCCTCAACGCCCACGCTCAGCCTTACCAGTGCATCACTGATGCCCAGCTGCTCGCGGCGTGCCACCGGGATCGACGCATGGGTCATCACCGCCGGGTGGTTCACCAGGCTTTCCACCCCGCCCAGCGACTCGGCCAGGGTGAACAGTTCGGTCTTCTCGCAGAAGCGCTTGGCCGCCTCGAAGCCGCCCTTCAGCACGATCGAGACGATGCCGCCGTAGCCGGCCATCTGCTTGCCCGCCAGCTCATGCTGCGGGTGCGAGGCCAGGCCCGGGTAGATCACCTTCTCCACCGCCGGGTGCTTTTCAAGCCACTGTGCGAGCGCCATCGCGTTGGCGCAGTGCGCCTTCATGCGCAGCGGCAGGGTCTTCAGACCGCGCAGGGCCAGGAAGCTGTCGAACGGGCCCTGCACGCCACCGATGGAGTTCTGCAGGAAGGCCATCTGCTCGGCCAGTTCGGCGTTGTCGCCGACCACGACCATGCCACCGACCATGTCCGAATGGCCGTTGAGGTACTTGGTGGCCGAATGCAGCACCAGGTCCGCCCCCAGCTCCAGCGGACGCTGCAGCATCGGCGAGGCGAAGGTGTTGTCGACCACTACGATCAGGCCATGGCGCTTGGCGATGGCGGCGACCGCGGCGATGTCCACGATCTTCAGCATCGGATTGGTCGGGGTCTCGATCCAGACCATCTTGGTCTTCGGCGTGATCGCCGCTTCGAAGGCGGCCAGATCGGTCAGGTCGACGAAGCTGAAGTCCAGCGCAGCGGTGCGGCGACGCACGCGCTCGAACAGGCGGAAGCTGCCGCCATAGATGTCGTCCATCGCCACCACGTGGCTGCCGGCATCCAGCAGCTCGATCACGGTGGAGCTGGCGGCCATGCCCGAGGCGAAGGCGAAGCCGCGGGTGCCGCCTTCCAGCGAGGCCACGCAACGCTCGTAGGCGAAGCGGGTCGGGTTGTGGGTACGCGAGTACTCGAAGCCCTGGTGCTCGCCCGGGCTGGACTGCGCATAGGTCGAGGTGGCGTAGATCGGCGGCATCACCGCGCCGGTGCTCGGGTCGGGCGACTGGCCGCCATGGATGGCCAGGGTGGCCAGCGCCAGCGCGCGGTCCGGGGAAGAAGCGTTGGACATGTCGTTTCCTGATTGGCGCCGATGACCGGCGCCGTCGAAGGAGCGGGAGTCTATCAGCGCGGCCTTAACGAGCTTTGACGCGGATAAACCGGGATTCAGCAGCGATCTGCGGCGATAAACGCCTTACTGAACGCGCCGACGCAGGTAATTCAGCAGGTCGATGCGGGTGATCAGGCCGAGGAAGGTGTCACCATCCATCACGATGGCCACCTGGCCGCGGTCGAACACCGGCAGCAGCGCCTCGATCGGCGATTTCACATCCAGGCGATCCAGCTTGCTGACCATCGCGGTGGCCACCGGGTCACGGAAGCGTGCTTCGTCGCCGTAGACGTGCAGCAGCACGTCGCTTTCGTCGACGATGCCGACCAGCTGGTCACCGTCCAGCACCGGCAGCTGCGACACGTCATACAGCTTCATGCGCTGATAGGCGGTGGTCAGCAGGTCGTTCGGGCCGATCACGACGGTGTCGCGCTGGCCGTACGGGCGCAGGATCAGGTCGCGCAGGTCACCGTGCTGCGGGCGCTCAAGGAAGCCGTTGTCCAGCATCCAGTAGTCGTTGTACATCTTCGACAGGTACTTGTTGCCGGTGTCGCAGACCAGCACCAGCACCTTCTTCGGCGTGGTCTGCTCCTTGCAGTACTTCAGCGCCGCCGCCAGCAGGGTGCCGGTCGAGGAGCCACCGAGGATGCCCTCCTTGCCCAGCAGCTCACGCGCGGTATGGAAGCTCTCCGCATCGGTGATGGCGTAGGCCTTCTTCACACGGCTGAAATCGGAGATCGAGGGCAGGAAATCCTCGCCGATGCCTTCCACCAGCCAGCTGCCCGACTTGTCGTTGAGCACGCCGTCGTTGATGTACTCGGCCAGGATGGAGCCGACCGGGTCGGCCAGCACCAGCTCGGTCTTCGGCGACAGCGTGGCGAAGGCGCGCGAGAGGCCGGTCATGGTGCCGGAGCTGCCGCAGCCGAACACGATGGCATCCAGATCGCCATCCATCTGCTCGAGGATCTCCGGGCCGGTGCCGAATTCATGCGCGGCCGGGTTGTCCGGGTTGCCGAACTGGTTGACGAAGTAGGCGCCTGGGGTCTGCTCGGCGATGGTCTTGGCCAGGTCTTGGTAGTACTCCGGGTGGCCCTTGGCCACGTCCGAGCGGGTCAGGCGCACTTCGGCACCCATCGCCTTCAGGTTGAAGATCTTTTCCCGGCTCATCTTGTCCGGGACCACCAGGATCAGCTTGTAGCCCTTCTGCTGGGCCACCAGCGCCAGGCCCAGGCCGGTATTGCCGGCGGTGCCTTCCACCAGGGTGGCGCCGGGCTTCAGGTCGCCGCGCTTCTCTGCCGCTTCGATCATCGACAGGCCGATGCGATCCTTGATCGATCCGCCCGGGTTGGCGCTTTCGAGCTTCAGGTAGAGCTCGCAGACGCCAGCATCCAGGCGCTGGGCCTTGACGATAGGGGTCTGGCCGATGAGTTCGAGGACGGAAGAATGGATGGGCATTCGGGGGACTTCGGTTCGCGCCACACAGGGCCGGACCGATGATTATCCGATGGATGGCGACGAAAGTCAGGAGCCGTTTCTATAGCGCCGGGCCATGCCCGGCGGGAGGCGTGCTGACCCACGGTCGGCACCCACCAGCTCGGCTGGCAGCCCAAGGGGATGCGGACGGCCCCGGATCGACGAGGAGACCGGTACCGCCCGCATCGGGGGACGTGCCTGCGGGCCAAGGCACCACCGCGTGTGGTGCCTTGGCGCGACGCCTGCGTTCAGCGGCGCCGCGTTGCCAGGTCAGGAGAGCCTGGCAGGGCCATCGATGGCCAGGTCATGCCATTCCGGGCACGACAGGGGTGCGTCAATGCGTGGGGGACGAGGTTGCGAGCGGTGTTTCGTACATTCGCAGAAGGCGTTGCTTGGCCAGCAGCTTCTCGCGCTTCATTCGACCCAGGGTGACATCATCGATCGGGAGTACACCCAACTCCGCATCCATGCACTTCTTGTTCAACTTGCGGTGCTGGTCATGGAGTGCCCGGAACTCCGGATCGCGCGCGCGACGGGCGTCGATCTCGCTCTGGGGCTGATCTTCAAACATGATGGACCTCCTTCGACAGATACACGAACGCCCCGGCCGCAAGGCACGGGGCGTTGTTCATGGAGGAGTGCCGGTCGATGCCCACATGGGTGCCCACAACGACGTGCGGCACTGGCCTGCGCACTTCGATCTGCTGCGGTTCGCGCCCTGCTTGCATCGGCCCGGCCCTCCCATCGTCCGGTCCGCGTTATTGCGTCCCGGACAATTGACCCTACGCTTGCTCTGGACGGGGTTCAAGCCCCTGCGGCAAAAAGACCGAACCCCGCCGAGGCGGGGTTCAGGCTGAATACTCAACACAACGAAAAACAAACAATATCAATCAATTACGGCGCGATGACGACCTCGGCCGAGCGGGCCCGGGTGGAGGCGGCCTTCTTCCCAGCAACCTGGATACGGCTGCTGGCGACACCGGCCGACACCAGCGCGTCGCGCAGTGCCTCGGCGCGCTTCTGGCCGACGCCATTGGCGCTGTCATAGGCTTCGATGCGGATCCTGCCCTTCTTGCCGATGTTCACGTACTCGGCCAGGGCCTTGGCCTGGTTGCGGGCGCCACCGGACAGGCTCGAGGCCCCGGCCGCAAACGCGTCACCGGCAAAGGTGAAGACCTCGCCGCGGCCATCGAACTTCGAGCCCGGCAGTTTCTGCCCGGACACCAGCTCGGCTTCCTCACGGGCCAGCTTGGCCGCGTTCTGCTGGGCCGAGCTGAGGCGCTGCTGCTGCTTGCCGGCCACGCTGGTCAGGGCGTTCTCGGCATCCTGGCGGGCCAGGGTCTCGGCCTCGGCCGCCTGGCGCAGGCGTTCGGCCTCTTCTGCCTGCATCTGCGCCTGCATGCGCAGCTGTTCGGCCTCCTGGCGGGCGCGGGCGGCATCGCGGCGGCTGGCCTCGATCAGCAGGTCGCCGCGGGTGCGCTCCAGGCGGTCGACCTCGCGCGCGGCCAGCGCAGCCCGCACGGCGGTCTCGGCGATCTCGACCCGGCGCTCGGCCAGGTAGGTGGTCAGCTCCTGGTCACGGCGCTTGGCCTTTTCCAGGGTGGCGATGGCCTGCTGCGCCTGCATGCGCTCGAAGGCGCCCAGTTCGGCGGTGTCCGGATTGGCCTGGATCGCCATCAGGCGCTGGCTCAGCTGGCCCACCATCGGGTTGTCAGCGGCCAGTGCCAGCGTCGGCAGGGCCAGCAGCGTAGCCAGGGTCAGCGCGGAAATCGTCTTCATCGGCGGTCCTCCCCGGTCGACAACTGGCGCTGCAGCTGGTTGACCTCGTTGCGGCGCAGCTGCAGCTGTGCGGTCGCCGTGGCTTCCTCGCTGCGGGCACGGGCCAGATCGGCGTCAACGGTGGCACGCAGGGCCAGCGCCGGTGCGTTCTTGCGCTCGCGGCGGTCGCCGGCGGCACGCTGGGCCTGCTCCAGCCCCTGGCGGGCCAACCCGATCAGGTCCGGGGCGTACTGGTCGGCGTCGGCCTGGGTGGCCTTGTCCACCGCCTGCCGGGCCTGGGCCAGTTCCAACGCGCCATCCTGCGCCCAGGCGGGAGCAGAGAGTGCGAATGCAAACGCCATCACATACAGGCTGTGGCGCATTCGTGCGAAGCTAAGTCGTTTCATTGGGGAGGCCGTACCGGTTGTCGGTTCGCGGCCATTGTCGTCAAGCCGGTACCGTGCTTGCAACGGGCACCGGCAGTTTCGTTGGGGAAAATTCGCAATGGATATCGGCTACTTCCTGAAGCTGATGACCGAAAAGAACGCTTCGGACATGTTCTTGACCACCGGCGCGCCGGTGTACATCAAGATCGAGGGCAAGCTGTATCCGCTCGGCAATACCGGCCTGCCGCCGGGAATGGTGAAGAAGATCGCCTACTCGCTGATGGACGAGGGCCAGGTGCCGCAGTTCGAGCGCGAGCTGGAACTCAACATGGCCATCGCCCTGGCCGATGCCGGGCGTTTCCGCGTCAACGTGTTCAAGCAGCGCGGTGAAGTGGGCATGGTCATCCGCGCCATCCGCAGCCGGATTCCGAGCATCGAAGAGCTCAACCTGCCGCAGGTGCTGAAAGACGTCATCATGACCCCGCGTGGGCTGGTGCTGGTGGTGGGGTCCACCGGCTCGGGCAAGTCCACCTCGCTGGCGTCGATGATCGACCATCGCAACAGCACCACCACCGGTCACATCCTCACCATCGAGGACCCGATCGAGTACCTGCACAAGCACAAGATGTCCATCGTCAACCAGCGCGAGGTCGGGCTCGATACCCATGCCTTCCACAATGCGCTGAAGAACGCGATGCGTGAAGCGCCGGACGTGATCCTGATCGGCGAGATCCTGGATGCCGAAACGATGGAGGCGGCGATCGCCTTCGCCGAAACCGGGCACCTGTGCCTGGCCACCCTGCACTCCAACAACGCCGACCAGACCATCGAGCGCATCCTCAACTTCTTCCCAGAAAGCGCGCACAAGAACGTGCTGATGAACCTGGCGCTGAACCTGCGTGCGGTGATCAGCCAGCGCCTGGTGAAGAACAAGGAGGGGCGCCGCCTGCCGGCCACCGAAGTACTGATCAACACGCCGATGATCCGCGACCTGCTGCGTCGCGGCCAGGTACACGAGATCAAGGCGGCGATGGAGGCTTCGCTGGAAGAAGGCATGGAGAGCTTCGACCAGTGCCTGTTCCGGTTGGCCAAGAACGGCACCATCGATCAGGAAGAAGCCCTGCGCGCGGCCGACTCGCGCGATGGCCTGGCGCTGAAGTTCCGCCTGTCCGAAGGAGGCAGCGGCGAGCATGATCCGTATGCGGACTTCTCGGCCGGCGCGCCGAGCATTACCCACGGGTTCTGACGGCGCGCCCGCCGGGCATGGCCCGGCGCTACCGGACGCGTGGTGGTAGAGCCGGTCCATGCCCGGCGGAATCCTGAAGGGTTAAGGGGCGGTCTCATCCAATGAGACCCCTCGTGCGTAGGTTTCTTCAATGGAAACCATACGCAAGCTGGCCATCCTTGCAGATGCCGCCAAGTACGATGCCTCCTGCGCCTCCAGTGGTGCGGGCAAGCGCGATTCGCGCGCCTCCGGCGGCATCGGCAGTACCGAGGGCATGGGCATCTGCCACAGCTACACGCCCGATGGCCGCTGCGTGTCGCTGCTGAAGATCCTGCTGACCAACTTCTGCGTGTACGACTGCGCCTATTGCGTGAACCGGGTGTCCAGCAACGTGCCGCGCGCGCGTTTCAGCGTGGACGAGGTGGTCACGCTCACCCTGGACTTCTACAAGCGCAATTACATCGAAGGGCTGTTTCTTTCCAGCGGCATCATCCGCAACGCGGACTACACGATGGAGCGCATGGTGGAGGTGGCACGCCGGCTGCGCGAGGAGCACCGATACGCCGGCTACATCCACCTGAAGACGATCCCCGAGGCATCGCCAGAACTTCTGGCCGCTGCGGGTCGTTACGCCGATCGCCTGTCGATCAATGTCGAACTGCCCACCGAGGCGGGCCTGGCCACCCTCGCCCCGGAAAAGACCAGCACATCGATCCGCGGCGCGATGGGTGAACTGCGCTGGCGCATCGAAGAAGCCAAGGAGGCCCGCAAGGCGCCGGCAGTGATCGCACCGGTTTCCAGCCGCGGCGCGCGTCCTCGCCCTCCCCGCTTTGCACCCGCCGGGCAGAGCACGCAGATGATCGTCGGCGCCGACGGTGCCAGCGACCAGCAGATCCTGACCAGTGCCGACAGCCTCTACGGCAACTACCGCATGCGCCGGGTGTACTACTCCGCCTTCAGCCCGATTCCCGATGCGAGCCGCCAGCTGCCGCTGCAGCCACCTCCGCTGCAGCGCGAGCACCGTCTGTACCAGGCCGACTGGCTGCTGCGTTTCTACGGCTACGGCGTGGAGGAGATCACCGACACCACCCAGGGCGGCATGCTGGATCTGGACATCGATCCGAAGATGGCCTGGGCGATCCGCCATCCCGAACGCTTCCCGGTGGACCTGAACCTTGCGCCGAAGGAGCTGCTGCTGCGGGTGCCAGGCCTGGGAGTGCGCAACGTCAAGCGCGTATTGATGGCACGCCGCCACGGTCGCCTGCGGGTGGCCGACGTTGCACGACTGAAGGCGCCGATGGGCAAACTGCTGCCGTTCGTGCAGCTGGCCGACCACCATCCGCGCAGTGCGCTGGATGATCCGGCGGCGCTGCGCGCGAAGCTGGCGCCACCACCCCGCCAGGGCTCGCTGTTCGATGCCACGCCCGCTGCCTGAGCTGCAGCGCTGGTCGCTGCGCGTAGACCCGCCGTGGTCGCTGGATGCCTGGCGCGGTGCGGCGCGTGAGGCCTTGCTGCGCCGCGTGCTGCCGGAACAGCTGGACTGGATCACGGGTACCGAAGCGTCGCTGCTGGACGCGCCGGCGGTGCAGCAGGCGCCACTGCCCGACGGCGCCACCGTCCCGAACGTGCCGCGCGACTTCGTCGAACTGGCCGCTACCTGCCTGTGCCATCGCGATCCGCAGCGCCTGCCGCTGCTGTACCGCCTGCTGTGGCGCATCGCGCATGGCGAACGCACGGTGCTGTCCAATCCGGCCGACGCCGATGTGCTGCGGTTGATGGCGCTGGCGCAGGCGGTGCGCCGCGACACGCACAAGATGAAGGCTTTCGTGCGCTTCCGGGAGGTGCCCGGCGAGACCGACGCGTTCATCGCCTGGTTCGAGCCCGATCACAACATCGTCGACCGGGTCGCGCCGTTTTTCGCCCGCCGTTTTGCCTGCATGCGCTGGGCGATCCTGACACCCGCGCGCAGTGTCCGCTGGGATGGCAGCGCGCTCTCGTTCGGTGATGGCGGCAGCCGTCGCGATGCACCCGCCGAAGACGCCCGTGAGACGCTGTGGCAGACCTATTACGCCAGCATCTTCAATCCGGCCCGGCTCAACACGCGGATGATGCAGCAGGAAATGCCCGCCCGTTACTGGAAGCATCTTCCCGAAGCGCACCTGTTGCCGGGTCTTGTGCGCGACGCAGCCGGCCGCGTGCAGGAGATGCATGATCGACCGGCACAGGCACCGCAGCGACGTATTCCCGCACGGCCGAATGATGCAACCGATGCCGCTGCGGACAATGGCAGCCTGCAGGCGCTGCACCAGCAGGCCGCCGTCTGCCGGCAGTGCCCGCTGTGGGAAGCGTCGACCCAGACCGTGTTCGGCGACGGTCGTGCCGATGCACGCATCATGCTGGTGGGCGAACAGCCCGGTGATGTCGAGGACCTGAGTGGTCGCCCCTTCGCCGGGCCGGCGGGCAAGCTGCTGGACCGTGCGCTGCAGGAGCTGGGCATCGAACGCAGCGCCCTGTACCTGACCAACGCGGTGAAGCACTTCCATCACGAGCGCCGAGGCAAGGTGCGCCTGCATAAGCGCCCTGAGAGCCGCCATGTGCATGCCTGCCGGCCGTGGCTGCAGGGCGAGATCGCACGGGTGAAGCCGCAGGTGATCGTCTGTCTCGGCGCCACGGCGGCCTCGTCCGTATTCGGTCGCGATTTCAACCTGACGCGCGACCGTGGCCGCTGGCTCACGCTTGAGGATGGCACCCGGGGATACGCCACCGTGCATCCTGCCTGGGTACTGCGGCAGAAGGATGATACGCGGCGCGAGGACGCCTACCGGCTGTTCCGCGACGACCTGCAGCAACTGCTGGCGGCCAACTCCGCGCCCACCGGGCATGGCCCGGCGCTACCGCGCGCCGGAGACCGGTAGCGCCAGGCCATGCCCGGCGAGCACAGCGGGACGTCAGGCGGCGTCGACCTGGTTTTCGGGGCGTGCAGCGATGAAGGCATCCAGCTGCTGGCAGGCCGCTTCAATGCGGCGCAGTGTGGGGTATGCCGCCAGGTCCAGGCCGAAGCGATGGGCGTTGTACAGCTGCGGCAACAGGCAGATGTCGGCCAGACCCGGACGGTCACCGTGGCAGAACGTACCGGTGTCAGCACTGTCGGCCAGCATCGTTTCCATCGCGGCGAAGCCCTCGGCCATCCAGTGCAGGGTCCACTGCGTGCGTGCATCGGCGGGCAGCTGCAGATCGCGCTCGAGGTACTGCATCACCCGCAGGTTGTTGATCGGGTGGATGTCGCAGGCTACCAGCTGCGCCGCTGCCCGCACCCGTGCGCGGCCAGCGGCGTCGGCCGGCAGCAGCGGCACCTGCGGGAACCGCTCTTCCAGATACTCCAGGATCGCCAGCGACTGGGTCAGCACGTGGCCGTCATGCAGCAGCGTGGGCACCAGCTGCTGCGGGTTGAGCCCGCGATAGGCGTCATGGTGCTGCTCGCCGCCCTCGCGCACCAGATGCACCGGTCGTGCTTCGAAGGCCAGGCCTTTCAAGGCCAGGCCGATGCGCACGCGGTAGGCGGCGCTGGATCGCCAGTAGGTGTACAGCATGATGCCGTCGTCGACCGGAATCTCCATCGCCGCCTCCATGCTCAGGGCTTGGCCGCCTGTTCGATGCGCTGCTCGATCGCACCGAAGATGCTGTTGCCGGCGGCATCGAGCATCTCGATGCGCACCACGTCGCCGAAGGACATGAACGGCGTGCTCGGCTTGCCGTCGCGCAGGGTTTCCACCACGCGCTGTTCGGCGAAGCACGAAGCCCCCTTGCTGGTGTCTTCGTTGGCGATGGTGCCCGAGCCGACGATGGTGCCGGCACTGAGCGGCCGCGTCTTCGCCGCGTGCGCGACCAGCTGGGCGAAGTTGAACTGCATGTCGACACCCGCTTCCGGCGCACCGAACCACGTCCCGTTGATGTGGGTCAGCAGCGGCAGGTGCACCTTGCTGTCCTGCCAGGCAGCGCCCAGCTCGTCGGGAGTGACGAACACCGGCGACAACGCCGAGCGCGGCTTGGACTGCAGGAAGCCGAAGCCCTTGGCCAGTTCGCCCGGGATCAGGTTGCGCAGCGAGACGTCGTTGACCAGGCCGATCAGCTGGATGTGGCCGGCGGCCTGCTCCGGCGTGGCGGCCATCGGCACGTCGTCGGTGATCACCACGATCTCCGCTTCCAGGTCGATGCCGTAGTCCTCGCTGACCACCTTGACCGCATCGCGCGGGCCATGGAAACCGGCGCTGGTGGCCTGGTACATCAGCGGATCACTGTAGAAGCTCTCCGGCACCTCGGCGCCGCGGGCGCGACGTACGCGCTCGACGTGTGGCAGGTAGGCGCTGCCATCAACGAATTCATAGGCGCGCGGCATCGGCGCAGCCAGGGCCTGCGGGTCCAAGTCGAACACGCCATCGGCGTCACCGGCATTGAGCGACTCATACAGCGCATTCAGACGCGGGGCCAGATGGCTCCAGTCCTCCAGGGCCAACTGCAGGGTGGCGGCGATGCCGGTGGCGCGCACGCCGTGGCGCAGGTCACGCGAGACGACGATGAGGGTGCCGTCGCGGCCGCCTTCCTTCAAGGAACCAAGCTTCATGGTGGGTGTCCGGAGTCGTGGGCAAACAAGTTTCAAGTGTAATCAAATAAGCAGCGTAGCCAAGCTGCAGCGCGGCATCGCCTCACCCTACCGCAGGAGGGGGGCGGCAGGGTTGCACCCTGCACGTGCAGAGGCAACGGCCAAGGCCAAGGCAGCCGCGAAAGCAACTGCAACAGCCGGCTCTGGGTTTTCTGTGGGTTGGGCGGGGCGGTATGGGGCTGCAGGACACGCCGTAAACCCATCCATGGGGGCTCGATGGCGCCATCCATGGCGCCAACGGTCCTGCAGCCCCATACCGCCCCGCCCTCGACAGTTTCCCGATGACGGTGGTAGATCCACGCCATGCGTGGATGAATTTCCAACGAAATCGAATATTTCGACAATTGAACGAAGAGCATCCACGCATGGCGTGGATCTACCGTGTCGACCAAGGTGACACCCACCAGGAGCAGGCCCTGCCATTTCGACAGATCGCGGAAAACTGTCGAAGGCGGGGTGGGTCCGGTTGCGGGGGTGTCCGCGGCATGGATGCCGCGGCCAAGCCCCCAGGGATGGGTTTACGGCGTCCCCCGCAACCGGACCCACCCCGCCATCCCACGGTATGCCCGCTGTTGCTGTTGCTGTTGCTGTTGCTGTTGCTGTTGCCATTGCCGTCGATTCGGCGGGTGCAGGGCGCAGCCCTGCCGAACCCCCAACCTGAACAGCCTGTTTTGCGTCAGGTCTCATCCTTCCGTTAGACTATGCGGGTCTGCAGCGGCCGTCCGTTTCCCTCCGGGATCGCCGGCGACCGGGGTTCGCCCCATCGCCCGCCCCCACTCCGACGCCGTTCGTCACGCATTCCAGCCTGCGCTTCGCGTTGGCTGCACCCAATTCTCGCAGCGCGGTTCACGGGAACGCTCCGAGTCAGCCGATCAGTTTGATCTGCCCCCGTCTGTCCGTTCGGACAGGCGTTAACTGTACTTGGAGCAATCTCGATGTCTTTTGAATCCCTGGGCCTTGCGCCCTTCCTGCTGCGTGCGCTCGCCGAGCAGGGCTACGAAACCCCGACCCCGATCCAGCAGCAGGCGATCCCGCTGGTGCTGGCCGGTCGCGACCTGCTGGCCGGCGCACAGACCGGCACCGGCAAGACCGCCGCGTTCGGCCTGCCGCTGCTGCAGCACCTGGGCACCGCTTCGCAGGAAGTGCGCACCGGCCCGCGCAAGCCGCGCGCGCTGATCCTGGCACCGACCCGCGAACTGGCCACCCAGGTGCATGACAGCCTGCGCGGTTACAGCAAGTACCTGCGCATCCCCAGCGCCTGCATCTACGGCGGTGTCGGCATGGGCAACCAGCTGGACATCCTGCGTCGCGGCGTGGATCTGCTGGTTGCGTGCCCGGGCCGCCTGATCGACCACCTGGAGCGTCGCAGCATCGACCTGTCCGGCATTGAACTGCTGGTGCTGGACGAAGCCGACCGCATGCTGGACATGGGCTTCCTGCCCTCGATCAAGCGCATCCTGGCCAAGCTGCCCAAGCAGAACCGCCAGACCCTGCTGTTCTCGGCCACCTTCGAGGACAACATCCGCCAGTTGGCGCTGGAATTCATGCGCAACCCGGAACAGATCCAGGTCACGCCGAAGAACACCGTCGCCGAGACCATCACCCACAAGGTGCATCCGGTCGATGGCAGCCGCAAGCGCGACCTGCTGCTGCACCTGCTGGCGCAGGACAGCCGCGAGCAGACCCTGGTGTTTGCCCGCACCAAGCACGGCAGCGACAAGCTGGCCGCGTTCCTGGAAAAGTCCGGCATCAAGACCGCGGCGATCCACGGCAACAAGAGCCAGGGCCAGCGCCTGCGTGCGCTCGGCGACTTCAAGGCTGGCCGTGTCACCGTGCTGGTGGCCACCGACATCGCCGCGCGCGGCATCGACATCAACGAGCTGCCGAAGGTGATCAACTTCGATCTGCCGATGGTGGCCGAAGACTACGTGCACCGCATTGGCCGTACCGGCCGCAACGGTGCGACCGGTGAAGCGATTTCGCTGGTGGCGCAGGATGAAGTGAAGCTGCTGCGCGCGATCGTGCGCCTGCTCGGCCGTGACATGGACATCCGCGATGTGCCGGGCTTCGAGCTGCAGACGCCGATCCGCTGGGGCAACAGTGCTCCGGGCAAGGCCGAGGCCGATACCGGCGAGCGCGTGCCGCGCAAGACCCACGCGCGCCGTCCGCACGGCGATGCGCCGCGTCATGCCCATGCAGGCCCGAAGAAGGCCGGCGGTGGCCGCCGCGAGGGCGCCGGCAACGGCCAGCAGCGCGCAGGCGCAGGTGCCGGTCAGGGCCAGCGTCGCGGTGGCGGCAACAACAGCGGTGGCGGCCGTGGCCGCGGCCAGGGTAGCGGCGGCGGTCGCGCCAGCTGATCCCAGCTGACAGGGATGGCGTCTCCCGCTGCGCGGGGGCTGCTTATCGGGGGACGACGCTTACGCGTCGTCCCTTTTTTGTTGCTGGCTGCCGGGTGGTTTGAAAGCGGGCGGTGGGTTGCGTCGAGGGCGGATGGGCGTAGGGGCAGCGCAAAACACGCCGTAAACCCATCCATGGGGGCTCGATCGGCGCATCCATGCACCTCACGGTTTTGCGCTGCCCCTACGCCCATCCGCTTCAATCATCACCAGCGCCTTCTTGTCCCGCCGGGCAGCCAGGAGAAGAAGGATCAAATTCAAAGACAAAAGCAAAAGCCGGAATTCCAGCTTTTGCTTTTGCTTTCGCCCTTGCTCCCGCCTTGGGTTTGATGCGTCCGCGCCCGCAGGAAACTGTCGAGGGGAGGCCGGGCGGGGTGCGCAGGACCGTTGGCGCCATGGATGGCGCCATCGAGCCCCCAAGGACGGGTTTACGGCGTGTCCTGCGCAGCCCGCCCGGCCTCCCCACACACGTATCAATCAAGGCGCCAAACGCCTCAACCCCGCGCTTTCGCCGGGTTCACCAGATTCCCGAAGAAGATCGCGTTGATCAGCATCCGATCAGTGCCATGCCAGTACTTGCGATGCGCCGGATCATCAGCAAACAGGATCACGTTGCCCTGCCCCTGCGCTGACACCAGCAGCCATGCGCTGCCGGCCACGCGACTGCGGTTGCGCTCGGACAGATAACCGTTCACCCGCGGTGTGTCGTCGATCCGCACCACCGTGGAAAACCCGTTCGTGCTCGGCTGCAGGATGACCGTGTTCTCCTTGTTGATCGCCAGTTGCCGGCGCGGCACGCCGAACGCCAAAGGATGACTGGGGTCGACGTCGGCGCTGAGGATGTTGCCGCTGACACGCTCGATCGCGGCGATATCGCGCTGGTCACCGAAGGCGCGGCGCGCGTTGTCTGTTGCTTCCTCGTCCTTGCCCAGCTTCTCGCCGTCGGCAAGTTTCTGTTCGATCGCCCACTTCGACGCGCTGCCATAGGTGACCAGTGACCCGCCGGCCTGGATCCAGCGCTTCAATGCCGCTACCGCGGTCGCGTCGATGCCGGCATAGGTGCCGCCGGACAGCACGATCGTGGTGTAGCGGTCCAGCGACACCTTGCCCAGCTGCTGCGGGTCCAGCTTGCTGGCCGGCAGGCGCAGCTGCTGGTCGAGCAGGAACCAGGCCGAACCGATTTCGGTGGCTGCCACGCCCTCGCCCATCACCAGCGCGACGGCGGGCTTGCGCAGTGCCTTGACGCCGTCACTGCCAAGGTCGATGCCGTCGCGGCTGCGACCGCTGGCCAGCGCATGCACCTGCACACCGGCGGCCCGCGCGGCGGCGGCGACCGCCTCCTGCAACGCCACACCCTGCAGCGGCTGCCCGGCCACCGGTACCACGATGCTGCCCCCGGCAAAGGCCACCTCACCTTGTGCGGTGGCCGCGGTGAACGGCTGGAAGGTGGCACGCGTGGACAAGCCCTTGGCCTGCAGGCCGGCCAGTGCGCGGCCCGCGTTGTAGTCGCGCCAGTCGATCACGTAGGCGAAGCCCGCTTCACCGCCGGTCAGCCCGCCCTGCACTGTGGGAACCTCGACCACGCGGGCGCCGCCATCGATGCGGCTGCGGCTGCCAGCAAAGGCCGCGCCGTAGGCCGGGGCGATCGCGTAACTGGTGCTGCCGTAGAACACGTCGCCCCTGATCGGCGGGGTCTCCGCGAAGATCGAATGGACCAGGCGGAACTGCGCCTGCTGCACCGGCACCACGTAGGCGCTGCCCGCTTCGAAACGCTGGCCATCTACGCTGACAGCGCGGTCCAGTGCATGCACTTCAATCCTGTGCAGCAACAGCAGTTCCAGCAGGCGTCGGGTCAATGCCGGATCATGCGCGTCGCCGAACACGAAGCTCTTCACCGGCTGTTGTGCGGCCTGCTTCAGCGCGCTCTGGAAGAAACTCTTCTGCAGCTCGAACAGGGCGCTGCGCTCGGTCACCGCACCGCGCACCGTGCCCAATCCGGTGGCAACCTGGTTGCGGATGGTGAACGGGAACGTCAGCAGGCCATTCACCGATTCCTGCACGCGACCGCGCGAGCTGGCCTGCTCCACGGTGACGCCGACCGCGCCGTGGAAATCCGGATAGGTCGAGCCGTACACGGGCGAGAAATTGTCGAAGTTCTCACCGGTGTAGTACAGCGAACCCAGCGCATCGAGCGCCTGGGCGTGGTACTTGGCCAGGGTCTTGTTGAACTCGTACGACGCTGCCGGGATCAACGGACTATGCATGCTCTTCGGCGATGGCTCGAAGTAGTACGTGCTGTCCTTGCCCATTTCGTGGAAGTCGATCTGCACGTTCGGGTACCACTGGTGGAACTGCGCCACCTTCGGCCGCGAATCCTGCTGCGTCAGTGCCAGCCAATCGCGGTTGAGATCGGTGAAGTAGTGGTTGGTACGGCCCTGCGGGAACGGCTCGACGTGTTCCTTGTCGGCCGGATCGGCCGAGGCCGGGTCGGACGCCCAGGCGTTGTGCCAGTTGGCGGCGCGATCGCGGCCGTCGGGATTCTGCGCCGGGTCGAACAGCACCACCGCCTGCTGCAGCCACTGCTGCGTTTCCGCGCTGCGGTTGGCCACCAGGTAATAGGCGGTCAGCATCGCCGCTTCGCCGCTGGAAGTCTCGTTGCCGTGCACGCTGTAGCCCAGCCACACCACCACCGGGCTGTCACCGGCAGCGCTGCGCGGCTGCGCCGGATCGGCCAGGGTCGCGTGCTGCTGGCGGATCTGTTCCAGCCGCGCGTGGTTGCCTGCAGCAGTGACCGTGGCGATCAACAGCGGTCGGCCCTCATAGCTGCGGCCGATCTCGCGCACGCTGATCTTGTCCGAGTGCTTGGCCAGCTCCTGGAAGTAAGCCACCAGCTGGTCATGGCGGGTGTAGCGGCTGCCGATCGGATAGCCGAGGAACTGCTCCGGCGTGGGAATGGCGGTATCGAATGCCGCGGCATCGGTGGTCTGCGGGAAGAAATAGGCGCTCTGCGCATGTACCGCAGGCGGCAACGATACGGCGGTGGCGACGGCGAGCAACAACGGGAAAACGGCACGGCGGTGGAAGGACACGGTGACTCCCCTGGAACATGGCAACACGGCCGGCCACACAGGGTGGCCGGCCGCGGCGGGTGGATCAGAAGCGGTAGTCGAAGCCCAGCGTGAAGTAGCGGCCACGCAGGTCGTACTGGCTGAAGTCGTACGGCGCGCGGATGCCCGGGAACGAGGCGTCGTACGGCGGCGTCTTGTCACCCAGGTTCTGCACCTTGGCGTACACGGTCAGGTTCTCGATGCCGGTGTAGCCCAGGTAGAGATCGAACTGGTTGTAGGCGTCGACGCGGCTCTGCACCGCAGCGGCCGCGGTGCTGGCCTTCTGGTCGTAGCCACTGGTGTAGTACCAGGTCACCGCGGCGGTGTAGTCGCTGTACTTCCAGTCCAGGGTGGTGGTGGCCTTGTTCTTCGGCAGGGTGGCGCCGAGATTGCTGCCGGCATAGTCCACCAGCGGGCCACCGACCACGGTCGGGCGCCGGTAGTCGCGCACGTGGGTGTAGGCCGAGGTCACGGTGAAGTCACCGAAGGCGGTGGTCGGGATGCGCTGGCGCAGCTCGACGTCGATGCCCGAGGTCTTCAGCTCGCTCAGGTTCTGGTAGCGGTTGTAGACCGCCTGCAGCTTGCCGCGCTCATCGCGCTGCACGGCACCGGCGACGTTGTCGTTGACCAGGGTCTGGGTGTTGTTGGTACCGACCAGGTTGTCCAGTTGGATACGGTAATAGTCGATGCTCAGGTTGGTGTTCGCCCATGGCGACAGCACCACGCCGAAGTTCACACTCTTGGTGCGCTCCGGCTTCAGGTCGCTGTTGCCGACGGTGAAGAAGGTCGGGTTCTGCCGCGAGCCCGGCACGTCCGGATCACGCGGATCGACCACGCTGCCGTAGGCGATGCTGGTGCTGTTGGAGTTCTCCGACAGCGACGGTGCACGGAAGCCCTTCGACGCCGAGGCACGCACCAGCAGGAAATCCAGCGGCTGCCAGCGCAGGCCGAGCTTGGGCGAGAACGCGTCGCCGAAATCATCGTAATGATCGGCGCGGGCGGCGGCGGACAGCTCCAGGGTCGAGGCCAGCGGCACGTTGACCTCGGCGTAGGCGGCGCTGACCTTGCGCTCGCCATGCACTTCGGCGATTGCCGGGCGCACCTGCAGGCCGGCATCGATCTGCCACGGGTTGTTCGAATCAAGCTTCTCGCGGCGCCATTCGGCACCGGCGGCAAACCCGATGTCGCCGGCCCAGGTGTGGCCGAGACTGCCGGAGATCTTCGCATCGATGCCCTGCAGCACCGACTCGGCCGGACGCAGGGTGGCGATGTTGATCGAATCGCGCACCGACTGCGGCGTCGCGGCAGGGTTCAGCAGGTTGTAGCTGCCGGTGGCCAGTGCATTGGCCAGTGCCCAGCGGTTGGCGAAGCCGCCGGAGACGGTTTCGCGCTCGCTGCTGCGCGCGCCGAACGCGGCCACTTCCCAGTCCCACTTCTCGGTCTTGCCACGCAGCCCGAACACACCGCGATAGGCGGTGGACCGGTTGGTCTTGATGGTGCCGCCGAGGTCGAAGAAGGTGTATTCGATCGGGATCGCGCGGCCGTACGGGTTGTACGGGTTGCTGGCCGGCAGGTTGGACGACACCGGCTCGGCCAGGCCGGTCTGCGCGTTCAGTGCGAAGCGACCGCTTTCCAGGGTGAAGAACGGGCTGCTGCCGAACCAGGCAGCACTCTTGATCTGGCTGTACAGCACTTCGCCGAACGCTTCGACGTTGTCGCCCAGGCGGAACGTGCCGTTGGCGTAGGCCTGGTAGCGCTTGGTGGAGGGAATCAGGGTGGTGTACGGGGCCTGGTTGAAGCCGCAGGTATCACCGGCCAGGCCGTCGATCGGCGCGCTGGCCACGCGGGTGGTGCCGGTGGGGCAGTTGCCGTTGGCATCGAGCATCGGCACGGAGGTGCCATTGACCAGATAGCGTGCACCCTTGGCCGACCAGCCGTTCCAGCGGCCGCCGGGCTGGTCGCTGTAGATGCCGCTCTTGGTCAGGTTGCGCTCATCCTGGTCCAGTCGCTCGCGGTTGTAGCCCTGCAGGCTGAAAAGGATGTTGTAGCCGTCCTTGTCGATGTCGCCCAGGCCACCGACGAACTTCAGGTTCTGCTCGTGCAGGCCGCCCTGGTCGGCGCCGCCGAAGCTGCCGCCGACCAGGGCGCCTTCGAAGTTCTGCCGGGTGATGATGTTGACCACGCCGGCCACCGCATCGCTGCCGTACACCGCCGACGCACCGTCCTTGAGCACTTCGATGCGTTCGACCGCCACCAGCGGCAGCGCATTGAGATCGACGAAAGTGTCCGACAGGCCGCCGGCCGGGAAGCCGTAGTTGGCCAGGCGGCGGCCGTTGAGCAGCACCAGCGTGTTCTTCTGCGAAAGACCGCGCAGGCCGATGCCGGCCGAGCCCGAGGCCCAACCGTTGTTGGTGGTCTCGTTGCTGGCGTTGCCGGTGTTGGCCGAGATCGAACGCAGCACATCGGCCACGGTGGCCTTGCCGGTCTGTTCCAGCTGCTGGCGGCCGATCACCTGCACCGGGTTGGAGGCTTCGGTATCGGCGCGTTTGATGTTGGAACCGGTGACGCGCACGGCAGCCAGGGTGCTGGCTTCGCCGCTGGCGTCGGCGGGGGTTTCGGCGGCGGCAGACAAAGGCGCGGCCAGAGCGACGGCCAGGGCCGCCACGAGCAGGGTGTGCTGGGGCATGACGATGTGGGGGAGGTAGTGGAAGGACGAGGTAAGTTCCGCAGTAATCCATGCCTGGCCGGGGTGCGGCCAATAACATCTCTTCATACGGATATAAGAGAAACTATCATCTCTTCATCCGGATGGAAATAATTTCTTCACGGGAAGGCAACGCAAAGCCGGGCTGATCGGCCGCCCGCGGCGTACAATCGCGCCATGGAAATCTTCAAAGTCTTCATGCTCGAGGCGGCGCACCGCCTCCCCAACGTGCCGCCGGGGCACAAGTGCGCGCGCCTGCACGGCCACTCCTTCCGGGTGGAACTGAAAGTCGAGGGCGAGCCGGGCGCGCAGACCGGCTGGATCATGGATTTCGGTGACGTGAAGGCGGCTTTCCAGCCGATCTACGACCGCCTGGACCACCATTACCTCAATGACATCCCCGGCCTGGAGAACCCGACCAGCGAAAACCTGGCCGTGTGGATCTGGAACGAGCTCAAGCCCACCCTGCCGGCATTGAGCGAGATCACCGTGCACGAAACGTGCACCTCGGGCTGCCGTTACCGCGGCCCCGCCGCCTGATCAACCCATTGATCTGAAAGGCCTCAAGGCGCCAGAGATGGCGCCTTCGTGATTTTTGTTGCATTGCCGCATGATCGGCGTATGCTGCATTGCATCAATACAAATGCACGGCGGATGCGACTGGCAGGCAACAGCCACCGGCGCGACGCCCACGCTCATTGCATGGGTCCCTCCCCCCATGCAATCCGGACCCGGCAGATCCCTCCCTCTGCCGGGTCTTTTTTTGCCTGGCGTCTGGATTCCAGAGCGCTCCTTCGTCTGGAAGCTCTGCGAACTGATGGGCCCCGCCGGGGCAGGTAGGGGTCTGGCCAAATGTCCCCCGGCGCCGGCCGTTGGCCGTCACCTCCTCCTTTACTTTGCCCAAACCCCTACCCGCCCCAACGAGGCTCGGCTTGCGGCACCCAGATGCAGCGCTCAGGACGGCCTTTCAGTGAGACACCGAAGATCTCCCCACGCAGGGCGGAGGCCCTTGCGTGCGAAGTAAAGGGGGAGGTGACGGCCAAGGGCCGGCACCGGAGGACATTCGCACGCAAGGGCCTCCGCCCTGCGCCGCGCAGATGTGCCGCGCAGAATGGATCGGCCACGCAAGGAGCGCTCAACGCCCGCGATTGCCGTGCCAGTGCTGGTACCACGCCTGGAACATCAACACGTTCCACAGGTGCGTATGCCATTTGCGCTCGCCGCGCAGGAACGCCTCCCAGATCGCGCGCACGCGTACTGCATCGAAGCACCCCTGGTTGCACAGCAGCTGCGGGTCGAGCAACGCTTCCGCCCAGTCGCGCAGCGGGCCGGCCAGCCAGCGTGCCATCGGTGGGCCGAAACCGCGCTTGGGGCGATAGACCAGCGGCGCGGGCAGGTAGCGCGCCAGCAGATGCTTGAGGATCCGCTTGTGCTCGCCGTCGTGGTACTTCAAGTGCTGCGGCAGGCGCCAGGCCAGGCGTATGACCTCCATGTCCAGCAACGGCGAGCGTGTCTCCACGCCGGCCGCCATGCCGGCACGGTCGACCTTGGCAAGGATCCCCTCGGCCAGGTCCATGCGGAAATCCAGCAGCTGGATGCGCGCTTCCGCCGGCAGTGCGGTGTCCTGCTGGTGGAAGATCGTCGCCGGCTCGCGCGCCCCCAGTACCACCTGGGTCGGCTGCCGCCAGCGGGTGACGCGCTGCAGGTAATGCCCCTCCACGTCGTTGGCGGCCACCTCGGCCACCAGTGCCCGCCAACCGCCCAGCCGACCACGCTCGACGTTCAAGCGGCTGCTGCCACGCCGTGCAAGATCACGTACCCATTCCGGCAGGCCACCGCACAGGCGCGCATTGCGCAGCGCGCGGCCATAGCTGGGGTGGCCGAAGAACAGCTCATCGCCGCCGTCGCCGGTCAGCGCCACCGGCTTGCGCGCGCCGAGCAGCTCGCTGGCCAGCAGGGTGGGCAGCTGCGAGGCATCGGCGAACGGTTCGCACCAGACCTGCGGCAAGCGTTGCAGCAGTTCCAGGCCCTGCCGGCTGTCCATCCTGTGCAGGTGGTGATGCACGCCCAGGTGCCGGGCCACCTGCGAGGCCCAGTCGCTCTCGTCGTGACCGGGGTCGTCGAAACCCACCGTCCATGCTTCCACCGGCAACGCCGACTGCGCCTGCATCATCGCCACCACCAGCGACGAATCGGTGCCACCGGACAGGAATGCACCGCAGGCCACGGGTGAATGCACGCGCGTGGCGATCGCCTGCTGCAGCACCACCTCCAACTGGTCGGTGGCCTGCTCCAGGCTGGGCGCCGGCTGCAACGGCTGCTGCAGCGCGGATTGCATCGCATCGCGCGCGCACCAGTAGCGATGGCCGCCCTGCGCGGCCTGCGTTGATCCGCCGGCGGCATGATCGTTGAGGTCCACGCGCAGCATCGCCCCGGCCACCAGCTTGTGGATGCCGCGATAGATGGTGTGCGGCGCCGGCACATAGTCATGGCGCAGCAGCAGGCTCAATGCATCCTGGTCGATGCTGGGAGCGAATCCGGCAAAGGCCTGCAGCGCCTTCAACTCCGAAGCGAACAGGAACTGGCCCTGGTACCAGCCGTAATACAACGGCCGTTCGCCGACCGGGTCGCGCGCCAGCCAGAGCTCATGTGCGTGGCGGTCCCAGACGCTGAACGCAAATGCCCCTTCGATGCGCGACAGCGCACGCTGCACGCCCCACTCGACGACGGCCTGCAGCAACAGGCGTGCATCGGTGCAGTTGCGTGGCAGGTCGCGCAGCTGCGACTGCAGGGCCGAGCGGTTGTAGATGCGGCCATCCAGGCACAGCACGTAGCGCCCGCAGCTGGAGCTGAGCGGCTGCAACGGCATGTCGGTCGGCGCACGGCAATGACCGAGGGCCAGCCCTGCGTCGGCATCGGTCCAGTACCCGATGCGACCGCGGCCGCGCTGCTGCAGCGCCCGCAGCATCGGCGCCAGCTGCTGCAGCAGCTGCTCATCGTCGGCAGGCGGCAGCCAGGCCCCGACCACGCCGCTCATCGCTGGCCTCCATGGCAGCGGCATTCAAGGAAAAGCGCGGGGCAGGAGGCGGACGGCATGAGGGCGGCACGCGGATGGGGAGAGCTGCCATGCTCGGCCCCGCCGAGCGCCACGTCAGTCGTAGCGCTGTCAGCGACCGTCACCGCAGGCGCGGCTTGCGTAACGTTTTGTAACAACACGATTGCTACCGTGCGGCCAATTCGTTGCCCGGCCTGAGGCCCGGCCCGCGCGCCATCAACCCCGGCTGAATGGCGCCCGCTCCCTGGACCCGAGCGGCCCGGCAGCTGGGATAGCATCGCCGCGCTCGTGCCACGGCGGTACGGAAGCACCCCGGAGGCCTTGTAGATGCTGGATATCGTACTGGTTGAAGACGACGCTCGGCTGGGCACGATGGTCAGCGACTACCTGAAGCGCCACGGTTACCAGGTCGCCCACGAACGCTGCGGCCAGCGCGCGATCGCCCGGATCCTCAGCGAGAAGCCGGCGCTGGTCCTGCTCGACATCGGTCTGCCGGGCCAGGATGGTTTCGAAGTGTGTCGGCAGATCCGGCCCCACTATGACGGGATCATCTGCGTGCTGAGCGCCCGCACGGACAACATCGACCAGGTGCTGGGGCTGGAGCTGGGCGCCGACGACTACATCGGCAAGCCGATCGAACCACGGGTGCTGCTGGCCCGGCTGCGCGCCCACCTGCGCCGCCACCGCCGGGTCGAGCCACGCGATGGCGCCCTGCGTTTCGGTGAACTGAGCATCGACCCGTCCACCCGCAACGTGCACCTGCAGGGCCGCCTGCTGGAGCTGACCACCGCCGAGTTCGACCTGCTGTTCCTGCTGGCCGGCAACGCGGGCCAGATCCTCGACCGCGATGCGCTGCTGCGTGGCCTGCGCGGCATCGCCTTCGATGGCCTGGATCGGTCGATCGACGCACGCATCTCGCGCCTGCGGCGCAAGCTCGGCGACAACCCGGAGCAGCCCGAGCGGATCAAGACCGTGCGCGGCCGTGGTTACCTGTTCAGCCGATCAGCATGGGGATGAAGCATCCGTCGTCGCCCATGCGTGGCCATGCCTTCCACTTCCTGCGCTACGGCATCGGTTTCCTCACCGCCCATCTGCTGCTGATCGTGCTCGGGCTGTGGGCCTGGGATGCGCTGCTGGAAGACCGCACCGAGGCCAGCCTGCAGGCGGAAATGCGCGGCCCGCACGCCATGCTGCAACATCGCTTCGCCGAAACGCCGCCGGCGCAGTGGCCAGCCCTGGCACAACAGTTGGACAGCGATTTCGCCTATCCGCTGCAGCTGATGCCGCTGACCGAAGCTGCCGCGATACTGCCGGCGAAACAGCGCAAGGGCTTGCTCAACGGACACGTGCAGATCGAGCTGGACAGCATGCGCAGCCTGCAGCGCGTCGGCAACAGCGGCAGTGCGCTGATCCTGGGGCCGCTGGACCAGGCCCTGCCCGAAGAAGGCTGGCAGGACAGCGAAGCCTCCGGCGTGGCCATCATCCTGCTGATCCTGATGGTGGCGGTGGCATTGCCGATGTACGTGATGGTCTACCGGTTATGGCGCGATGTCTCGCAGCTGGCGCAGACCGCGCGACGGATGCGCGATGGCCAGCTCGACAGCCGGGCGCCACGCGCCGGTACCGCGCTGGTGCGGCCATTGGCCAAGGCGTTCAACCACATGGCCGAACAGCTGCAGCTGCTGCTGGACAGCCAGCGCGTGCTGGCCCAGGCGGTGGCGCACGAAGTCCGCACACCGCTGGCACGCATGCGCTTCGGCCTGGCCGACCTGGAAGACACCGGACTGGACGACGCCCAGCGCGATGCGCTGTCCGGCCTGCGCATCGACATCGACCGGTTGCAGCACCTGACCGATGCGGGTGTCGAGTATGCCGCGCTCGGCCGCTGCCATCAGGTCACCCGCCAGCGCCTGCAACTGGCCGCGCTGGTACGCGGTGTGGTCGAGCAGTTCGCACCACTGACGATACCGGTGCAGCAGGACCTGTCACCGGCAGGGCTGGTCAACGTCAACCGGCACATGCTGGAACTGGCGCTGCGCAACCTGCTGGGCAACGCGCTGCGCTATGCGCGCCGGCAGATCCGCATCGTCAGCACGCTCAACGAGGGATGGCTGTGCCTGCAGGTGGAGGACGACGGCCCCGGTATCGCCGTCGAACTGCGCAGCCAGGTGCTGCAGCCCTACGTGCGGCTGGACCTGGCCAGCCCGGGTTTCGGGCTGGGCCTGGCGCTGGTGCAGGTGGTGGCGGACAAGCATCGCGGCCAGGTGGAAGTGGCCGATTCGGTGCTCGGCGGTGCCTGCATCCGGCTGCTGCTGCCGATGGAAAGCGGTGTCCCGCCACCGGCAGACAACGTCTAGTTCGCCTCGGCATCGGCACGCGGCAAGGCGAACACGAACAGCGCGCCCTGTTCGCTGTCGCGCAGTTCGATACGGCGGCCATGCAACTGCACGATGCGCTGCACGATCAGCAGGCCGAGCCCGCCGTTCTCGCCACGCCGCGCGCCCAGTGCCGCCGGCGCCTGGAACAGTTGCCCACGCAGTGCTGGCGCCACCCCAGGGCCATCGTCCTGTACCGCCACCTGCACACTGTCGGGCAGCGCCGACAGCTGCACCTGCACGCGGCCCCCGTCCGGCGCATGCCGCAGCGCGTTGTCGAGCAGATTGGTCAGCACGCGCTCCACAAGACCCAGGTCGGCGCGCACCAGCGGCAGGCCCGGCGGGAAATCAGCGTGCAGGCGCTGCCCACGTGCCTGCGCGGCCAGCTCGAACTTCTGCAGTACGTCCTGCAGCAGTTCCGGCAGCGCGAACACTTCCCACTCCAGCCGCACTTCACCGTGCTCCAGCCGCGCCAGTTCAAACAACGCCCGGGCCAGACGGCCGACCTTGGCGCTCTGCGCCAGCGCGATACCGAGATAGCGACGACGCTCCTGCGTCGACAGCGTGGCTTCTTTCAGCGCCAGCGTTTCCAGGTAACCGTGCAGCGAGGACAACGGCGTGCGCAGGTCGTGCGAGATGTTGGCCACCAGTTCGCGGCGCTGCAGGTCCTGCTGGCGAAGCTGCTGCCACTGCTCGCCCAGCCGCTGTGCCATCTGCGAATGGGCATGTTCGAGGATCTTCAGTTCATCGCGCTCGCCCGCGCGCAGCGGTACCGGCGCTGGCAGTGGTGTCGGAGCGTCGATGTCGAAGGCCTGTATGCGCCGGGTGACCTGGCGCAGGGGCCGGGTCACCCAGTAGAAGGCCACCAGGCCGGCAAGCAGGCCCAGCCCGCCGATCAACAGCACCGACCAGAGCGTGGTGTGCCATTGGCTGCCGGCGGCCAGATCGTCGGCCAGCATCTGCCGGTGTTCGCCCACCAGTACCACGTACACGTAACCCGCCTGCCGCCCCTGCACCACCAGCGGCGCGACACTGAACACCTTGCGACCATCCGTGCTGCGCGGATCGTCACCGAGGATCGGCAGCGGCGCACCGGACAGCAGGCGCCGCAGCGGTGCCACGTCCACCCGGCTGCGCACCAGGTGGCCGCTGGGCGCATCGTGGCCGAGGATGCGACCCTGCTCATCCAGCAGGTACACCTCGACACTGGGGTTGACCGCCATCAGCTGGCCGAACAATGCGCGCACCGCTGCATCGCGCATGCCGCTGGTGTCCATCAGTTCGCTGCGCTGGGCGATGTGCTCGGCCAACCCAAGCGACAGGCGCTGCACCACTTCCTGCTCATGCCGGGTATTGGTGCGCATCTGCCAGGCCAGCAGCGCCATGCAGCACGTCAGCATCAGCGCCGACATCACCAGCGCCAGCTTCTGCCACAGGTTCGGCTTGATCATGTGGCCGCCCCGGCCGGGTCGACCAGTTTGTAACCGCGCCCCCACACCGTCAGCAGGCGCCGCGGGTTGCCCGGGTCGGTCTCGATCTTGCTGCGCAGGCGGTTGATGTGGGTGTTGACCGTGTGCTCGTAACCGTCGTGCTGGTAGCCCCAGACCTGGTTGAGCAGTTCCATCCGCGCAAACACCTGGTCCGGGTGGCGGGCGAAGAACAGCAGCAGTTCGAACTCACGCGGGGTCAGTTCCAGTGCATTGCCATCGACGGCGGCAGTACGGGCGACCGGGTCCAGCCGCAGCCCCCCGAGTTCGATCGCCCCGGCATCGATGCGCGCGTTCTGTGCCATGGCTTCGGCGCGGCGCAGCAGCGCACGCACGCGCGCCACCAGTTCCGGCATCGAGAACGGCTTGGCCAGGTAGTCGTCCGCGCCCAGTTCCAGGCCGACGATGCGCTGGGTTTCGCTGCCACGTGCGCTGATGATGATGATCGGCACGTAGCGCGCCATCGCGCGTGCACGCTGGCAGACCTGCAGGCCGTCCACGCCCGGCAGCATCACGTCCAGTACCAGTGCATCCCACGGACCTTCCTGTTCGATCAGGCGCAGGCCGGCATCGCCGCTGGCGGCGTGTGCGACTTCATAGCCCTCATCCCCCAGGTGCATGCGCAGCAGGTCGGCGATGTGGGCATCGTCTTCAACGATCAGGACACGTTTGGCGGACATCGGCAGCTTCGGGCCAGTGGGGAGGCTGCCCGCATTGTGGCGCGGGAACGGCGTGGATACCTCACGAAAAATTGAATCCTGCGTGAGGATTCGTTGACCGGAGGGGGCGCAGCATGGCCCCGTCGCCCCTTCCCGGAGTCCACCATGTCCCTCACCCGCCGCCATCTGCTGGGCCTGGGCGGTGCTGTCACCGCCGCCGGCCTGCTGGGCCTGGGCGCGTGCAGCCGCGCGGCCCCGGCCGCTGCCGAGGCACGGCCTGCGCGACAGTTCGAGGTGGTCCGCAGCGATGCCGAGTGGCGCCGGCTGCTGAGCCCGGCGCAGTACGCCGTGCTGCGCCAGCAGGCCACCGAGCGCCCCTGGAGCAGCCCGCTGAACAAGGAACATCGGCAGGGCACGTTCGCCTGTGCCGGCTGTGCGTTGCCGCTGTTCTCTTCGTCCACCAAGTTCGAAAGCCACACCGGCTGGCCCAGCTTCTGGGCGCCGCTGCACAACGCCATCGGCGAGGACCGTGACACCACCTTCGGCATGTTGCGGGTGGAAGCACATTGCCGCCGCTGTGGCGGCCATCTCGGCCATGTGTTCAACGACGGCCCGCGGCCGACCGGACTGCGCTACTGCATGAACGGCGCCGCGATGGCGTTCATGCCCGGGACTGCGCAACAGGACGCCGCTGGCGGCTGGCGCGTGCCGGTCGGTTCTTCCCCTGCTTCTGGAGCCTGATGATGCTGCTGTTGCTGCTTGCCTATCTCGGCGGCGTGCTGACCCTGCTCAGCCCGTGCATCCTGCCGGTGCTGCCGTTCGTTTTCGCACGCGCTGATCGTCCTTTCCTGCGCAGCACCCTGCCGCTGCTCCTGGGCATGGCACTGACCTTCACCGTGGTCGCCAGTCTGGCGGCGGTCGGCAGCCAGTGGGTGGCGCAGGCCAACCAGGTCGGCCGCTGGGTGGCACTGGTACTGATGGCGGTGTTCGCCATCGCGCTGCTGTGGCCGACCCTGGCCGACCACCTGCTGGCGCCGTTCCAGCGCATCGGCGCGCGCCTGAGCGCACGTGCCGACGCCGCGGATGCGGCTGGCCGTGGCGGCGCCTGGACCTCGCTGCTGATCGGCATCGCCACTGGCCTGCTGTGGGCCCCCTGCGCCGGTCCGATTCTCGGCCTGGTGCTGACCGGTGCCGCCCTGAACGGCGCCAGTGTCGGCACCAGTTCGCTGTTGCTGGCCTACGCGCTGGGCGCCGTCACCGCACTGGCGCTGGCGGTGTGGGTGGGCGGCCGTGTGTTCCGCGCCCTGCAGGCCCGGCTAGGCCTGGGCAATGTGGTGCGCCGGGTGCTCGGCGTGGCCGCGCTGCTGGCGGTGGTGGCGATCGGCCTGGGCTGGGACACCGGCCTGCTGACCCGCCTGTCCGCGGTCAGTACCGCACGCATCGAACAGGGCCTGCTCGATGCCGTGCCCGGCACGCAGCCAGCAGCACCACCGATGATGATGATGGCAGCCGGCCAGGCAGGCGCGCCGCTGCCGGTGGAAGGAACGCTGCCCACGCTGGACGGCGCCACCGGGTGGCTCAACAGCCCGCCGCTGAGCCGCGAGCAGCTGCATGGCAAGGTCGTGCTGATCGACTTCTGGACCTATTCCTGCATCAACTGCCTGCGTGCGATGCCGTTCGTGCACGAATGGGCGCAGCGCTACCGCGACCATGGCCTGGTGGTGATCGGCGTGCACACCCCGGAATTCGCGTTCGAGCGCGACCCGCGCAACGTGATGAAGGCCGTGCAGCAGCTGAAGGTCGAGTACCCGGTCGCACTCGACAACCAGTATGCGATCTGGCGCGCGTTCAACAACCGCTACTGGCCGGCGCACTACTTCGTCGATGCGCAGGGCAACATCCGCGGGCATCAGTTCGGCGAGGGCAACTACGCGCACTCCGAACAGGTGATCCGCCGCCTGCTGGTGGAAGCCGGGCAGACCGAGCTGCCGCCGCCTGCTGATCCGGCCGCGGCTGACCTGCAGGGCGTGGCCACGCAGGCCGACATGGGCAACCTGCGCTCGCCGGAAACCTACCTGGGCCACGCACGAGCCGAGCAGTTCGCCTCGCCGGGCGGGCAGCGCGCCGACGCAGCATTCGGCTACACGCTGCCGTCCACCCTGGCGCTGAACCAATGGGGCCTGTCCGGACAGTGGCGGGTCAACGATGAGGCTGCACAACTGCAGCAGGCCGGCGGCCGCATCGCGTTCCAGTTCCACGCCCGCGACCTGCATCTGGTGCTGGCACCGGGCGAGGACGGCAAGCCGGTGCGCTTCCGCGTGCTGCTCGATGGCAAGCCACTGCCCGCGGCCGATGCCGGCGCCGACGTGGCCGCCGATGGCACCGGCACCGTCAACGAGCACCGCCTGTACCAGCTGATCCGCCAGCGCGGCACGATCGGTCCGCATCGTTTCGAGATCGAATTCCTCGACGCAGGCGTGCAGGCCTACGCCTTCACCTTCGGTTGAACCGGGAGCACACGATGAAACTCTCCTTCGAACAGGGCATTGCCGCCGGCGTCGCCGGCCTGGTCGCCACCGCGCTGGTCGCGGGTGTGCTGCTGGTGGACCACAGCGCGATCGCCGCCCCGGCCGAGCCCACCGCACAGCTGCAGGCACTGCCTGCGCCCAGCGGTGATGCGGCGTTCCGCGATGAAGCAAGCCACGCCAGCGTGGTCTTCGCCGGCGGTTGTTTCTGGGGCGTGCAGGGCGTGTTCCAGCACGTCAAAGGGGTGAGCAACGCGGTGTCCGGTTACATCGGAGGCAGTGCCGCCGACGCCCGCTATGAACGCGTCAGCGGTGGCCGCACCGGCCACGCCGAAGCGGTGAAGGTGGACTACGACCCGCGCCAGGTCAGCTATGGACAGTTGATGCAGGTGTTCTTCTCGGTGGTGCACGACCCGACCCAGCTCAACCGCCAGGGGCCCGATCATGGCAGCCAGTACCGCTCGGCGATCTTCGCCGAAGACGCGCGCCAGCAGGCAGCAAGCCGTGCGTACATCGGCCAGCTCGGCCAGGCGGGGAGCTACCGCGCGCCGATCGTGACCCAGGTGAGCAGCGGCCAGCGCTTCTACCCGGCCGAGAGTTACCACCAGAACTACATGAGCAACTACCCGCAGGCCGCGTACATCCGCTACTACGACGCGCCCAAGCTGACCGCGCTGGGCAAGCAGTTCCCGGCGTTGTACCGCCGCGATCCCGCGTTGGTGCCGATGCGCTGACACCCCATGGTGGGGCCGGCCGCTGGCCGCCACCACGGCATGAAAAAGACGCACGGCCACAGGGCCGTGCGCTTGGGAAGTATCGACCCGGCCCCGATCAGGCCCGGCCGACAACGACATGCTAGGCTCGTCAGCATCATGGGTACAGAACCAGATGCGGGCCGGGTCGATGGATACAGAAGACGCCACCACGATGATTCCTCCCCGCTACCAGCGGCTGTCGGACGAGCTGGCTGAAGCCATCCACGGCGGGCGCCTGCCGGTCGGCAGCCGGTTGCCATCGCTGCGGCAGATGGCATCGCAGCGCCAGCTCAGCCTGAACACGGTGATCGCGGCCTACCGTCAGCTGGAAGACGCCGGCCTGGTCATTCCGCGGCCCAAGGCCGGCTTCGAAGTCGCGCCGCGACTGTCGGTTCCGCAGCGCTCGCTGCGTGATGCGCCGTCCGCGCCCACCGCCCCGCTGCAGCAGGTGCTGATGGCGCGGGTGCTGGAAGCGCAGCGGCGCCCCGGCGTGATCGACCTCGCCTTTGCCGGCCCGCGTGGGCGCCAGTTCTACCCGGGTGCGCAGCTGGCCCGGCACACCGCGCAGGTACTTCGCCATGGCCAGCAGACCGTGGAGACCTACGCCCGTCCCAATGGTTCGCCACGCCTGCTGGCGCAGATCGTGCGGCGTGGCCCGCGGATGGGCCTGCATACCCACCCCGAACGCCTGCTGCTGACCCATGGTGCGATGGAAGCACTGCAACTGGCACTGCGCGCGGTCACCCAACCCGGCGATGCAGTCGGCATCGAAGCACCCTCGTACTTCAACCTGTATCCCCTGCTGACCACGCTGGGCCTGCAGCCGATCGAACTGCCCACTCATCCGCAGCGCGGCCTGGACGTGGATGCGCTGGAAGCGCTGCTGGAGCACACCCCTCTTGCGGCGCTGGTGGTGATGCCGACCGTGCACAACCCGCTGGGCTGCACGATGCCGATCGCCGACAAGCAGCGCCTGGCCGAACTGGTCAACGCACGCCAGCTGCCGCTGATCGAAGACGCGGTGTATGCCGAACTGCAGTTCAGCGAGCCGCCGGCGCCCTTGCTGAAGGCGTTCGACCGCGACGGTTGGGTGATGGTGGTCGGTGGATTCTCGAAGACGCTGGCACCGGACTACCGCATCGGCTGGCTCGATGGCGGCCGCTTCGCCGAACGCATCGCGCTGCTCAAATTCCAGTCCACCGGCGGCGAACCGCAGCTGCTCGGTGATGCGGTGGCGGCCTACCTGGAAGCAGGCAGCTACGAGCACCACCTGCATCGCATGCGCCGGTTGTACCGCGAACAGGTCGGTCGCCTGCGGCAGCTGGTGGCCGAACATTTCCCGGCCGGCACCTGCGCTACCGAGCCGCAGGGAGGATTCCTGCTGTGGCTGGAGCTGCCTGGCGTAGACACCCGGGAGCTGTTCGAGCGCGCATTGGCAGAGGACATCGTGTTCATGCCGGGCCAGGTGTATTCGCGTGGCGCGCGCTACCGGCATTGCCTGCGGTTGTCGTGCTGCCAGACCCTGGACGCGCGCTTCATCGCTGCGGTGGAACGCCTGGGTGCGATCGCACGGGAGCTGGTGGCGGCAACACGGTAGTGCCGGCCGCTGGCCGGCAACCTCGAGGTGGTGAAACGCGTGCAGTTGCCGGCCAGCGGCCGGCACTACCTGTGGTCGCTGTGCAGATACGCGCTCAACGCTTCTCCATCGGCGCCCGGCAGATGCGGCAGCCGGCCCCAGCAGGGCATCGGCAGACGCTGCTGCAAGGTCGCGAAATTCTCATCCTGGCGCTGCATCGACGGATCGATGTGGTTGCCGATCCAGCCCAGGCACTCCACGCCACTGGCCTGCAGCGCGTGTGCGGTCAACCGCGCATGGTTGACGCAGCCCAGACGCATGCCGACCACCAGCACCACCGGCAGCCGCAGCGCACGTACCAGGTCAAGCTGGTCCAGCTGCGCCGACAACGGCGCCAGCCAGCCGCCCACGCCTTCGACCACCACCACGTCGGCCTGTGCGCGCAGGCGTTCAAAGGCCGCCACGATCGGGGCCAGTTCGATGCGCACGCCATCTTCTGCGGCCGCCAGTTCGGGCGCCAACGGCTGGCGCAATGCGTAGGGGTTCAGATCGGCGTAGTCAGGCACCGGCAGGCTGGCGGCCTGCAATGCCAGCGCGTCGTCGTTGCGCAGCCCCTGCCCCGCGTCATGGCTGCCGCTGGCCACCGGCTTCATGCCCACCGCGCGCAGGCCGCGCCGGCGCAGCGCGTGCAGCAGCGCGGTACTGGCGGCGGTCTTGCCGATCTCGGTATCGGTGCCGGTGACGAACAGGGCCGTCGGCAACGTGGCAGGCAGGGACATCACAGGCTCCAGCGGGGCAACAGAGCCCCATTATCGCTGGCCCGGCGCGCTTGCTAGACTGCGGCCATGTTCGCCAACGCCTCGCTCACCGGCAGCAAGCCGGAACAATACGCCCAGCTGCTGGAACAGGCCCGTGGCCTGGTCTACGGCGAGTCCGACCGCATCGCCAATGCGGCCAACCTCGCTGCACTGGTCTACCACGCCCTGCCCGACCTGAACTGGGTGGGCTTCTACCTGTATGACGGCAAGGAACTGGTGGTCGGTCCGTTCCAGGGCCTGCCGGCCTGCGTACGCATTCCGCTGGACAAGGGCGTGTGCGGTGCGGCCGCCAGCCAGCGCGTCACCCAGCGGATCGAAGATGTGGACGCCTTCCCCGGCCATATCGCCTGCGACGCCGCATCGCGCTCGGAACTGGTGGTGCCGTTGCTCCGTGGTGGGGAGCTGATCGGCGTGTTCGATATCGACAGCCCGGTCGTCGGCCGCTTCGATGCCGAGGACCAGGCCGGCCTGGAAGCCATCGCCGAGGTGTTCGTCGGGGCGTTGGCGTGAGCGCGGTCAAGCTGCGCAACATCGGCCCGAAGAGTGCGGCATGGCTGCGCCAGGTGGGCCTGCGCAGCCGTGAGGACCTGGTTGCCATCGGTGCCGTCGGTGCCTTCGTCAAGGTCAAGCGTGCCGGCTTCAAGCCCAGCCTCAACCTGCTGTATTCGCTGGAAGGTGCGCTGCTGGACTGCCACTGGCAGGAACTGAGCGAGCCGCAGCGTACGGCGCTGGTGCAGGACTACGAAGCGCGGATTGCCGTGCATCCGCTGAAGGCGGCAGGTCCGGCCTCGGGCCCGGTGCATGAGCAGCGCTTCGACGCCGAGGACGACGGCGAAGAAAGCACGGCCGAAAGCGCCGACGAGGATTGAGGCCTCCGCGTTGCTGGGAATGCCGGCCACCGGCCGGCACCACCACTGTGATGCGCGATCGGTAGCGCCGGGCCATGCCCGGCGAGCGCGTAGCGCGGGTGATGTGGAATCCGCCGGGCATGGCCCGGCGCTACCGGATTCGTCAGGGTTGCTGCAGCTCCAGCAGCTCGCCCACCAGCCCCACTTCTCCGCGCTCGACCCACACGCGCAGGCGCGTGCCGTGGTCGATGCGCAGCGCCCAGCACAGCGACATCGGCAGGCCGCACACCAGCGACAGCACCATGCGCAGCGGGCCGCCGTGGCTGACCACGACCGTCGGCGGCGGGTCGTCGTCATCCAGCAGGCGATCCAGCGCGCGTGCGATGCGCCGTTCGAAGTGGCCCCAGCTTTCGCCATGCGGCGGCGGAAACGCGTGCGGATCGGCGTGGAACGCGGCCAACGCCTCTTCCGGCAGATCGAACAATGACTGGCCATCCCAATCACCGAAATCCAGCTCTTCCCACTCCTCGTCGGCCTCAACATCCAGCGCGCGCGGTGTGGCCAGTGCCATCGCCGTATGCAGCGAGCGCAGGCGCGGCGAACTGATCACCCGTTCCCACGATTGCCCGGCATAGGCATCGACCAGTTCCTGCGGCAGGCGGGCCAGCTGCGGCGGATCGCTGCGGCCATCGAGGAACTCATCGCGACCGTTGCCGGCATGGCGGACTAGGTCGAGGATCATGCGCGTGCCCAGTCAGGGCGGCGCGGGAACAGCGGAAAACAGACGGACATCGGCAACGGCACCACGATAATTCGAGCTGCATTCTAGGCGCTGGCGCAGGTCTGCTGCACCGTGCAGGTGCATCAGCGCCTGCTCAGTCGTGCGGGTTCGACGCTACGGGCCGGCCGCGATGCCGTAGACTGCGCGCACTTCCAGGTGACCTGCGGCCCTGCCGGCAGGTTGAAACGGGAAGCCGGTGACGCGTGACAACACGCCATGCCGGCGCTGCCCCCGCAACGGTAAGCACGTCAATTCCAGGCAACCCGCCACTGTGCCGCAGGCATGGGAAGGCGCCTGGACGGTGGCCTCGGGCCACCCGGCGGCGAGCCCGGAGACCGGCCCGGAAGCCTCAGGTCGCGATGCGGTGGGCATGGCGCTGGATGTCTGTGGCGATGGCCGCGGCATCGGCGCGTGCCTGCCTGTTGTGACTCCTCCCCTTCGCTGCGCGGGCGTGCGCGGCACCTGGAGTCCCCCGATGAAACTGCAGTCCCGAATGCTGTCCCTGGCCGTGCTGGCCGCACTTCCTGCATTGGCCCTGGCCGATGATGGCGCCGCCGACCTCGACCAGGTGCTGGTCACCGCTACCCGTACTCCGATCGCCCTGCAGGACAGCATTGCGCCTGCGCAGGTGATCGACCGCGCGCAGATCGAATCCAGCCAGGCCACCTCCCTGCAGGAACTGCTGCAGGGCCGCGCCGGCATCAACCTGACAAATGCCGGTGGCCTGGGCAAGCAGAGCTCGCTGTTCCTGCGTGGCACCAATTCCTCGCATACCGTGGTGCTGGTCGATGGCGTGCGCATCAACAGCGCCGACCTCGGCCTGGCGATGTACCAGGATCTGCCGCTGGCACAGATCGAGCGCGTGGAAATCGTGCGCGGCCCGCAGTCCAGCCTGTACGGTGCCGACGCCATCGGCGGCGTGATCCAGATCTTCACCCGCCGCAACCAGGGTGATTTCGCTCCGCACTTCCAGCTGGGCGGCGGCAGCAATGGCCTGCGTGAAGCCAGCGGCGGCATCGGTGGCGGCACCGAACGCGGCTGGTTCGGCGCCGACATCGCCTACCAGCATTCGGATGGCATCGATGCCTGCCGCGGTTCGGCCACGCTGTTCACCGGCTGCTTTGCCGATGAACCCGACCGCGATGGCTACCGCAACCTGTCCAAGAGCCTGCGCGGTAGTTACAACCTGAGCGACCAGTGGACCGTGGAAGGCAGCGCGCTGCGTGCCGACGGCAAGAACCACTACGACGGATACTACAACTACTCCGAGACCCGCCAGCAGGTACTGGCCGGCAAGGTGCGCTACACCCCGTCGGAGCAGTTGACGCTGACCGCCAACGTCGGCCGCAGCGACAACGAGTCCGACAACTTCGGTGATTTCGGTGCACGCGGCAGCGCACAGACGCACCGCGACAGCGCTTCGCTGCAGGCCGACATCGGTATTGCCGAAGGCCAGCTGCTCAGCGCCGGCGTGGACTGGAGCGAGGACAACCTGGATGGCAGCAGCGCCGGTTACCTGGTCGACAGCCGTCGCAACACCGGCGTGTTCCTGCAGTACCAGGCGCGCTTCGGCCGTCACCAGCTGCAGGCCAGCGCACGCAATGATGACAACCAGCAGTTCGGCAACCATGCCACCGGCAGCCTCGGCTGGGCGATGGAGCTGGGCCACGGCCTGCGCGTCAACGCCAGCTACGGCACCGCGTTCAAGGCACCGACCTTCAGCGACCTGTACGACCCGTGGAGCGGCGTGCCGACGCTGGACCCGGAGAAGTCCAAGAGTGCCAACCTCGGCATCTCGCAGCAGGGCCAGGGCTGGCGCTGGGGCCTGGACGTGTACGAAACCCGCATCGATGACCTGATCACCTACGACGCGGCCACCTTCCGCATGCAGCAGGTCGAAAAGGCATGCATCCGCGGTGCCGAACTGACCGGCGGCGCCACCGTGGCCGGCTTCGACATCAACGCGCAGCTGAGTTTCACCGACCCGCGCAACCGCACCAACGGCAGCGCGCAGTTCGACAACTGGCTGGCACGCCGTGCGCAGCAGACCGCGCGCCTGGACATCGACCGCCGCTTCGGCGACTTCCGCACCGGCCTGACCGTACAGGGCGCGGGCAAGCGCTACGACGATGCCGCCAACGCGGTGAAGGTCGGCGGCTACGGCACGCTGGACCTGCGCGCCGAATACGCGCTTACCCCGGCATGGTCGGTGCTGGCGCGGGTGGCCAATGTGTTCGACCGCGAGTACGAAACCGTGGCGTGGTTCAACCAGCCAGGCCGCGAGTATCAGCTGAGCGTGCGTTACCAGCCCAGGTAAGTGGTAGCGCCGGGCCATGCCCGGCGTCGGGGCGCCAGATCGAAGGGCCGCCGGGCATGGCCCGGCGCTACCGGCAGGTCAGATCGCCGATACCGCAGCCAATCCCGGCAGTTCACGCAGGTCGTCGATTACCGCGACGGCCTGCGCGTTTTCCAGGTCCAGTCCTCGCGGATAGCCGTAGCGCACCAGCGCGATCGGCATGCCGGCGTCCTCGGCAGCACGATAGTCGGTGAGCGAATCGCCAACCATCAGGCACGCATCGACGGGCAGTTCGAAGTGCGCGGCGATATGCCGCAGCGGCTCACCACTGGGCTTGCGCTGCGGCAGCGAATCACCACCCAGCACCAGCGCAAAGGCATCGGCGATGCCCAAGTGCTGCAGCAACGGCGGCACCAGCGCGGCCGGCTTGTTGGTGCAGATGGCCAGCGGCACGTTCAACGCCCGCAACTGCGCCAGCGCGTCCACTACGCCAGCGAACAGCTGCGGGCTGCGCAGCAGGCATTCGCGGTAATGGACCATGAAGGTCGGCATCACCGCTGCCAGATCGATCTGACGCCCGGCGGCCTGCACGGCCTGTTCGACCAGCCGGCGCACGCCGTCGCCGATCCAGCCCAGCACGGTGGCTTCGGGTACGCGCGCCAGGCCGATGTCTTCCAGCGTGCGGTTCAGTGCTTCGGCGATATCGGCGGCGCTGTCGACCAGCGTGCCATCGAGGTCGAACACGACCAGCGGATAGGGATACGACAAGGGACGGCTCACTCGTGCAACGTGGGGCCGTCCATTGTACGCCCGCGTCTTCAGCCGATCCGGCGTGCGCGGGTGGCCAGGAAGGTCGGCAGGTAACGGTCGATCAGGAAGCGCGGCTGCGGCTGCCAGTCTTCCATGAAGCGGTCGATGACGAACCCGGCATCCAGCTGCCCGGCGATCAGATCCCCCAGGCTGTGACCGAATGTCAGCGCTTCGCCACGGGCCAGCTTGGCCTCGCGCGCGGCGGGCTCCAGGTCTTCCAGGTCGGAATAGGGAATCGCGTACTGCGGGCGGATCAGGCCCTGCTCGCTCAGCTGTGCATCAGGCGCGGCAACGAACACCACCGGATTGTAGAAGCTGGCCATCAGCAGGCCATCGCGTGCCAGCACCCGGCGGCACTCGGCCCACACCGGACGCACGTCGGGCACGTACAGGTTCGATATGGGATGGAACACCACGTCGAAGCTGTCGCTGGCAAAGGCCTGCAGATCACGCATGTCACCCTGCACGGTGCGCAGCGACAGACCGTCGCGGTCGGCGACGGCGCGGTCCTGCGCCAGCTGCCCGTCGGAAAGATCGAACACGGTCACCTCAGCGCCTGCCGCGGCAAGCACGGGTGCCTGTTGGCCACCGGCCGAGGCCAGGCACAGGATGCGCCTGCCACGCACATCGCCCAGCCAATCCAGCGGCAACGCACGCGGCGTCAGGTGTACCTGCCAGCGTCCCTCGCGTGCGGCGGCAATCGTTTCGGCATCCACCGGTCGCGACCACTCGCGCACCTCGCTGGCCTGGCGGTCCCAGGCAGCACGGTTGTGGTCGATCAACGCCTGTCCATGGTTCATGTGTTCTCCTTGCGCGAAGGGCGCCAGTCCAGATCCTGGAAGGCCGGGCTGGCGAAGCACTCGGCGAGGAAATCCAGGAATCGCCGCATGATAACGGGCTGTTGCCGGCGCGAGGCGTACACGGCATGAATGCCCAGCTCGTCCAGGCTGTACTCGGGCAGCAGTTCGATCAGCTCACCACTGCGCAGCAACGGTGCGACCTGGTAGGTCGGCAACATGGCAATACCTGCATTGGCGCGCACCGCCTCCAGCAACAGCGATGCTTCATTGGCACTGATGTTGCCGCCCACCGCCACCGACAACGAGCGCCCTTCGCGATGCAGCTGCCACAGGCTTTTGCCGACGTAGTGATGGGTCAGGCAGTTGTGCACGGCGAGGTGTTCGGGCGCGGTCGGCGTGCCACGCGCCTGCAGGTAGGCCGGCGTCGCGCACAGCACCGAACGGCAGATCGCCAAACGACGCGCGATCAGGCTGGGATCGATCTGCCGCGCGATGCGCACGGCCAGGTCGACGCGCTCCTCCACCAGGTTGACCATGCGGTCGACCAGCAGCAGTTCGATGCGTGCGGCCGGATGGCGCTGCACGAAGGCGGCCACCGCACGCGCCAGATGGCTCTGCCCGAACGACACGCTGGCGGTGATGCGCAGCGTGCCGTGTGGCTCGGGATCGTCGCTGGCCAGCTCACCCTGCAGTTCTTCGCCGATCGCCAGCATCTGCCGGAAACGCGCCAGCGCGGCTTCACCGGCCCCGGTCAGGCTGACCCGCCGCGTGGTCCGGTGCAGCAGCCGCGCGCCCAGCCAGCCCTCCACCTCGGCCAGGTAGCGGCTGACCATCGCCCGCGACATGTCCAGCACCTCGGCGGCGGCGGTCAGGCTGCCGCGCTCGGCAACTTCGACGAATACGGTCATGGCGGTCAATCGGTCCATCTGCTCGATCCATGCAACAAACAAGCGCGTTATACGCTGTTTTTCGATCGACTGCAGCGGCCTACAGTGGCCCCATTCCCAACCACCACCCCCACGGAGTCCTGCCATGAAGATCGCCCTCGTCGGTGCCACCGGCAACATCGGCCGCCAGATCGCCCGCCACGCGCTGGCCAACGGCCATCAACTGACCGTCATCGTGCGCAGCGCGCAGGACCTGCCGGCCGAGCTGGCCGGGGCCCATCCGGTCATCGCCTCGCTGGATGACCAGGACGCCCTGGTCGCCGCCATCGCCGGCCACGATGTGCTGGCCAGCGCCTACGGCCCGCGCCCGGGCGACGACATCGGTCGCGTCGGCGAGGTTGCCGCACAGCTGGCCAATGCCGCCCGCAAGGCCAACGTGCCGCGCCTGGTCGTGGTCGGCGGCGCCGGCAGCCTGGAAGTCGCCCCCGGCGTGCAGCTGGTCGACACCCCCACCTTCCCGGAGGCCTACAAGCCCTACGCGCTGGCCCACCGTGAAGCGTTCAACCGCTTGCAGGCGGTGGATGACCTGGACTGGACCTTCTTCTCGCCGGCCGCCGAAATCGGCCCAGGTGAAGAGCGTGGGCAGTACCGCGTGCAGCCCAAGGCCTTCCTCGCCGATGCCAGCGGCCACAGCCGCATCAGCTACGCCGACTACGGCGCCGCGTTCGTCGCCGAACTGGAAGCGCACAAGCACCCCAGGCAGATCATCACGGCGGCGTACTGATCGCGCACTCGCCGGCCTGACCGCCTGCCGGGCATGGCCCGGCGCTACCCACCTGTAAAGCCGAAGGCAACGGCAGGAGCCGTTGCCAACGTCGCTTGCGACGGCCCGTAGGGGGCCGGGCAAGGACGCCCGGCATAGCCAACGCTCGGCTCGACACTCCAAGGACACCTCCCATGCGTACTGCTGCCCTGCTGCTTCCTCTCGCGCTGGCTGCCAGCTTCACCAGCGCCCCGCTGCTGGCCGCACCGGCCACGCCTGCACCCGCCAGCGCTGCCAAATCCCAGCTGCGCCTGCAGACCTTCCATCCCGGCCCGCAGGCAATGTTCTCGGTGTCCTCGGTGCTGATCGAAGGGCGCAACGACGCGATCCTGGTCAACGCGCAGTTTGCTGCCGGCGATGCACGCCGGCTGGTCGAGCAGATCCGTGCCAGCGGCAAGCGGCTGACCACCATCTACATCAGCCATGGCGATCCGGACTATTACTTCGGCCTGGCCACCGTGCAGGATGCGTTCCCGCAGGCGCGCATCGTCGCGACCGCGCAGACCGTGGCGCACATCCGTGAATCCCAGGCCGGCAAGCTGGCGTACTGGGGGCCGAAGATGGGCGCCGACGCTCCCGCACGCATCGTGGTGCCCGCGGTGCTGGAAGGCGATGCACTGCAGCTGGAAGGCCAGCGCCTGCCGTTGATCGGCCTGGATGGCCCGACGCCGGACCGCAGCGTGCTGTGGGTGCCGTCGCTGCGCGCGATCGTCGGTGGCATTCCGGTAGTGGCCGGCGAGCACGTGTGGATGGCCGATACGCAGACGCCGCAGTCGCATGCCGATTGGCTGCGCACGCTGCAGCAGCTGCAGGCGCTGAAGCCGAAGGTGGTGGTGCCCGGCCATTACGCGGAGGGTGCGGTACTGGATGCCAGTGCGTTGCGCTTCACCGCGGATTACATCCGTGCCTTCGATGTTGAAACCGCCAAGGCCAAGGACAGCGCTGCGTTGGTGAAGGCGATGCAGGCGCGCTATCCGCAGCTGGCGGGTGTGGCGTCGCTGGAGTTGAGTGCGAAGGTGGCCAAGGGCGAGATGCAGTGGCCGTAAGGTAGGGGGTTCTTTTGCAGGGCTGCGCCCTGCACCCGCCGAAACGGTAGTGCCGGCCGCTGGCCGGCAACCTCAAAGCCAAAGCAACAGCAGGCATTCCGTGGGTAGGCGGGGTGGGTCCGGTTGCGGGGGACGCCGTAAACCCCCAGACCGGCCCAGCCGCTGGCGGCTGTGCGTTCGGGCGCTTGCGAAGCAGTGCTTCGCAAGCAAAGCGCCCTCACCCTTGGGGGCTTGGCCGCGGCATCCATGCCGCGGACACCCCCGCAACCGGACCCGCCCCGCCTTCGACAGGTTCCCGCTGCTGTTGGTGGGTGCTGACCGTTGGTCGGCACGCGGCTGTTGGTAGGTGCTGACCGTTGGTCGGCACGCGGCTGTTGGTAGGTGCTGACCGTTGGTCGGCACGCGGCTGTTGGTAGGTGTCGACCTTGGTCGACACATGTATCAGGTCCGTGGGGAATCGTTCGTTGCGTGCTCGAACAATTCGCCCTGCACCACGGCTTCCTTTTCGCGGAAACCGCCGAGGCCGACGCCGACCAGCCGATAGCGGGTGTCGGCGGGCAGGTCGACGCGGGCGCGCAATGAAAGTGCGATGTCGCGCAGTTCTTCCATCGACTCGGGCGGGCGTTCGGGGGTGAAGCTGCGGGTGAGGATGCGGAACTGCGCGGTCTTCAGTTTCAGCACCACGGTGTGGCCGATGCGTTCGGTCTTGCGCGTGGCCTGCCAGGTCTTCCCGGCCAGCTGCACGATCGCCTCGCTCAGGTCTTCCAGCAGCAGGTCCTCGGCGAAGGTGTCCTCCGAAGAGATCGACTGCACCTGCTGGTCCGGTTCGACCGGCCGCTCGTCGACACCGCGTGCGCGGTTGTACAGGCTGCGGCCGAAGCTGCCGAAGGCGTCTTCCAGGTCCGGCAGCGTCCATTGCCGCAGGTCGCCGCAGGTGACGATGCCGCGCGCCGCCAGCTTGCCTTCCATCACCTTGCCCACGCCGGGCACGCGGTTCACCGGCAGCGGCAGCAGGAATGCGTCCACCCGCTGCGGCGGAATCACGAACTGGCCGTCGGGCTTGCGCCAGTCCGAGGCGATCTTGGCCAGGAACTTGTTCGGCGCGATCCCGGCCGAAGCGGTCAGGTTGGTTTCCTCGCGGATCTGCGCGCGGATGGTGCGGGCGATGTCGGTGGCCAGTTCGATGCCACTCTTCGGCTCGGTTACGTCCAGGTAGGCCTCGTCCAAGGACAGCGGCTCGACCAGGTCGGTATGGCGCAGGAAGATCTCGCGCACGTGGCGCGACACCGCTTTGTAACGCGCGAAGTCCGGTGGCACGAAGACCGCGTCCGGGCACAGGCGCTCGGCGCGCAGTGCCGGCATCGCCGAACGCACGCCGAACACGCGCGCCTCGTACGAAGCGGCACACACCACTGAACGCGCACCGCGCCATGCCACCACCACCGGCTTGCCGCGCAGTGACGGATCGTCACGCTGCTCCACCGACGCGTAGAAGGCGTCCATGTCGACGTGGATGATCTTGCGCAGTGCGTTCATGGTTGGCCCACATGATACCCGCACCGTACCGGTCCAGACGCCGAAGTATGGTCGTTGTGCATCAACGGGATGCGTGGTTTCAGCTGAAAACACTACGCACGCGTACGGAGACGCGGTTTGATATCCGCCTGATCCGTCGTGCATCCTCGGGAACTCGTTGCCTTGTTTTCGCTTCCAGGATTGCGCTTTCCATGACTCGTCTCCACGCGTTCAACCGCGACCAGCTGCTGGCCAGCGCACGCGGTGAACTGTTCGGCGCTGCCGCCGGCCGGTTGCCCAACGACCCGATGCTGATGTTCGACCGCATCACCGAAATCCGCGAGGACGGCGGACCGCATGGCAAGGGCATGGTACGCGCCGAACTGGATATCCGCCCGGACCTGTGGTTCTTCGGCTGCCACTTCATCGGCGACCCGGTGATGCCCGGCTGCCTGGGCCTGGATGCCATGTGGCAGCTGACCGGCTTCTTCCTGACCTGGCTGGGTGCCCCCGGCAAGGGCCGCGCCCTGGGCTGCGGCGAAGTGAAGTTCACCGGCCAGGTGCTGCCTGATGCCAAGCTGGTGCGCTACGAGATCGACATCAGCCGCGTCATCAACCGCAAGCTGGTGATGGCCCAGTCCGACGCACGCATGTACGTGGACGACCGCGAGATCTACAACGCCCGCGACCTGCGCGTGGGCCTGTTCACCGAAACCGGGAGCTTCTGATGCGTCGCGTCGTCATCACCGGCATGGGCATCACGTCCTGCCTCGGCAATGATCTGGATACCGTTTCGGCCGCCCTGCGTGAAAGCCGCGCCGGCATCACCGCGCTGGCCGACCACGCCGAAGCCGGCCTGCGCAGCCAGGTCGGCGGTCGCGTCGACCTCGACCTGGATGCGCTGATCGACCGCAAGCAGAAGCGCTTCATGAGCGATGCCGCTGCCTTCGCCTACCTGGCGATGGCCGATGCCATCACCGATGCGGGCCTGACCCCGGAACAGGTCAGCGGCCTGCGCACCGGCCTGATCGCCGGTTCCGGCGGTGGCTCCAGCGAATGGCAAGTCGGTGCGGTGGATCTGCTGCGCAGCCGTGGCGTGCGCAAAGTGGGTCCGTACATGGTGCCGCGCACGATGTGCTCGACCGTGTCGGCCTGCCTGGCCACCGCATTCCAGATCAAGGGCGTCAGCTACTCGCTGTCGGCCGCCTGCGCGACCTCGGCGCACTGCATCGGTGCGGCTGCCGACCTCATCCGCCACGGCGCGCAGGACATCATGTTCGCTGGCGGCGGTGAAGACCTGCACTGGTCGATGAGCGTGATGTTCGATGCGATGGGCGCGCTGTCCACCAGCTTCAACGACACCCCCGCCAGCGCCTCGCGCCCGTATGACAAGGACCGCGATGGCTTCGTCATCGCCGGCGGTGGCGGCATGCTGGTGCTGGAGGACTACGACCACGCGGTGGCACGTGGCGCGCACATCCATGCCGAGCTGATCGGCTATGGCGTGACCTCCGATGGCGCCGACATGGTCGCGCCGTCCGGCGAAGGCGCCGTGCGCTGCATGAAGATGGCGCTGCAGAACGTCGACCGTCCGCTGGATTACCTCAACACCCACGGCACCTCGACCCCGCTGGGCGATGTGACCGAGCTGGGTGCGATCCGCGAAGTGTTCGGCGATGCGATTCCGCCGCTGTCCTCGACCAAGGCGCTGTCGGGCCATTCGCTGGGCGCCGCCAGCGTGCATGAAGCGATCTACTGCCTGCTGATGATGCGCGATGGCTTCGTGACCGGCTCGGCCAACATCGGCGAGCTGGACCCGAGGGTGGAAGGCTTCCCGATCCTGCGCGAAAGCCGCGAGCAGAGGCTGGATACGGTGATGTCCAACAGCTTCGGCTTCGGTGGCACCAACGCGGCGCTGGTGTTCGGCAGGGTGTGATCTGAAAGCGTGCCAACCAAGGTTGGCACCTACCAGGGCGGTAGCGCCGGGCCATGCCCGGCGAGAACGGTGAAGCGTGCCGACCAACGGTCGGCACCCACCAGCTTCAAGGTGACACCCACCAGAGCGGTAGCGCCGGGCCATGCCCGGCGAGAGCGGTGAAGCGTGCCGGCCAACGGTCGACACCCACCATCCCCCACCGTTACCTCGGCAGCAGCGGCAGCAGCAAGGCGTGCGCGTCCACCAGCGAGCCGACGATGCGGTGGCCGAGCGCGCGCAGTTCTTCATCGGGATGCACCAGATCCGGTACCTGGATCACGGTCATGCCGGCGGCCAGCGCGGCACGGGTTCCCGCCGGCGAATCCTCCAGCGCCAGGCAACGTTCCGGCGCCTGTCCCAGCCGCTGCGCGGCCAGCAGGTAGATGTCCGGCGCCGGCTTCGGCCGCGCCACATCGCCACTGGTGATCACCGCATCGAAGTATGGCAGCAGCCCGGCTGCAGCCAGCTTGCGGTTGGCCCGCGGCTGCCGCGTAGTGGTCGCCACCGCGCGCGGCACCGCATGCGCCTTCAGCAGCTCCAGCAGTTCCAGGATGCCCGGCCGCAGCGGCAGCCCGGTCTGCGTGCGCTCCTCGTACAGATCATGGCAACGCGCGGCCATGGCCTCGATCATGCTGTCTTCGATGCCCTGCTGGCGCAGCAGCGCCTGGCTGTCGCGGTCGCCAAGGCCGACCATGCGCACGAAGAAGCTGGCATCCAGGGGCAGGCCGAATTCCTCCGCCGCCTCGCTCCAGCATGCAAGCGACACACGCTCGCTGTCGATCATCAAGCCGTCCATGTCGAAGATGACGGCGTCGGGCAGGAACGGCAGCGCAGCGATGGAGGTCATGGAGCGAACAACGTATCCAGATCGGTGGAGGTCAGCAGCCGCCATTGCCCTTCGGCCAGTCCCTGCAGGTCCAGGCCACCAACACGGCTGCGATGCAGTGCCTGCACATGGTTGCCTGCGGCAGCGAACATGCGGCGTACCTGATGGTAGCGGCCTTCGTGCAGTACCAGGCGCGCCTTGCGCGGCCCGAGCACCTGCAGTTCAGCCGGCAGCAGGGGCGTCTTCTCCGCTTCCAGCATCAGCGTGCCGCTGGCAAACAGCGCCACCTCGTCACCACGCAGGTCTTCGGCCAGCTCCACTTCGTAGACCTTGGGCAGCTTCGACTTCGGCGAAATGATCCGATGCAGCAGGTTGCCGTCGTCGGTCAGCAGCAACAGGCCGCTGGTCTCACGGTCCAGACGGCCGACAGTGGACAGCACCGGGTCGCGGTCGCGGAAGCGCGGCGGCAGCAGGTCGTAGATCAGGCGGCCCTTGTCCTTGGTCGAACAGGTGTAGCCAGCCGGCTTGTACATCGCCAGCGACAGGCCCACCGGCGGGTCCAGTGGCTCGCCGTCGACCCGCACCGCTTCATGCGGCACCTGGTCGTCGGCGTACAGCACCTCGCCGTCGGCGTCGGTGACGCGGCCTTCGCGGAACATCCACTGCACCTGCTTGCGGCTGCCGTAGCCGAGGTTGGCGATGTGCTTGACCAGCTTCACCGGCCCTTCCCCTTGCCCTTCACCGCTTCGACCAGCTTGAAGCCATCGCGCTCGGCAACCACGCGCACCGCGCCGAAGCTCTCGTTGAGCGTGTACTCGTAGGGCAGGTGGCGGTTGGCCACCACGTACAGGCGCCCACCCGGGCGCAGCGCCTGCGCGGCCACGGCGATGAAGCGCTGGCCGATGTCCGGGCGATCCGCACGCGAGGGCGTGTGGAACGGCGGGTTGCTGATGATGACGTCGTAGTCCGGCTCGATACCGGCGGTGACGTCGCGCCACAGGAAGCGCAGCGGCACGGGGCGCGGTGGCGGTGCCAGATTGAGTTCGGCCAGGTCCAGCGCGCGCTTCTCGGCCTCGTACAGGTCCAGCGCGGTGATCTTCGGGCAGCGCTCCAGCAGTTCACGCGACAGGTAGCCGTAACCGGCACCGAGGTCAGCTGCACGCCCGGCCAGGTCGGCCGGCAGATGCTCGGCCAGCAGGGCCGACGCCGGGTCGATGCGGTCCCAGGCGAACACGCCCGGACGGCTGAGGAAACGGCCGCCGACGATCGGCCGCACTGCGTCCAGCGCGCCCCAGCGCTTGGCTACGTCCACATCGTGCTGGCCCTGCAGCGGAGCGGTCCAGAACACGCGGCAGTGGTTCTTGGTCAGGCTGCCGCCGAGGCCAGCCAGCTGCTTGAGGTCGCCTTCGCCGGAGCGGGCACCTTCGTTGTTGTGCTGGCAGGCCACGATGCGGCCACCCTCGGCGACCAGCGCCAGGGCGCGGGCGAACAGCGCGCGGGCTTCCTCGCGCTGGCGCGGCGGCAGCACCAGCACCAGCGGGTAACGGCCGCGGCCGGCAACATCATCCAGCTGCCCGCTGACGGTCCAGCCAGCGGCCTGCTGCAGCGGCTGCGCGAACGGGGCGAAGCTCTGTTCGCAGTCGACTTCGCGGCCGCCGGCCTGCTCGCGCAGTGGCCAGCCGTCACGGGCGCGCAGGAAGGCCACCGGGCCCTCCGGCCAGCGCAGGGCGCCGCTGGAGAACGGCAGGAACAGGGTCTGCAGGGGGGCGTCGTCGCTGGATGCCATCGGCGCGGGTACTGGAAGCGTGAGGGCCGTCCATTGTACCGGCTTGTCCGCCCCGGCCCGGCCCCGGCCACCGCTTTGCGAAACTTCAACGTTGCCTTGATGCCGCAGCAACATGCCAGCGTTCAGGGTAGAAGCTCCCCCGCAACCCTTGGAGATCCTGCATGCGTGCCTTGTTCGTCGGAGGTGTCGTCGACAACAGTGAAATGGACCTGGAAGGCAGCCATCCCCCCGTGCATTACCCGGAGGACACCGGCGGCGGCCATTCCCGCTACCGCCTGCACCAGGTTGGCCACGGCGCCGATGGCAGCGTGGCCTACGCCGTCTATGGCGCGCCGGATCTGGCAGACGATGAAGTGACCCGGGTAGCCGAGGAGCGCGCGTATGCGCGCAGGTTCGAAGCGACGGCAACGCTGTTCGAACATTGACCACCGCAGCCACGCATGGCGTGGCTCTACTGTTCGAATGACCATCGCAGCCACGCATGGCGTGGCTCTACTGTTCGAATGATCATCGCAGCTACGCGTGGCGTGGCTCTACAGTAGATCCACGCCATGCGTGGATGCAGCCATCTGCAGTTGCCGTCAGAGCCTCGGCGGCAACCTGCGGATGCTGGCGATTTCATCCAGCCACACGTAATGCTGCTGCACCGGCGCATCAAGATCGTCCAGCCGCAGCTGGCCATTGCTGCCTTCGTCGCCGGCGTCGTTGCGGTACTGTTGCAGCGTCGGCTGCACCGCCACCGTGCCCAGCAGGCGTCGGCCATCGTGCAGGGTCAGCTGCACCTCGGTTTCCCCCTGCAACTGCGGCAACAGGGCTTCCAGGCGCGCGATCTGCGCGGAATCAGTATGGATACGGGGAGCAATACGGGACATCGGCGACCTCCTGAACTGCAGGGTCGCCGATCGTCCGTGAATGCTCAGTGCAGCAGGTTGTCCCCGCGCGTGGCCTGCACGCGCCGCACCACACCCACCAGCTGGGCCACCGAATACGGCTTGGCCACATGCTCCTGGAAGCCCGAGGCCAACGCACGGCGACGGTCATCGGCACGCGCCAGCGCAGTCACCGCTACCGCAGGCAGCGCTGCCGCATCCACGCCCAAGTCCTGCCGCAACGTGCTTACCAGGCCATAGCCATCCATGCCCGGCATGCCGATGTCGGTCAGCAGCACCTGGTACTGCAGGTGGCCATTGTCGGCCAGCAGCGCCAGCGCTTCGCCCGCCGAACTGGCGGCGGACACGCTCGCGCCCTGCTCTTCCAGCATGCGCCGCAGGTACTCCAGCACTTCAGGCTGGTCTTCCACCGCCAGCACATGCAGGCCGCGCAGCGGGTACGGCTCGACCACCATCGGTTCCAGGATAGGACCGCTGACGACCTCACGCAGCGGACGCCGTTCGGCATCCGGCAGATGCTGCGGCAGGCGCACGGTGAAGGTGGAGCCGTGACCGTGGCCATCGCTGGCCGCGCTGACCGAACCGCCGTGCAACTCGACCAGCTGCTGCACGATGGCCAGGCCCAGGCCCAGACCGCCATGGCGGCGGGTGGTGGTGCCGTCGGCCTGGCGGAAGCGGCTGAACAGATGGTTCAGGAACTCCGGCGCGATGCCGTCGCCGGTATCGCGCACGGTGATCGTCCAATAGTTGCCATCGGCCTGCAGCTGCACGTCGATGCGGCCTTCGGCCGGGGTGAACTTGATCGCGTTGGACAACAGGTTCCAGAACACCTGCTGCAGCCGGGTGGCATCGCCCAGCACCTGGCAGGGCTGTGCCGGCAGCTGCAGGGTGACGTCCAGCGCCTTGCCCTCGGCCACCAGCTCCTGTGCGCCCATCGCTTCGTTCAACTGGTCGCGCAGGTCCAGCACTTCCACTTCCAGCTGCACCTTGCCCAGCAGCATGCTGCTGAGGTCGAGCATGTCCGAGATCAACCGCTTCTGCGCGGTCGCGCTGTTGGCGATCACGCCCAGGCCCTTGTACAGCGGGCTGGTGGAATCGACGCGCTGCAGCAGCAGTTCACTCCAGCCCAGGATCGTGGTCAGCGGCGTGCGCAGCTCGTGCGACAGCGTGGCCAGGAACTCATCCTTCAGCCGCGCCATGTTTTCGGCCGCACTGCGCGCGGCACGCTCGGACTGCAGCAGTTCCTCGCGCGCCAGTTCGATCTCGCGGCGCTCGGTGACATCCGGGCTGCTGCCGGCCAGGCCGATGAAACGGCCCATCCGCGAGAAGCGCGGACGTGCGTTCATTTCCAGCCAGCGCCACTGCCCATCGGCACGACGTGCACGCACCAACGCATGCATCGAACGCTGTGCCTTAAGCGCTTCCTGCAGTTCGTATTCGAACACCGACGCATCGTCGGGATGCACCAGGCCGCGCCAGACATCTTCGGGCACCCGGTTCTCGTCGCCGCCGAAGAACTCGCTGAAGGCACTGTTGACGAAGCGGGCGTGGCCGCGCTCGTCCAGCACCCACACCGGCATCGGCAGGCCATCGGCCAACGCACTGAAACGGGCCTCGCTCTCGCCCAGTTCCACTTCCATCTGCTTGCGCGCGGTCACGTCGAAGAACAGGATGCCGACCTTGTCCTCGCCCGGCTGGCCAACCCGAACGGCATCCACGGCGAACGTGCGCCCCAGAGCACGGGCATCCATTTCGAACTGGGCCGGTCGCCCGGTCCGCGCCACTTCGCCGTAGATCCGGAACCAGTCACCTTCGTGATGGGGCTCCAGCGTGCTCATGCGCTTGCCACAGGCATCCTTCAGGCCGGTGTGGCGCTCGAAGGCATCGTTGACCTCGAGGAAGCGGTAGTCGATCGCCTCGTCGCCATCGAACAGCACCTGGATCACACAGAAACCTGCGTGGATGCGCTCAAGCACGCCATGGTGCAGGTCGGTTTCGGGCGTCGGCACCATCAAGGGTGAGCGCTCCACGAGGGGCGGCAGTGTGGACAAGGGCGTGGGAGGAAAAGACCGGATGGAGGTACAGCATCTTCCAGAGTGCGTATTCACAGCGTCAAGCGCCGTCAGTCAGGGTTGACGACCATGAATTGGCGGCAACTGTTGACGCATTTGACGCTACTGGCCATTGCTGCGGCCCGGCGGCGGGATCACACTCGATCCGAGATCATCATCCTCCCCGCTTCGGGGACGCAGGAGACCGCCATGAAAGGTTCGCTTTCAACCGCCCTGCTGCTGGCCGGCATGCTTGCCGTGGGCAGCGTGGCCGCCGCGCCGCGGACGGTAACCGCGCCCGATGCGCCGCGCGCACTACAGGCCAATGGCCCGGTCAGCGTGCAGTGGAATGATCCGGCGCAATTCACCGAGATCCGCCAGAGCACCAACCGCTTCGAGGCCGAACGCGGGGACTGGGTGCAGCAGCTGGCACGCTACGTGCAGACCAGCGCCGCCAAGCCCCTGCAGGCCGGGCAGACGCTGGAGGTGACCCTGGTGGACGTCAAGCGCGCAGGCGACTACGAGCCCTGGCACGGCCCGCGTGGCCGCGACATCCGGATCATGCGCGACATCTACCCACCGCGGATCACCCTGCAGTACACGCTGAAGGACGCCAGCGGGCGCATCATCGATGAAGGCGACGCCCGCCTGAGCGACAGCGGCTACCTGCACAACATCGGCCTGAAGAGCGATACCGATCCGCTGCGCTATGAAAAGCGCCTGATCGATGACTGGGTGAAGCGCCAGCTGACCTCACGCGTTACCGCTGCCCGGTAGGTGTCGACCTTGGTCGACACGCAGCCACAGCGCCGACCAGGGTTTGATCCGATCCGGTAGGTGTTGACCTTGGTCGACACGCATTCACAGCGCCGACCAAGGTCGGCAGCTACCAGAGCCGTGCGCAGCGCTGATCCGATCCGGTAGGTGTCGACCTTGGTCGACACGCATTCACAGCGCCGACCAAGGTCGGCAGCTACCAGAGCCGTGTGCAGCGCTGATCCGATCCGGTAGGTGTCGACCTTGGTCGACACGCATTCACAGCGCCGACCAAGGTCGGCAGCTACCAGAGCCGTGTGCAGCGCTGATCCGATCCGGTAGGTGTCGACCTTGGTCGACACGCATTCGCAGCGCCGACCAAGGTCGGCAGCTACCAGAGCCGGTCAGTCCTGGTAGATGCGTGCCACGCGCTTGACGCCGCACGGCAGCTGGTAGGCACTGACACCGCAACGCGGCGCCAGATCGGACAGGGTCGGCGCCGTACCCCACAGTTCCACCACGCTGCCAACACCGGCCTGCGCATGCGCGGTCAGGTCCACGGTCAGCATGTCCATCGACACGCGGCCGATCAGTCCACCGGGTTGGCCATCGATCAGCACCGGCGTGCCATTGGGGGCGAACTGCGGATAACCATCGGCATAGCCCAGTGCGACCACGCCCACGCGTGTGCGCGCCTTGGCCACGAAGCGCGCACCGTAGCCGACCGGCTCGCCGGCTTCGATCCAGCGCTCGGCGAACACCTTGGACTGCATCGTCATCACCGGGCGCAGGCGCGCGGTGAGTTCACTGTTGTCCGGCAGCGGATTGGCGCCGTACAGCATCAGGCCCGGGCGCACCCAGTCACTGCGCACGTCCGGCCAGCCCAGCAGCGCCGGCGAGTTGCAGATGCTGGTCTCGCCTTCAAGACCATCGATGGCCTCGACGAAGGTCGCGGCCTGCTCACGGGTACGCTCGCTGTCCAGTTCATCGGCGCGTGCCAGGTGGGTCATCATCACGATGCGCGCCACCTGCGGCAGTGCAGACAAACGCGCGTGCGCGGCGCGGAATCCGGGAACGTCCAGGCCCAGCCGGTGCATGCCGCTGTCCAGCTTCAGCCACACCGTCAGCGGCCGCGGGCTGTCGAACGCGACCAGCGCTTCCAGCTGCCACGGCGAACCGACCGAGAACCACAGGTCATGCTCGGCCACCAGCGCCATTTCGCTGGGCTCGAAGATGCCTTCCAGCAGCAGGATCGGCGCACGGATGCCGGCCTGGCGCAGTTCCAGCGCTTCTTCGATGGTGGCCACGCCAAAGCCGTCGGCCTCGCCTTCCAGTGCCTGCGCACAGCGCACCGCACCGTGGCCATAGGCATCGGCCTTGAGGATCGCCAGCGCCTTGCCACCGCCCAGTTCACGGGCCAGGCGATAGTTGCTGCGCAGTGCGCCCAGGTCGATCAGCGCGCGGGCAGGACGCATGTGCGGTTCTCATGTTGCGGGGCGTGGCGGTACTGGCCGTAGCGGAAGATATCCAGGCCTTCGGTGCTGATCTGCGGCTGGCGCGCGCTCATCAGGTCGGCCAGGTAGCGGCCCGAGCCGCAGGCCATGGTCCAACCCAGCGTGCCGTGGCCGGTGTTGAGGAACAGGTTGCGGAACGGCGTGGCGCCGATCACCGGCGTGCCGTCCGGCGTGGCCGGGCGCAGGCCGGTCCAGAACTCGGCCTTGGCCAGGTCACCGCCCTTCGGGTACAGGTCGCGCACCACCAGCTCCAGCGTCTCGCGGCGGCGCGGCGACAGCGACAGGTCGAAACCGGCCACCTCGGCCATGCCGCCGACGCGGATGCGGTTGTCGAAGCGGGTCACCGCCACCTTGTAGCTCTCATCGAGGATGGTCGAAGTGGGTGCCATCGCCGGGTCGGTGATCGGCAGGGTCAGCGAGTAGCCCTTCAGCGGATACACCGGCAGGCGCATGCCCAGCGGCGCGACCAGTCCCGGCGAATAGCTGCCCAGTGCGACCACGAAGCGGTCCGCGGTTTCCAGCTTGCCGCCGATGCGCACGCCGGTGATGCGGTCGCCGTCGGATTCCACGCCGGTGATGTCCTGGTCGTAACGGAACTCGACCCCCGCTTCGGCCGCCATCTGCGCCAAGCGGCGGGTGAACAGCTGGCAATCGCCGGTCTGGTCGCGCGGCAGGCGCAGCGCACCCACCAGGCCATCGACGTGGGCCAGCGCTGGCTCGGCCTTGATGATGCCGGCGCGATCCAGCACTTCGTACGGCACACCGTACTGGGCCAGGATCTCGATGTCCTGCGCCGATGCATCCAGCTGCTGCTGGGTGCGGAACAGCTGGGTGGTGCCCAGGTCGCGCCCTTCGAAATCGATGCCGATCTGCGCACGCAGCTCGTTCAGGCAGTCGCGGCTGTACTCGGACATGCGCACCATGCGCGCCTTGTTGATCGCGTAGCGCTCGTGGGTGCAGTTGCGCAGCATCTGCCACAGCCAGCGGTACTGGGCCAGGTCCATGCCCGGCTTGATCGCCAGCGGTGCGTGCTTTTCGAACAACCAGCCGATGGCCTTCTTCGGCACGCCCGGGGCAGCCCACGGCGAGGTGTAGCCGAATGACAGCTGGCCGGCATTGGCGAAGCTGGTTTCCAGCGCGGGACCGGGCTGGCGGTCGACGACCGTGACTTCAAACCCGGCCTGTCGCAGGTACCAGGCACTGGTGGTGCCGATCACGCCGCTGCCGAGGACTAGGACTCGCATGGGAATTCTCCAACCCGATCATTCCCTGCATTTGCGTGCGCAGGGGCCATAATCGGGGAAGTATATTCTTCCGTATCCAGATGATTTGCCTGATTTCAGCAATGCAGTCAGGATATTTCCCTGTGATTCATTCCCCGAGCTTGACGCCCATGGCCACCCGTCCCCGCGAGCTGGACAAGATCGACCGCAAGATCCTGCGCATCCTGCAGGCCGAAGGCCGCATTTCCTTCACCGAGCTGGGCGAACGGGTCGGCCTGTCGACCACCCCGTGCACCGAGCGTGTGCGCCGGCTGGAGCGCGAAGCGGTGATCACCGGCTACCACGCGCACCTGGACCCCAGCGCGCTGAAAGCGAGCCTGCTGGTGTTCGTGGAGATCAGCCTGGCCTACAAATCCGGCGACATCTTCGAGGAATTCCGGCGTTCGGCGCTGAAGCTGCCCAACGTGCTGGAATGCCATCTGGTGTCGGGCGATTTCGATTACCTGCTGAAGGCACGGATCAGCGAGATGGCGTCCTATCGCAAGCTGCTCGGCAGCACCCTGCTGACCCTGCCACATGTGCGTGAGTCGAAGAGCTACATCGTGATGGAAGAGGTCAAGGAGACCTGGGCGCTGCCGATTCCGGATTGAACCGACCGGCGGCAGCGGGACCAGACCCCGCAACGCGGGCTCTGGTCCCCTGGCTGCATCAGCGCTGCTGCGGGTTCTTCATGGAACCTTGTTGCGGATTCTTCTTCTGCTGCTCGTTCGGCTGCTGTTGCTGTTGCTGCTGGCGTTGCTGTTCCTGCGGTGTTTTGCCCTGCTGTTCCTTGCCGGGATGACGGTTCTGCTGGTTGGCCATGATCGTATTCCAAGGGGACGAGGGAAGCGCGACGACAGGGATGCCGGCGCAGGTCCACCGTGGTCCTGGTGCGGTTAATCGCAGGCGAAAAACGGGTGATGCGGGGTGTACAGGGCGGGGGCTGTTTTCCGGCGGTCATGTAGGTGGCGGGTTTCCTGCCAACGGCTGAGCCCCTCGTGGCTGCGCATGCTTCCAGCATTGCGGGTGAGGCCGGGTGGGTGGGCTGTGCAGGGGACGCCGTGAATCCCCAGACCGGCCCAGCCGCTAGCGGCTGTGCGTTCGGGCGCTTGCGAAGCAGTGCTTCGCAAGCAAAGCGCCCTCACCCCTGTAGGCTCGGCGCGCCTTGCTCGTGTGCGCTGTCCTGCGCACACGGCAAGACCGGGGTTGGGCGTCCTGCCCAATCCGCCCGAGGCATGCCTCGGGCCCATGGCGCT
>NZ_JFYS01000016.1:0-90832 GCF_000632045.1 Stenotrophomonas sp. RIT309
CATGGATGGCGCGGCTAAGCCTCCAAGGATGGATTCACGGCGTCCCCGCCAGCCCCACCCGCCCGGCCCGCACCCGGGAGTCGGGGCTTTCCGCGACCAACCAACCCCACCACGGAGGGGCTCCGCCGTTGGCCGACCCGGCCGAAGGCCCGCTCTGCGCGCGATACAATAAGCACCATGAACACCCCACAGGATTCCAGCCTCGGTCGCGAGGTCAGTTACCCGTCGCAGTACGATCCCGGCCTGCTGTTTCCCATCCCGCGCGTCGGCGCCCGCGCCGAGATCGGTCTGGACGAGGCCGCGCTGCCCTTCGTCGGCCATGACCGCTGGCACGCCTTCGAGCTGAGCTGGCTTGACCCGCGTGGCAAACCGCAGGTCGCCGTCGCCACCGTGCAGGTGCCGTGCACCTCGCCGCGGTTGATCGAATCGAAGTCGTTCAAGCTGTACCTGAACTCCCTCAACAGCACCCGCATCGACAGTGCCGAAGCCCTGCGCGAGCGCCTCGTCGCCGACCTGTCGGCCTGCGCCGGCGCCCCGGTCCAGGTCACGTTCGGCCTGCCGGCGTTGCGCGAATCACCGCTGGGCGAGTCGATCGACGGCCTTGAGGTGGACATCGACTGCTATGGCCCGCCGCAGGCGGACTACCTGTCGGCCAACGCCGATGCGCTGGTGGAGGAGACCCTGGTCTCGGCCCTGCTGAAGTCCAACTGCCCGGTCACCGGGCAGCCGGACTGGGCCACTGTCAGCCTGCGCTACCGCGGCCCGCAGATCGATCGTGCCGGCCTGCTGCGCTACCTGGTCAGCTACCGCGAGCACGCGGAGTTCCATGAGCAGTGCGTCGAGCGCATCTTCAGTGAAGTGTCCGCGCGCTGCCGGCCGCAGTGGCTGGAAGTCGAAGCCCGCTATACCCGTCGCGGTGGCCTGGACATCAACCCGTGGCGCGCCAGCCCTGGCATTGCCGCCCCGGCCGCGACCTACCGCGAACTGCGGCAGTAACCGCCGCAGGCGGTTACAGATAGCGCCGGGCCATGCCCGGCGAGCGCAGCGGCCATATGCAGAGCCCCCCGCCATGGCCCGGCGCTACCGGTTGGGCCCCGATTGTTCAGCCGCCCCGGGGGGCGGCTTCACATCGGCACCATCCCCATTTAACAACCTCTATGACACCGTGCCAGCCATGTAGTCATACAGACGGGAGTGTGTGGATGAGTACCGAGAAGAAAGCCGATTTCTCCGGCGTCAGTGGCAGCGTCGACAGTACCGCCCAGCAGGTCCCCAAGGCGGACTTTTCCGGCGTCAGTGCTTCGGTGGACAGTACCGCCGAGGTGGTCAGCGGTGGCACCTACACCGTGCAGAAGGGTGATTCGCTGTCGAAGATCGCCAAGCAGCACCTGGGCGATGCCAACGCCTGGAAGAAGATCTTCGAAGCCAACCGCGATGTGCTCGACGACCCGGACAAGATCTTCCCGGGCCAGACCCTGAAACTGCCGCCGAAGTAATACCGGCGATCCAATCGCCGTCCGAACAATCCTTGGAGGAACCCCGAATGATCAAGACGACCCCGCTTCAGAATGCCCTGCTGGCCGCGCTGCTGGGCAGCGTCGCCCTGGTGGGCTGCAAGAAGAAGGAAGAAACCGCAGACAACAACGCGGCTCCGGCGGCAACCACGCCGGCCGAGGCGCCCGCGCCGATGACCGGCGCACCGCCACCGATGGCTGCGTCGGCCGTAGCGGTATCGGCGGTCACTGTCGGCAAGACCGCCGCAGCTGACAAGTCGGTGACCACGGCCGCCCTGTTCGCGCCGAAGGACGATGTCATCGTCTCGGTGAAGACCGATGGCGCGGCCAACAATGTCACCGTCGGCGCCAAGCTGACCTTCCAGGATGGCCAGGTGGCCGGTGAGCAGAACGCAACCCTGAACACCAGCGGTGCAGAGACCACCAACATCACCTTCAAGAATGCCAATGGCTGGCCGGCCGGCAAGTACCGCGCCGAAGTCATGGTTGATGGTAAGGCGGCCGGAACGCCGCAGGAGTTCGAGGTCAAGTAAGTCCCGCCGACTCTCTCCCGGTTGGACTCACGATGGACGCAGCCGCGAGGCTGCGTCCTTTTTTGTTGGTGGCGTTGCGGGAAGGCCTCATCCACGCATGGCGTGGATCTACGGGTGCAGACACCTGGCCGTTCCTCGCGCGGCGATGTTTCCGCAGACCCACGCCATGCGTGGATGGATCACAGCGTTGCCGGCGTGCAGTACCGCCGCGTATGGCACTGCTTTGCCCCGCGCGGCTGAAAACGCGACAATGCAGGGGTTTCCCCGGCGCGCGCCCACCCTGACGGCGGCGGGGAAAGTGACACGGTTGCACGTGGCCCGGCGCTGGCGCCGGCCTTCCCCTGAGCACTGCTACAGAGTCCAAGTCCCCCATGTCCAAGATCCTCTACACGCTGACCGACGAAGCACCGTTCCTGGCCACCCAGTCGCTGCTGCCGATCGTCGACGCCTATACCTCCACCGCGGGCATCGCAGTGGAAACCCGTGACATCTCGTTGTCCGGCCGCATCCTGTCGCTGTTCCCGGAACTGCTGAGCGATGCGCAGAAGGTCAACGATGACCTGGCCGAGCTGGGCCAGCTGGCGACCACCCCCGACGCCAACATCATCAAGCTGCCGAACATCTCCGCCTCGGTGCCGCAGCTGAAGGCCGCCATCAAGGAACTGCAGGACCAGGGCTATCCGCTGCCGGATTACCCGGAGACCCCGGCCGACGACCAGCAGCGCGACTACAAGGCGCGCTACGACAAGGTCAAGGGCAGCGCAGTCAATCCGGTGCTGCGCGAAGGCAATTCCGACCGGCGCGCGCCGCTGTCGGTGAAGAACTACGCCCGCAAGCACCCGCACCGCATGGGCGCCTGGGCGTCCGATTCGAAGTCGCACGTTGCGCACATGGACGCGGGTGATTTCTACGGCAGCGAGAAGTCGGCCACCCTGGCCAACGCCGGCGCGCTGAAGATCACCCTGCACGGCAAGGACGGCAGCACCGTCGTGCTGAAGGAAAAGACCGCGGTCAAGGCCGGTGAGATCGTCGACGCGGCAGTGATGAGCCGCAAGGCGCTGGCCGCCTTCATCGATGCGCAGATTGCCGACGCCAAGTCGCAGGGTGTGCTGTTCTCGCTGCACCTGAAGGCGACCATGATGAAGGTCTCCGACCCGATCATGTTCGGCGTGGTCGTCAACGAGTTCTACAAGGACGTGCTCGCCAAGCACGCCGACACGCTCAAGCAGGCCGGTTTCGATGCCAACAACGGCATCGGTGATCTGGTCGCGCGCCTGCCGTCGCTGCCCGAAGCCACCCGTGCCGCCATCGAAGCCGACCTGCAGGCCGAGTACGCTCAGCGTCCGGGCCTGGCCATGGTCAACTCGGACAAGGGCATCACCAACCTGCACGTGCCGAGCGACGTGATCGTCGACGCCTCGATGCCGGCGATGATCCGCGACTCCGGCAAGATGTGGAATGCCGAAGGCAAGCTGCAGGACACCAAGGCGGTCATTCCGGACCGCTGCTATGCCGGCGTGTACCAGGCTGTCATCGACGACTGCCGCAGCAACGGTGCCTTCAACCCGGCAACCATGGGCTCGGTGCCCAACGTCGGCCTGATGGCGCAGAAGGCTGAAGAGTACGGCTCGCACGACAAGACCTTCCAGATCGCTGGCGACGGCGTGGTCAAGGTCACCGACGAGGCCGGCAACGTGGTGTTCGAACACGCCGTGGAAGCCGGTGACATCTGGCGCATGTGCCAGACCAAGGACGCGCCGATCCAGGACTGGGTCAAGCTGGCCGTCGAACGCGCGCGCCTGAGCAGCACCCCGGCCGTGTTCTGGCTGGACGCCGCCCGCGCCCACGACGCGCAGGTCATCGCCAAGGTCGAGACGTACCTGAAGGACCACGACACCACCGGCCTGGATATCCGCATCCTGCCGCCGGTGGAAGCGACCACCTTCTCGCTGGCCCGCATCCGCAAGGGCGAGGACACCATTTCGGTGACCGGCAACGTGCTGCGCGATTACCTCACCGATCTGTTCCCGATCATGGAGCTGGGCACCAGCGCCAAGATGCTGTCGATCGTGCCGCTGATGGCCGGTGGCGGACTGTTCGAGACCGGTGCTGGCGGTTCGGCACCGAAGCACGTGCAGCAGTTCGTCGAAGAGGACTACCTGCGCTGGGATTCGCTGGGTGAGTTCCTGGCCCTGGCCGCGTCGCTGGAGCATCTGGGCAACCGCTACGACAACGCTGCCGCCCGCGTGCTGGCCAAGGCGCTGGACGAGGCCAACGGCCAGTTCCTGGACAACGACAAGTCGCCGTCGCGCAAGCTCGGTGGCATCGACAACCGTGGCAGCCACTTCTACATCGCCCTGTACTGGGCGCAGGCCCTGGCAGCGCAGAACGAAGATGCCGCACTGCAGGCACGCTTCGCTCCGCTGGCCAAGGCGCTGGCCGACAACGAGCAGAAGATCGTTGACGAGCTGATCGCGGTGCAGGGCAAGGCCGTGGACATCGGCGGCTACTACCGTCCGGATGTGGCCAAGGCCGCTGCCGCGATGCGTCCGAGCGCGACCTTCAATGCCGCGCTGGAGCAGCTGCGCGGCTGATTCATCGCCGCCCGGTTGAGACCTGGAAAGAAACCCGCGCCTCGGCGCGGGTTTCTTTTTGCCCGCATGCCGCTGGTGCCTGTCCACGCGCGGACGGGAGCTGCACAAAACCGTGAAATCCGTCATCTGTCGGAACGCCGTCAACACGGCATGAAACTTGCCCGCGATGGCCGTCGCAGAACGGACGCATGCATGTTCACCACTGCCACCAATATGAGCAGTCGATCACGACGATGGCGGCAAGCCATGGCCTAGCCTTGGCGATGCGAGACCGCCGGGGAGGTGGTCGCACGGGGAACACGGATGGCACGCGTGCTCGTAGTGGGAACCGACATCCAGGGCGAACAGGCCCTGCTGCAGAGGCTGCGGATGGCCTCGGCGCTGCCGGACGGACAGATCCGCCGCAGCCAGGACCTGGACGACTGCGATCTGCTGGTGATTCGCGATACGCCTGCGCTGCGCAACGCGGCACTGCGCATGCGCCAGCAGCGCCCGCGCCTGCACTGCTGGATCGAAGACCTCGGCGGCCAGTTGCGCGAGGGCGATGGCGGCCAGGACGTACTGGATGATGGCGCGATAGGACGGGCGCTGCGCGGCATGCAGACCGGCACCGATGCGACACCGATCCGCCTGGCTGACGGCGCGCATGCGATCACCCGCCTGCTGCGCGAGCGGCTGCCATCGCGGCAGGGCCAGGCGCTGCTGGGCGAGGGTGGAGAGCCGCTGCTGCTGCTGGATCTGGAACAGGACCAGGCGGTGCTGCTGCACGAGCCGGCTACCGTGCTGGTGGAACGGCTGGCACACGGCTTCGAGCACCTGTATCTGGATGCGCTGCTGCCGGCGCAGCTGCAGGCACTGGCGGGTGACCGCACGCGACTGCCGTTGCGTCCGTTGCTGTGGCAATGGGCGCAGCGCAGCCGTCACTGGCAGGCGTTGGATGAGCGCCTGCGCGGGGCGTCGGTGAAGCTGCTGCGCTGGCCGGACTTCCGCGTGCTCGGCCACGATCACGATGGCTTCCGTCTATGTTCGCTGCTGCTCAAGCGTGCCTGCACGGTGGACGAGTGCGCGATGCTGCTGGATCTTCCCGCCGCCGCCGTGCGCGATTTCATCCACGCCGCCTACCTGTGCGGTTATGCGCAGCTGCAGGTCGCACCTGCAGTACCGCTGGTGGGGGCGCGTGCCAGCACTGCCGACAACGGCCTGCTCGCACGCCTGTGGCGCACGCTGCGCGGGAGTGATCGCGATGCGTGAGCACAAGGTGGTGGTGCTCGGTGGCATGGGCAGCGGCAAGTCGACATTGGTACGCAGCATCGCCGCCGGTGCGGTGGTCGACACCGACGTAGCCAACAGTGACCGCGCGGGTGCCGACAAGGCTTCGACCACGGTGGCGCTGGACTACGCCGATATCGACCTGCCCAACGGCGAGAGGCTGCGCCTGTATGGCACGCCTGGCCAGCAGCGCTTTGATTTCCTGTGGCCGATCCTGCTGCAGGGTGCGCGCGGTGCGGTGTTGCTGCTGGACGCGCGCCGTGCCGGGGTGGCCGCTGAGCTGGACGCCTACCTGCAGGTGCTGCGCCCGTTCGGTCCGGCATTGGCCCTGGTGGTGGCGGTGACCCATCTTGACCAGGTGCCGGCAGCGGCACTGGATGACTGGGCCGAGCGCGCCCGGCTCGATGGCCAGCCGCTGCCGTTGCTGGCGGTGGATGCCCGTGATCGTGAACAAGGACTGCTGCTGATGGACGTACTGATGAGCGAAATGGAAGCGCATGCACTGGTGGCCGCACATGGCTGATGGACAAGGCGCGCCGTTGCCGGACGCGCAGCAGCGCGAGCGCCTGCAGCCGCTGCTGCAGGACCTGCAGCAGCGGGTGGAAGGGGTGCGGACCGTGGTGCTGGCCAGCGTCGATGGCTTTGCCCTGGTCAGTGCTGGTGCGGAGGGGCGCGGCGAACGCCTGGCGGCGATGACCAGCGCGATGCTGGCCCTGGCCGCAGCAGTGGGACGCGAACTGGCACTGGGCGATCTGCAGACACTGATGCTGGAGGCCGCCGGCGGCAAGGTACTGATGCTGGCCATCCAGGCCGAGGGGCGAGCGCCGCTGCTGCTGATGGCGGCCTGCGACCAGCGCAGCGTGATCGGCCAGGTGCTGTGGCAGAGCAGGGAATGTGGCCAGGCGATCCTGGCCGAACTCAGCGGATCGTGAGCCCGGCCGCAGGGGAACGAGGGGCTCGAACCAACATTGAGAGGGGTGCAACGTGGCTGGATTGAATGATTCGTTGACTGCACTGATGGGTATCGATGGCGCGCAGGCCGTGGCGCTGGTCGACTACGAAAGCGGCATGCTGCTGGGTGAGGCCGGTTCGGGCATGGACATGGAAGTGGCGGCGGCCGGCAACACCGAAGTGATCCGCGCGAAGATGAAAACCGCCGCCTCGCTCAACCTCAACGATGGCATCGAGGACATCCTGATCTCGCTCGGCAAGGCGTATCACATCATGCGCCCGGTGGCGAAGAAGAAGGGCCTGTTCTTCTACATCGTGCTGGACCGGACCAAGTCCAACCTCGCCCTGGCGCGGCGCAAGGTGCAGGACGTGGAGGCCGAACTGGCGATCTGAGCCGGCCCGGTGGGACCGATCCCTGGTGCTGCACGGCAGCCCAGGGATCGGTCCGCTGTGACGTCATGTCGAAGGCAGCAGAAGCGTGCGTACGAAGGTCAGCGCCTGCCTGTCGCGCGCAGCAAAGTATCTGGGCGCATGCAGTGGGAGCCAGGTTTCGTTGAAGTGCCGGCGAAAGTCTTCGTAGAGCTCGTTCGGATAGAGCTTTGCCTGCACGTTGCGGCCGTCTGGATAGCTGTGCTCATAGGTGTCGAAGGTGTTGGGATCGATGCCCTTGTGATCGCGCAGCCACTTGCAGAACAGCCGGCCCTCGGAGATGTCCGGCACCAGCTCCTGCGGCAGCGTATAGCCCGCCTGCTCCAGTGGCGCGATCAGGTTCAGGGTCAGCTCGTTCAACATCGAGAAATGCGTGTAGGGCACTTTCGAGCGGTTCTGCATGTAGCGCTCGATGTGGGCGGGCATGACGGCGTTCGCCCGGCCCTGCTGCCATTCCACCACCCATTGCGACACCTTCACCGCGAATTTGCGTGACGACCATTGGCCGAGATTGATGGCAAGGTAAGGGTGGATCCAGGTGCCCTGCATCGCCGCATTGCCCCCGGACACCACATGGATGAGCTGGTCCTCCGGGAGGCCGGTCTGCAGGGTCAGCTCCTCGATGAACTCACCGGTGGATTTCAGCGACCGATAGTCCGACCAGCGCTTGCCCACTGACTGGCAGAGCGCCGTCGCGCTGATGTAGCCGTCGCGTACCCGTTGCGGGATTACGTTGCCTTCCTCCATGCGTGGGATCAGGGTCATTTGCTGCATGCGTCGCCTCATGCCGTTATGGGCCTGAAAGAGTAGGCAATGCAGTCGCCCGGGGTCTGTAGGAATGGTTGCGTTTGTCTGGTTCTCTGAGGCAGCAGCAGCCGAGCGTGGCTCGGCTCTACACAAGCTACCCCACGCCAGCGTATGGTGAGGTCGGTTTCCCCGGATACGTCGTGCATGTCCGATCCTGTCACTGCAACCGAACTGGCACCGCGCATCGCCGAGGCCATCCGCGATGGTTTCGAGCAGTATCACGCCCGCTTTGCCGCGATCACGGCGCGTGCCCGGCTGCGTTTCCAGCAGCGCGACTGGGCGGCGGCGCGCCACGATGCGGTGGAGCGCATTGCCCTGTACGACCAGTGCATCGCCGAGCAGATGGATGCGCTGCGGCGGCTGGCCGGTGACGCCATCAGCGAACGCGCGCTGTGGCTGCAGGTGCACGCGCACTTCAGTGCCCTGCTGCAGGGCCTGATCGACGCCGAGCTCTACAAGACCTTCTACAACACGTTGTCGCGACGGCTGTTCGCCATCCGCGGTGTGGACCCGGAAGTGGAGTTCATCGCCTTCGATGTCGAGCCCTCCGATGCGATCACCCATCCGGTGGCGCGCCACACCTACGCGGTCTCGCCGACGCGGCCGGTAGAGGCGCTGCAACGGGTGCTGGCCGACTACCGCTTCGGTGTTCCGTATGCGCACCAGTTGCGCTGTGCCGCCGCCATCGCCGTGCGCCTGCAGGACGATCTGGCGCACTGGGGCGACACGCCGGTACGCAGCATCGAACTGCTCGATACCGTGTTCTACCGCGAGCGTCGCGCCTATCTGGTCGGGCGCGTGTTCGGTGAACACCGTTTCTCGCCGTGCGTGATCGCGCTGGTCAACGACGACCAGGGCCTGCGCGCCGATGCCGTGCTGACCCGGCGTCGCGATGTGGCCCATCTGTTCGGCGTGTCGCGCAGCTATTTCCAGGCTGACCTGGGTACGGTTGGCGATGCGGTGGTGTTCCTGCGCAGCCTGCTGCCGGGCAAGCCGATCGACGAGATCTATACCGTGCTCGGACGCGCCAAACAGGGCAAGACCGAGCGCTACCGGACGTTCTTCCGCCACTTCAATGAACACCCGAACGAGCGTCTGGCGCATGCCGAAGGCACGCCGGGCATGGTCATGGCGGTGTTCACCCTGCCCAGTTACCCGCTGGTGTTCAAGCTGATCCGCGATCGTTTCGCTTGGCCCAAGACGATGTCGCGGCAGCAGGTGGAGGAGAAGTACGCCCTGGTGTTCAACCTCGACCGTGTCGGTCGCCTGCTTGACGCACAGCCCTACCGGCATCTGCGTTTCCCGCGCGAACGCTTCGCCCCGGTGCTGCTGGACGAGCTGCTGCAGCAGTGCGCGCAGAGCGTGCGCGTGGATGGCGACGAGGTGGAGATTGCGTTGTGCTACGTGCAGCGTCGCTTCCGGCCATTGAATCTCTATCTGCGCGAACAGGCTGGCGAGGCCGTGCGCGCAGCGGTACTCGACTACGCGCAGGCGATCACCGACATGGCGCGCAACAACATCTTCCCCGGTGACATGCTGCCGAAGAACTTCGGCGTGTCGCGCCACGGCCGTGCCGTGTTCTACGACTACGACGAGTTGTGCCTGGTCAGCGACTGCGTATTCCGGGCCTGGCCCAAGCCAAGCTCTCCGGAAGAAGCGATGGCCGATGAGCCCTGGTTCCATGTCGGTCCGCGCGATGTTTTCCCCGAGCGGTTCGGGCCGTTCATGGGCTTGCCGGCGCAGGAACTGGCAGCGGTGCGCGAGCACTATCGTCATCTGTTCGATCCTGCCTGGTGGCAGGGGCTGCAGGCGCGCTTTGCGGCGGGCGATTATCCGGACACTCCACCGTATTCGGCTGCGCAGCGGTTGGCGTGATTGGCCGCGCCGACTGCGAGGAACTCGGGTAATCTCGGCACTTTCATCACCAAGGATCGGCAATGATGCGTTCTCCCCTGTTTCTCGCCTTCGCGCTTGCGATCGGCTCGGCTGGCGCCCTGCTCAGCACCGATGCGGCAGCGCAGAGCACACGCGCGGTGCGTGCCACCGCCGAAGCCAGCATGGTCTTGACCGGCAACATCGATGTCGCTGCAGATGGCACGGTCAGTGGCCTTATGCTGGACCAGCAGGTGTCGATCGCACCGGCCATCGCCGCGTTCGTGGATGGCACGATCCGCAGGTGGCAGTTTGAACCTACCCTGGTGGACGGAAAGCCGGTGGCGAAACATGCACCGTTGCGCGTACGTCTGCTGGGCAGGCCCGGCGTCGATGGCAGCACGGAAGTGCGCATGACCAGCGTGGATTTCAGCGAGTATGACGACAAGGCCACCGACGCAGTGACCGGAAACCAGATGAGGCCTCCGCGCTATCCGGAGGCGGCATTCCGCGTCGGCGCACAGGGCGAGGTGATGCTGCTGGTCAAGGTCGAGCGTGATGGTGCGGTTGCCGACGTCATCGCCGAACAGGTGAACATGGGCGTGGTGGCACCCGAGCACGCGATGCAGAAGATGCGCGACATGCTGGCCAAGGCCAGCATCAGCCAGGCCCGCAAGTGGACGTTCACTCCGCCGACTTCCGGCGGGGACAAAGGCCTGGCGTTCTGGACCGTGCGCGTGCCGGTCACCTTCGCGCTGAACGACAAGGGTAGCAAGCAACCCCCCACTCCTTACGGCCGCTGGCAGGCCTACATTCCCGGCCCCCGCCAGCAGGCCCCGTGGCGCACCACCGACGATGCCGCGCAGGTCGGTACCGATCTGTTGCCGGCCGGTGGCGTCTACATGGTCGATAGCGCTACCCGCGGGCTGCGTCTGTTGACTCCGCTTGCCGAGCAATGATGCCGGTCAACCGCCCCCACGTTTCATCGGCCCCTGCCCGGGGGGCAGACTTCATCATCTTCATGCACAAGGAGTGGCTGTGATGCGTTCTTCTCTTTTCCTGGCACTGGCCCTTGCGGTGTCTGGCGGTGCCGCCCTGATCGATACCGCCGATGCGCAGACCGCGCGCGAGGTACGCAGGCAGGCCGAGGCCAGCATGACCCTTGGTGGCGTCATCGACATCGGCCGCGAAGGCCAGGTTGAAGGCTTCCAGCTCGATCGTCGCGAGAAGATCGACGTGGGTATTGCCGATTTCGTGGACAAGGCCGTGCAGGGCTGGCGTTTCGACCCGGTGCTGGTCAATGGTGCGCCCGTGCAGGCACGCACTGCGGTGCGCCTGCGGCTGATGGCCGACAATGCTGCCGAGGGCACCATGCGGGTCCGCCTGGTCGATGCCAATTTCAGCAAGGTGGATGGCGAGCGAGAGGTCGGCACCGACAGGGTGACCAGCAATGCACTGCGGGGACCGGATTACCCACCGCAGGCGGTGACCATGCAGGGGGAGGGCACGGTCATGCTGATGGTCAAGGTCGGCCGCGATGGCAGGGTGGCTGATGTGATTGCCGAGCAGACCAATCTGACCGTGATTGGTACCGCGCGCGCGATGAACCAGCTGCGCGATATCCTGGCCAAGGCCAGCGTCAATAGCGCCAAGCGTTGGACGTTCAACCCGCCCACAACCGGTGAGGACAAGGATCGCGATTTCTGGACCGTGCGCGTACCGGTGCGCTTCGCCTTCCAGGATTCGCGTGAGCGTTACGGTCGCTGGACCGCGTACATTCCCGGCCCGCGCCAGCAGGCGCCGTGGAAGACCGGTGAGGAAACCCTGGTCGCCGGAAGCGATCTGCTGCCCGAAGGCGGTGTGTACATGGTGGGTCGTGCGCAGGAAGGCCCGCGCCTGCTCACCCCGCTGGGCTGATGCGTCATTGCGGGATGCGCCGGGCCTGCCCCGGCGCATCCCGCTTGAATCGATGTGCTCAATCGGCGTGCGGGTACACCACCACCCGGTTGCGGCCCTGTTCCTTGGCCAGGTACAGGGCCTTGTCGGCCAAGCGCAGTGCCTGTTCCGGATCGGTATGGAAACTGGGGAAGTGGGCCACTCCCAGTGACACGGTGATGGTGCCCACCGGAGCGAACGGTTCGTCGGCGATGGCCTGGCGCAGGCGCTCGCCGGTCTGCCGGGCCGCTTCGATGCCAACGCCCGGCAGCAGCACCAGGAACTCCTCGCCACCGGCGCGGCACAGCACGTCGGTCTCGCGCGAATGGCGGCGCATCTGTTCGGCGATATGCATGATGGCCGCATCACCGACGTCGTGACCGTGGCTGTCGTTGATCGACTTGAAGCGGTCGATATCCAGCGTCAGGATCGCAAACGGCAGGCCCTGCGCCTGCAGCGCGTCGAGCGCCTGCTGCAGCCCGCGACGGTTGAGCAGGCCGGTCAGCGGATCGGTGCGGCTGGCGCGGTTGAGCGTGCCGATCCGGTCCTGCAGCGCATTGAAGCTGTACAGCACAGCCTGTTTCAGCTGCGCCACTTCGAAGTACCAGGCACGGATGCCATTGACGTGGCTGATCGCATTGCCGGTGTCTTCGCCGTCCTGCACGTTGCGCGCCAGCTGCCACAGCGGTAGCGAAATGCGGCGGGCGAACCACCAGGTGATCAGCAGCGACAGCACGCCCAGCGGAATGGCATTCCAGATCACCGCCGACATCAGGCGTGACAGCGGCTGCAGCGTCGCCTCGGTCGGGCGCTGCGCGACGATGCCCCAGCCGGTTGCCGCCACGGGCGCGTAACCGGCCAGCATCGCCACCTGGTGGTTGTTGCGCACCTGCTGCGCACCGCGCTGGCCGCGCATCACTTCTTTCACCGCCGGGTTGTTCAACGCGTAGGTGCCCACTTCCTTGGGGTTGTTGTGATAGATCAGGCGGCCATGGCGGTCCACCACGTACAGGTAGGAACCGTCGCGGTAGTAGTGCGTACCCAGCAGGGTGTTGAGTGCACTGCGCTGGCGCAGGTACAGGGTGCCGCTCACATAGCCCCGGTACTGGCCGCTGCGGTCGAATACCGGGTGCGAGATCGAAATCAGCAGCTTGCCGGTGGCCGACTGGTAGGGATCGCTGATCATCGGCTGGCGCCGTTCCAACGCTGCCTTGTTGCCAGCGCTGCGCAGGATCTCGCCCTGCAGCTGCAGGCTCTGCGGCGAGGTCGCGATCACCCGCCCGTCGTTGGCCACCACCAGCGAGGAGTTGAAGCTGCTGGACTGCAGCTGCAGGCGACGGGCCTCATCCTGCGCCTGGGCCGGATCCATGTCGTTGTCGCCAAGCCGGGTGGCGGCATAGGCCAGCTGCTGCTGCGCGGCCAGCAGGAAGTTCTGCGTGGTCTCGGCCAGCTTGGTGGCGTACACGCGGTTGGCTTCCAGGGTGTTGCCCACCAGCTGGTCGCGCTGCACGCGATAGCTGGCAAGCAGCGTATTGGCCAGGGCGATGACGGCGCTGAGCAGGGCCAGGGCAAGGATCAGCTTGCCCAGGTTGAGCCGGGGAGACAGTGTGCGCATGCAGTTGAAGGATCGGGCAGGGCTGGACCCGCCGGATCCTCCGGATGGGGCAACAGCGGGAATCGGCGGCCCGGCCAGCGCGGCCGGGGCGGAGAGTCAGGCATTTGTCCCGCAGATTATCGCCAAATCACCGGTCCGCGAAGTGAAGCCGTTTGTCCTGCCGCCACCCAAAGAAAAAGCCCCGCACCGCGGGGCCTTTCCGTATTCCATCAATGCCGCGCGATCAGCGCTTCATCGAACCGAAGAACTCGTCGTTGGACTTGGTGTTCTTCATCTTGTCGAGCAGGAATTCCATCGCCGTCATTTCATCCATCGGATGCAGCAGCTTGCGCAGGATCCAGATCTTCTGCAGCAGCTCCGGCTCGATCAGCAGGTCTTCGCGACGGGTGCCCGAACGGTTGATGTCGATGGCCGGGAACACGCGCTTTTCAGCGATGCGACGGCTCAGGTGCACTTCGCTGTTGCCGGTGCCCTTGAACTCTTCGTAGATCACCTCGTCCATCTTCGAGCCGGTATCGACCAGCGCGGTGGCGATGATGGTCAGGCTGCCGCCTTCTTCCACGTTGCGCGCGGCACCGAAGAAGCGCTTGGGGCGATGCAGGGCGTTGGCGTCCACACCACCGGTCAGCACCTTGCCCGAGCTCGGCACGACGTTGTTGTAGGCACGCGCCAGGCGGGTGATCGAGTCGAGCAGGATCACCACGTCCTTCTTGTGCTCGACCAGGCGCTTGGCGCGCTCGATGACCATTTCGGCCACCTGCACGTGGCGCGCGGCCGGTTCGTCGAAGGTCGAGCTGATGACCTCGCCGCGCACGGTGCGCTGCATTTCGGTCACTTCTTCCGGGCGCTCGTCGATCAGCAGCACGATCAGGTGCACGTCCGCATGGTTGGTGGTGATGGCCGTGGCCACCTGCTGCATCATCATCGTCTTGCCGGCCTTCGGCTGGGACACGATGAGCGAGCGCTGGCCCTTGCCCTGCGGTGCCATCAGGTCGAGGATGCGGCCGGTGATGTCTTCCGACGAACCGTTGCCGCGCTCCAGGGTGAAGCGGCGACGCGGGAACAGGGGGGTCAGGTTCTCGAACAGCACCTTGTTCTTCGACGCTTCCAGCGGCTCACCGTTGATGGTGTCCACGATCGACAGCGCGAAGTAGCGCTCGCCGTCCTTCGGGAAGCGGATGCGGCCGGACAGGTGGTCGCCGGTACGCAGGTTGAAGCGGCGGATCTGGCTGGGCGAAATGTAGGTGTCGTCCGGGCCGGCCAGGTAGCTGGCCTCGGCCGCGCGCAGGAAGCCGAAGCCGTCCGGCAGGATTTCCAGCACGCCGTCGGCGGCAACGCCGTCGCCGTGGCGGGTCAGCACCTTCAGCAGCGCGAAGATCACGTCCTGCTTGCGGGCACGGGCCACGCCTTCGGAAATCTGCAGCTGCTCGGCGATCTCCAGCAGCTTCTGGGCCGGCATGCGCTTGAGGTCGCTCAGCGAATAGACCGGGAAGCCTTCGGGGACGTTGGCGTGCGGACGCGGTACGAACGGCTGCTGTTCGCCGTTGTCGTTGGGCATGCCGTCGTCGCGGAAGCGACCGCCGTTGCCACCACCACCACCACCACCACCGCCGCCATTGCGATCACGGTCGCGGCGGTTGCGGAAACGGTCACGGCGGTTGCCTTGGCCTTGCTGGCCCTGCTGGCCGCCCTGGTTGTAGGGGTTCTGGTTCTGGCCACCGCCCTGGTTGTTCTGCTGCGACTGCCGCGGCTGGCCGGATTCGCGGCCCTCGCCACCTTCGCCGCCGCCACTGCTGGCAGGGGCCTCGGCGGCGGGTGCGCTCGGCGCGGAAGGCGCTGCGGCCGGTGCCGGCGCCTCGGGCGCGGCTGCCAGCGGCAGGGCAGGCTGCGCAGGGGCGGCGCTGGTTTCGGCGGCGGCCGGAGCGGCAGCCTTGGTTACGCGGGCTTTGCGCACGCGCTTTTCGGCGGGCGCATCAGCGCTACCGGTTTCGGGAGTGTTATCGGACAAGAGCGTTATTCCTCGCTTGAAGGTGCGAGCGCCCGGCTGGGGCGGCGAACATTGGGAATGGGTCTGGAAGAAACTGCGTCCAGAAGATGCGGCACGCGAACGCGGCCGGATGTGCCGACACTATCATCGGCCCGCGGCGCCACGCAAGGGTCGCCGGATACGGTATTCAGTCAGGCGCCGGGGCGCCTGCCCGGCAGCCGTCGAAAACGGCTGCCGGAAAGCGCGGGATCAGGCCAGGGCCTTGTCCAGCAGGCCGGCCAGCTGGGCCTTGCCAACGGCACCGATCTGCTCGCCCACCTTCTCGCCGTCCTTGAAGACGACCAGGTAGGGAATCGAACGCACGTGGTACTTGGCGGCCAGGGCGCGGTTGTTGTCCACGTTGACCTTGGCGATCTTGGCGCGGCCCTGGTAGGCATCGGCCAGTTCATCCAGCGCCGGGGCGATCATCTTGCACGGGCCACACCACTCGGCCCAGAAATCGACCAGCACCGGTTCCTTGGAATTCAGTACGGCGCTATCAAAGTCGGCATCGCCGACGTGTACAACCTTGTCGCTCATCTTGGTTTCTCGTCTTGGATTGCACCCGGCCAGGCCGGAGGTGGGTGAACTGGGCCATGCCCGGTGGCGTGACCCTCGTCGTTGCCTCGCGGCGGACTGCCACGGTGCGTTCGGCGGGATGCCTGGACGCTCACGGCCGGCAGTGTACCCCTATCGCAGGGCAGGGACAGATGCTGGCTGGAACCCAGCGTATCGTGATCGATGCTGAGCCCGGTATGTGTCCGATGTCACTGTCCATGGCTGAAATGGGGGTGCTGGCGCGGTAGGCCATGGGAGCCCGCGCCGCTGTTCAAGCGCGGTACTGCGGGGTGAAGAGGCGTGTCTCCGTTGGTCATGAGACGCCCGATTCCGGTTTGCTGGCCCGAGTGCGGTAAACTGGGGCATTGTGCGGCGCGCGGACCCGAGGGGTCCCGGCCAGCCCGACCCGCCGCAGGGGCCGCAGTTTGCGACGGAGCCCCAGACAGATTTCAGTGCCGCCGCCCGCAGGCGCGTGGCCATACCAAGACGGACACATGAGCGACAAACCGCTGACCGATTTGACTTTTTCCTCCTTTGATCTGCATCCGGCCCTGCAGGCCGGTCTTGAAGGAGCCGGATTCACCCGCTGCACGCCCATCCAGGCGCTGACCCTGCCGGTCGCGCTGCCCGGTGGCGACGTCGCCGGCCAGGCCCAGACCGGCACCGGCAAGACGCTGGCCTTCCTGGTCGCTGTCGTGAACCGCCTGCTGACCCGCCCGGCACTGGCCGATCGCAAGCCGGAAGACCCGCGCGCGCTGATCCTGGCCCCCACCCGCGAACTGGCCATCCAGATCCACAAGGATGCGGTCAAGTTCGGTTCGGACCTGGGTTTGCGTTTCGCGCTGGTCTACGGCGGCGTTGACTACGACAAGCAGCGCGAGATCCTGCAGCAGGGCGTGGACGTGATCATCGCCACCCCCGGCCGCCTGATCGACTACGTCAAGCAGCACAAGGTGGTGTCGCTGCACGCCTGCGAGATCTGCGTGCTGGACGAAGCCGACCGCATGTTCGACCTAGGCTTCATCAAGGACATCCGCTTCCTGCTGCGCCGCATGCCCGAGCGCTCCACCCGGCAGACCCTGCTGTTCAGCGCCACCTTGAGCCACCGCGTGCTCGAGCTGGCCTATGAGCACATGAACGAGCCGCAGAAGCTGGTGGTCGAAGCCGAAACCATCACCGCCGCGCGCGTGCGCCAGCGCATCTACTTCCCGGCCGACGAAGAGAAGATCCCGTTGCTGCTGGGCCTGCTGTCGCGCAGCGAAGGCGCACGCACCATGGTCTTCGTCAACACCAAGGTGTTCGTCGAGCGCGTGGCCCGTTCGCTGGAGCGTTCCGGCTACCGCGTCGGCGTGCTGTCCGGCGACGTGCCGCAGAAGAAGCGCGAGAGCCTGCTCAACCGCTTCCAGAAGGGCCAGCTGGAAATCCTGGTGGCCACCGATGTGGCCGCCCGCGGCCTGCATATCGACGGCATCAAGTACGTCTACAACTACGACCTGCCGTTCGACGCCGAAGACTACGTGCACCGCATCGGCCGTACCGCCCGCCTGGGCGAGGAAGGCGATGCCATCAGCTTCGCCTGCGAGCGCTATGCGATGGGCCTGCCGGATATCGAGGCCTACATCGAACAGAAGATCCCGGTCGAAGCGGTCACCAGCGAGATCCTGACTTCGCTGCCGCGCCCTGAGCGTGCCGCCCCGGCACCGGGCGAGGAAGGCGACGAGAACGAAAGCGTCGGCCAGATCTTCCGCGAAGCACGCGAAGCGCGCGCCGCCGAGGAAGAGCGTCGTGGCGGCGGCCGTAGTGGCGGTCGTTCCGGCAGTGGTGCTGGCGCTGGGCGTGGTGGCCGCGATGGCGAGCGCAGCGGCGAACGCCGTCCGCGTGGCCCGCGCAAGCCGCGTGTGGAAGGTGAGCAGGTTGCTGCCGCCGCAGTCGAGGGTGCAGTGACCGCTGAAGCTGCTGCCGTGCAGGCCCCGCGTCCGCCGCGCGCTGAAGCTGCGCCGGAAGGTGCGGTGGACGGCGAGCGCAAGCCGCGCAAGCGTCGTCGTCGTCGCCACGGCCGTCCGGTCGAGGGCGCCGAAGGTGTGGCAAGCAACGCCGGCAACGGCGCCAGCCCGGTTACCCCGGTGCAGGTGGTGGCCAAGCCGGTGCGTACCAGCGCCGATGCCGGCGACTCGTTCCTGACCCGTATCGGCCGCAAGATCCGCCGGATGCTGTCCGGCAATTAAGCCGGTAGCGCCGGGCCACGCCCGGCGAGCGCAGCGGCCTCCGTCCGGGGCCGCGATGCCGGAAGGTTTTCGCCGGGCATGGCCCGGCGCTACCGATCTGTCGCGCCGGTCCTGCATAATCGGGGCATGAGTGTCCTGCGCTTCGACAATGTCAGCAAACAGTACGCCGGTGGCCACGAAGCCCTGACCGATGTCAGCTTCGAGGTCGCGCCGGGCGAAATGCTGTTCGTCACCGGTCACTCCGGGGCGGGCAAGAGCACCCTGCTCAAGTTGATCCACCTGGACGAGCGGCCCAGCCGCGGCGCGGTGATGTTCGACGAGCGCAACCTGCTGAAGGTGCGCGGCGGTGATGTGCCGCGGCATCGACGCGCGGTCGGCGCGGTCTACCAGGACCACCGCCTGCTGATGGACCGCTCCATCGCCGAGAACGTGGCCCTGCCGCTGATCCTGCGCGGCACCCGCCGTGGCGACATCAACAAGCGCGTGCGTTCGGTGCTCGAGCGCATGGGCCTTGGCCACCGCGAGAAGGCGCTGCCCTCGCAGCTGTCGGCCGGTGAGCAGCAGCGCGTCGGCATCGCCCGTGCGATCGTCGGCGAGCCCAAGCTGCTGGTGGCCGACGAGCCGACCGGCAACCTCGATCCCACCCTGGCGGCCGAGATCATGTCCCTGTTCGCCGAGCTGCCCGCACGCGGCACCAGCGTGCTGGTGGTCAGCCATGACCTGCCGCTGCTGCGCCACATGCGCAAGCGCGTGCTGATCCTCGACCACGGCCGGCTGGTGGACGACATCTCGCCGCAGGATCTGGCGGAGTAACCATGGCCAAGAACGAAAACACCGAAGCCGCTGCGCCGTCGCGCCTGGGCGTGTGGTTCCAGCACCACGTGCACAGCGTGGTGTTCAGCCTCGGCCGTGCCTGCCGCAAGCCGTGGGCGACGCTGCTGACCGTGATGGTCATGGCGCTGGCCCTGGCGCTGCCGCTGGGCCTGTCGATCGCGCTGGACAACCTCAAGCAGTTTGCCGGCAGCGTGCAGCAGTCGCGCGACATCAATGTCTTCCTGAAGGCGGACGTCGACGGCCCGGGTGCGCTGCGCCTGGCCGGGGAGCTGCGCGACCGGCCGGACGTGGCCAGTGTCACCGTGCGCACGCCGGAGCAGGGCCTGGAGGAACTGCGCCAGGCCGGCCTCGGCGAAGCCATCGACGCACTCAACGACAACCCGTTGCCCTCGTTGCTGGTGGTCACCCCCGGCCAGGGCCAGGACGATGCACGACTGGCACGCGCGCTGGAAAGCCTGCCCGGTGCCGACCTGGTGCAGCACGACGCCCTGTGGCGGCAGCGCCTGGATGCCTGGCTCGCGTTTGGTGCGCGGCTGGTGCAGGTGCTGTCGGTGCTGCTCGGCGCCGGTGCCGCGCTGGTGGTCGGCAACACCGTGCGCCTGGACATCCAGGCCCGCCGCGAGGAAATCGGCGTGCTGCAGCTGCTCGGCGCCAGCGATGGTTTCATCCGCCGCCCGTTCCTGTACCTGGGCGCCTGGTATGGCCTGGGCGCCGGTGCGGTCGCGCTGGGCCTGATCGGCATTGCCGGTGCCGCCCTGCGCGCGCCGCTGGCCGAGCTGTCGCGCAGCTACGGCAGCCCGTTCGTGCTGCATGGCCTGGACCTGCTGCATGGCAGCCTGGTGCTGCTTGGCACCTTGTTGCTGGGCTGGCTGGGTGCATGGCTGGTGACCGGCCACTTCCTCCGCCAGACCCGCCCGACCGACACCTGAGACCGGCATGCAACCGCAAGCGCTGAAGCACCTTGAAGGGCCCGCGACGCGGGTGATGGTGGTTGACGGCTCCAAGCTGGTGCGCAAGCTGATCGCCGACGTCCTGCAGCGCGATCTGCCGGGCGTGGAGGTGATCGGCTGCGACAGCATCGAAGACGCACAGCATGCGCTGGCGCAGGGGCCGGTCGATCTGGTCACCACCTCGTTGACCCTGCGCGATGGCGACGGCCTGGCGCTGGCGCGGATGGTGCGCGAAGCGGCAGGGCAGGCCTATGTGCCGGTGATCGTGGTCTCCGGCGACGCCCAGCAGCACCTGGAGCAGCGCCGCTTCACCGAGTACGTCACCGACTACTTCGACAAATCGCTGGGCCACGAGGCCCTGGCGACCTTCGTGCGCGGCTACGTGCAGCCGCAGATCATTCCCGGCGCGACCATCCTCTACATCGAGGACAGCCGGGTGGTGGCCGAGGCGACCAAGCGCATGCTCGAGCGCCAGCAGCTCAATGTGATGCATGTGGTCAGCGCCGAAGAAGCGTTTACCCTGCTCACCGCCGAATCGCTCGGGCGCAGCCGCCATCGCATCGATCTGGTGCTGACCGATGTGACCCTGAAGGGAGAGCTGAGCGGCCGCGACGTGGTGCAGCGCGTGCGCGTGGACTTCGGCTACGGCAAGCGCCGCCTGCCGGTGCTGGTGATGACCGGCGATGGCAATCCGCACAACCAGACCGGCCTGCTCAAGGCCGGCGCCAACGATCTGGTGCTGAAGCCGATCGAAGAGCGCCTGCTGATCACCAAGGTGCTGTTCCAGCTGCGGCTGGCCCGGTTGAATGATGGACCCCTGTTGCGATGACGTGTTGCGATGATCGATGAAGTAGTGGACACCCCGGCGATCCAGCTGGAACCGAGCTGGAAACAGCGTGTGGGCGATTACCTGCTGCAGCCGCAGATGCGCGAGCTGTCCAGCTTCCTGCGGCAGCGCAAGGCCAGCGGTGCGGCGGTGTTCCCGCCTGGACCGCAGATCTTCGCCGCCTTTGATGCGACCCCGTTCGATCAGGTGAAAGTGGTCATCCTCGGCCAGGACCCGTACCACGGCCGTGGACAGGCCCATGGCCTGAGTTTCTCGGTGCAGCCGGGCGTGCCGGTGCCGCCGTCGTTGTTGAACATCTACAAGGAAATCGAGGGTGACCTCGGTATTGCCCGCCCGGACCACGGCTGCCTGATCCCGTGGGCGCAGCGCGGCGTGCTGCTGCTCAACGCGGTGCTGACGGTGGAAGAGGGCAAGGCCGGTGCGCACCAGGGGCGCGGGTGGGAAGGCTTCACCGACCATGTGGTGGACGTGTTGAACCGCGAGCGCGAGGGCCTGGTGTTCATGCTCTGGGGTGCCTACGCGCAGCAGAAGGGCAAGGTGATCGATACCGGCCGCCACCGCGTGCTGAAAGCCCCGCATCCCTCGCCGCTGTCGGCCCACCGCGGCTTCCTCGGCTGCCGTCATTTCTCGATGGCCAACGAGTACCTGCAGCGCCGCGGCCAGGCGCCGATCGACTGGTCGCTGCCGCCGCGGGCGATGCTGGCGCCATCGGGCTGAACGGCGAACAACGCTGCCCCCTGTTGAATGGGCGAAACCGCCACCCGTTCAGCTGCCTTTGACCCGGAATAGCCGCGCTTTCCGGGCTAGTGGGTTGAATTCCAAGGGATTGTGTATCCCGAAAAGCGCGCTCGCCACTGTCATCAAATCGCGTTACGGTAGGGTTCTGTTTGGGACCAGTGTTTCATCAGTGGAATGCTGGAACTTTTTCCTCCTTTAGCAGTCCAAATCCCAGACTGCTAAGATGGGTGCCTATGAGCCAGAACACCTCTACTGCCCTTGTGGCAAACAATCTGCCGATTCCCAGTGCGCTCGGTTCGCTGGACGCCTATATCGGTGCCGTGCACCAGATTCCGGTGCTGTCGGTCGATAACGAACAGGACCTGGCCCGTCGCTTCCGCGACGGCAACGATCTGGACGCTGCCCGTGAGCTGGTGCATTCGCACCTGCGCTTCGTGGTGCACGTGGCCCGCGGTTACAACGGCTACGGCCTTGCGCTGGGCGACCTGATCCAGGAAGGCAACATCGGCCTGATGAAGGCGGTCAAGCGCTTCGACCCCGACATGGGCGTGCGTCTGGTGTCCTTCGCCGTGCATTGGATCCGTGCCGAGATGCACGAGTTCATCCTGAAGAACTGGCGCATCGTGAAGGTCGCCACGACCAAGGCGCAGCGCAAGCTGTTCTTCAACCTGCGCAAGTCGAAGAAGCGCCTGGGCTGGATGAACGCGGCCGAAGTCAGTGCGGTGGCCAAGGACCTGAACGTGTCCGAGCGCGAGGTGCTGGAAATGGAATCGCGCCTGTCCGGCCGCGATATCGGTTTCGATGCCCCCACCGATGAAGACAACGACCACGCGCCGCCGTCGCCGGCTGCGTATCTGGTGGCCAATGACGAAGATCCGTCGATGGCCTACGAGCGCGAGGACAGCGAAGACAACCAGATGCAGCTGCTGCGCGAAGGCCTGGCGGAACTGGATGCGCGTTCGCGCGACATCATCCGCCGCCGTTGGCTGGATGCGGACAGCAAGGTGACGCTGCAGGAGCTGGCGGACGAGTACGGCGTATCGGCCGAGCGTATCCGCCAGGTTGAAGCGAACGCGCTGAAGAAGATGAAGGCGCTGTTCACCGCATAAGGCGGCGAAGCGTTTGAGTAATGGAAAGGCCCGGCATTGCCGGGCCTTTTTTTTCCTGCTGGATCCACGCATGGCGTGGATCTACTTCGCGATCCAGTAGATCCACGCCACGCGTGGATCAGCGCGGTCTCAGATTTCCCGCGCGATCGCCCGCCAGCCGATGTCGGTGCGGTGGAACTCGTTGTCCCAGGTCACCTTCGCCACGCCCGCGTACGCGTTCGCCTGCGCGTCGCGCACGCTGTCACCCAGTGCTGCCACGCACAGCACGCGGCCACCTGCGCTGAGCACCTGGCCCTGCGCATCCAGCGTCGTTCCTGCATGGAACACCTTGGCCGTTGCCGGCACATCATCCAGGCCGGAGATCACCTCGCCGGTGATCGGCGATTCCGGATACGGCCTGGCGGCCAGCACCACGCCGAGCGACGGGCGCGGATCCCACTGCGCGTCCACCTCGTCCAAGCGGCCATCGATCGCCGCGTCCACCAGGTCGACCAGGTCCGACTGCAGGCGCAGCATCACCGGCTGGGTTTCCGGGTCGCCGAAACGCACGTTGAACTCGATCACCTTCGGCGCGCCGCTGGCATCGATCATCAGGCCCGCGTAGAGGAAGCCGGTGAATGGGATGCCGTCGGCGATCATGCCCTGCACGGTCGGGTTCACCACCTCGCGCATCACCCGTGCATGCACTTCAGGTGTCACCACCGGAGCCGGCGAGTACGCACCCATGCCGCCGGTGTTCGGACCGGTGTCGCCGTCGCCGACGCGCTTGTGATCCTGCGAGGTGGCCATCGGCAGTGCATGCACGCCATCGACCATCGAAATGAAGCTGGCCTCCTCGCCGTCGAGGAATTCCTCGATCACCACGCGCGCGCCGGCATCGCCGAAGGCGTTGCCCGAAAGCATGTCGCGCACCGCATCTTCGGCTTCGGCGAGGGTCATCGCCACGATCACGCCCTTGCCGGCGGCCAGGCCGTCGGCCTTGACCACGATCGGCGCGCCCTTCTCGCGCAGGTAGGCCAGTGCCGCGTCCACGTCGGTGTGCACCGAATAGAACGCGGTGGGGATGTTGTGGCGTGCCAGGAAATCCTTGGCGTAGGCCTTGCTGCCTTCCAGCTGTGCGGCCGCCGCCGTCGGCCCGAAGATGCGCAGGCCGGCGGCGCGGAAGCGGTCGACCACGCCGGCCACCAGCGGCACTTCCGGGCCGACCACGGTCAGCGCCACGCCTTCGGCCTGGGCCAGGGCGAGCAGGCCATCGATGTCGGTGACCTTCACCGCCACGTTGCGGCACTTGTCTTCGTTGGCGGTGCCGGCATTGCCGGGCGCCACGAGCACTTCAGTGACACGGGAGGACTGGGCCAGCTTCCATGCCAGGGCGTGTTCGCGGCCGCCAGAGCCGATGACAAGTACGTTCATCACGAGATTCCAGATTGCGTGGGAAGGGAAGTTCCAGGTCCCCGGCGGCGCGTGTGCGTCATTCGCAGCCTTCGCGTCGCAGCGATTCGGGGAAGGAGTAGGTCCAGGACCTCGGGTCCAGGGTGAAGCGGTGCTCCTGACGCACCCGCTTGCCGCCGCAGGTGTTGCCGGATTCCTCGATCAGCAGTGGCCAGATGCGCGCACTGCGGTCGCTGTCGTCGAAACGCAGTGCGAAATCGATGCTGAAGCGGCGGGTGCGGCAGTCTTCGGCGGTATCGGGGTCGGCGGCCGCGTCGACGTTCTCGCATTCGTACTGGGCGTCGTTGTCGATGTGGCTGCGCACGTTGCCGGTGCTGGTCAGGCCTTTCGGGCCCGGCAGGACCAGGGTCTGCGAGAGCAGCGAGAAGCCCTGGCCGAACCAGCCATCCTCGACGCGGAAGCCGTAGAAATCGCTGCCGGCGCGGATGATGCTGGCGGTGCCGGGCTGTCCACCACTGCCGAAGCGCTCGCCGGTCAGCTCGCTGGTCACCCCGAAGCCATTGCCCTTGGGCTGCAGCACGAAGAACTCGATCGTTCCCGGGTCGATATGCGCGCCATCGACCAGCGAACCACACACCGCCAGCAGCTGCTGCCAGCTGTCGCCGGTCACCACCGGCTGCTCGGCGCAGACCTGCCAGTCGGTCGCGCGCGTTTCATCGTCCTGGGTCCAGCTGCCGCGCCATTGGCCGGAAAGCTTGGCGTCCTTGCCGTAACGCTCGGTCAGGAACGCCTGCAGCCGCGCGGTGCGGCTGACATGCGTTGCCGGTTCGCTGGCGGCGGGCTTTGCCGCATCTGCCTGCGGGGCAGATGCGGGCTCGGCGGCCGGCTTGCAGCCGGCCAGCAGGGCCGTGCCAGCGAAGGCGAGCACGGCAAGCGGTTTCAAAGAGACTGCAGACATCCGTGTCGCTCCAGGTATCAGTGGCGGAAGTGGCGAACGCCGGTGAACACCATGGCCAGGCCATGTTCATCGGCGGCAGCGATGACTTCAGCATCGCGCATCGAACCGCCCGGCTGGATCACCGCCTTGATGCCGGCGGCGGCAGCGGCGTCGATGCCGTCGCGGAACGGGAAGAACGCATCGGAGGCCATCACCGACCCTTCGACCACCAGGTTCGCGTCGGCGGCCTTGATGCCGGCGATGCGCGCCGAGTAGACGCGGCTCATCTGGCCGGCACCCACGCCGATGGTGCGGTTGTCCTTGGCGTAGACGATTGCGTTGGACTTCACGAACTTGGCGACCTTCCAGGCGAACAGCAGGTCGGTGAACTGCTTGTCGGTCGGTGCCAGCTTGCTGACCACCTTCAGTTCGTCGCGGGTCATGCCGCGGTTGTCCGACGACTGCAGCAGCAGGCCGGAGCCCACGCGCTTGTTGTCGAAGTTGTTCAGGCCATCGCCGTGCGGGATGCGCAGCACGCGCACGTTGGCCTTCTTCTGCGCGTATTCCAGCGCGGCCGGTTCGTAGTCCGGCGCAATCAGGACTTCAACGAACTGGCGGTCCAGGATCACCTGCGCGGTGGCTGCATCGAGCGGCTTGTTGAAGGCGATGATGCCGCCGAAGGCGCTGGTCGGGTCGGTGGCGTAGGCCAGCTCGTAGGCATCGCCGTTGCCGGCGCCAACGGCCACGCCGCACGGGTTGGCATGCTTGACGATGACACAGGCCGGCGCGTCGAACTGGCGCACGCATTCCCAGGCTGCATCGGCATCGGCCAGGTTGTTGTAGCTCAGTTCCTTGCCCTGCAGCTGCTGGAAGGTGGCCAGCGTGCCCGGCACCGGATGCAGGTCGCGATAGAACGCGCCGCTCTGGTGCGGGTTTTCGCCGTAGCGCAGGTCCATCACCTTCACGAAGGTGGAATTCATCTGCGCCGGGTATTCGGCGCGCACCGGCACGGCGGCGTCGGTGGCGGTGACGGCCGACAGGTAGTTGCTGATCGCCGCGTCGTACTGGGCAACGCGGTTGAATGCGGCCACCGAGAAGGCGAAACGGGTGCCGGCCGACAGCTGGCCGTCGTTGGCATCCAGCGAGGCCAGCAGTTCGGCGTACTGCGACGGGTCGGTGGCCACCGCCACGCGGGCGAAGTTCTTGGCCGCCGAGCGCAGCATCGCCGGGCCGCCGATGTCGATGTTCTCCACCGCGTCGGCCAGGGTGCAGTCGGCCTTGGCAGTGACCGATTCGAACGGGTACAGGTTCAGCACCAGCAGGTCGATGGCACCGATGCCGTGTTCGGCCATCACCGCGTCGTCCAGGCCGGAGCGGCCCAGCAGGCCGCCATGCACCATCGGATGCAGGGTCTTGACCCGGCCATCCATCATTTCCGGGAAGCCGGTGACCTCGGCGACATCCTTCACGGCCAGGCCCGCATCGCGGATCGCCTTGGCGGTACCGCCGGTGGACAGCAGCTCCACGCCGCGTGCAGCCAGCGCGGTGGCCAGCTCGACCAGGCCGGTCTTGTCGGAAACGGAGAGGAGGGCCCGGCGGACGGGCAACAGATCAGCAGTCATGGGGACAGGGCAATCGGCAGCGGAGCGGGGCCGATATTGTAGGCGGTGGGGGCCGGTGGCGGGCGCTGGTGGGGGAAATTGGCCGGTGCAGACTCCCTTCCTGATTCGCTCGACAGCACCTGCATGGGCCGGCATTGGGCGCAATTCGATACGTGGCGCTGTCGCAATCAGGTAGGCTGTGCCCGCACTGCCAAGGATTAGCGGGTTCAGATCGTGTCGATCTATGCATTGAAAGGACGTTTCCAGGACCTGCTGCGTCCGGCCGTACACGGCCTGTACCGCATGGGGATCACCGCCAACACGGTGACCGTGGCTGCGGCCGTGGTCTCGCTGCTGGTGGCCGCTGCGGTGTGGTGCTGCGCTCCCACCCAGCCGCTGCTGTATCTGGCCCTGCCGCTGTGGATGCTGCTGCGCATGGCCCTCAACGCCGTCGACGGCATGCTGGCCCGCGAATTCGGCCAGCAATCGCGGCTGGGCGCCTATCTGAACGAGTTGTGCGATGTGATCGCCGACGCGGCGCTGTACCTGAGCCTGCTCAGCGTACCGGGCGTGCGCCCCGAGGCACTGTGGCTGCTGGCCTGGGCCGCCGCGCTGAGCGAGTACGCCGGCGTGCTGGGCCTGATGGTCGGCGCCAGCCGCCGCTATGACGGCCCGATGGGCAAGAGCGACCGTGCGTTCGTGATCGGCGTGCTGGGCCTGCTGCTGGCGTTTGGCTGGACAGGCGCAACCGTGGTCAGCGCGGTCGCCGCACTGGCCGCACTGCTGTGTGGGGTGACGGTGGTCCGTCGCGTACGCCAGGGATTGAAGGAAGCCGCAGCGATATCGCAGCGGTAAGCACAACACGATTACACGCCCTATCCATACGGAGATTGCATGCGTCAGGCGCAGGAACGGGAATTCCACAGCTTCGACCAGGTACCGCTGTTCTACCGGTACTGGCCGAGCACCACGGCAACCACGCCGGCCAAGGCCATCGTGCTGCTGCATCGCGGCCATGAACACTCCGGCCGGGTCACCCATCTGGTCGACGAGCTGGACCTGCCCGACACCGCGTTCTTCGCGTGGGATGCGCGCGGCAATGGTCGCTCGCCCGGCACGCGCGGCGACGCACCGGGCTTCCCGGCGCTGGTGCGCGACCTGGACAGCTTCATCGCCCACATCAGTGCCGAGCATGGCATCGCGGCGGAGGACATCGTGGTGATCGCGCAGAGCGTGGGCGCGGTGGTTGCCGCCACCTGGGTACATGACTATGCGCCGCGGCTGCGCGCGCTGGTGATGGCTTCGCCGGCATTCAAGGTGAAGCTGTACGTGCCGTTCGCACGCGCTGGACTGGCGCTGATGCAGAAACTGCGCGGCAACTTCTTCGTCAACAGCTACGTCAAGCCGCAGTGGCTGACCCACGACCCGGCACGGGTGGAAAGCTACCGCACCGATCCGCTGATCACCCGGCCGATCTCGGTGCGCGTGCTGCTGGGCCTGTACGAAGCGGCCGACCGCATCGTGGCCGACGCGCAGGCGATCAGCGTGCCGGTGCAGTTGCTGGTATCGGGCTCGGACTTCGTGGTGCATCGCGGCCCGCAGGACCGCTTCTACGAACGCCTGTCCAGCCCGATCAAGGAGCGCGTGCACCTGCCGGGCTTCTTCCACGACACCCTCGGCGAGCGTGACCGTGCACCGGCGCTGGCGCGTATCCGCAGCTTCATCCAGGCACGCTTTGCCGAACCGCTGCAGGAGCTGTCGCGGCGCGATGCGCATCGGCATGGCCCGACCTTCGAGGAATCGGAGATCCTGTCGTGGCCACCGGAGCGCAACAGCCTGGCCGACCTGCGTTGGCGCGTGGTGCGCGGTGGCCTGCGTTTCGGCGGCACGCTGTCGGAGGGCATCGCGCTGGGCCTGCAGACCGGTTTCGACTCGGGCAGCACGCTGGACTACATCTACCGTGATGAGGCGCGGGGCAAGGGCCCGCTGGGCCGGATGGTCGACCGCAACTATCTGGATGCGATCGGTTGGCGCGGCATCCGCGTGCGCGGCAAGCACCTGCAGGAACTGCTGCGCGATGCCGCCCAGCGACTGCGCGGGCAGGGCGCGCCGGTGCGCGTGCTGGACGTGGCGGCCGGCCATGGCCGTTACGTGCTGGAAGCACTCGGCCAGGGCGAACAGCGTGCCGACCGCATCGTGCTGCGCGATTTCAGCGAGCTGAACGTAACGCAGGGCAAGACCTTGATCGAGCGCCTCGGCGCGGCCGACATCGCCCGCTTCGAACAGGGCGATGCGTTCGATCCGGCGCAGCTGGCAGCGGTGGAACCGGCGCCGACGCTGGCGGTGGTGTCCGGCCTGTACGAACTGTTCCCGGACAACGATGCGGTGCTGCGTTCGCTGCAGGGCATCGCTGCGACGGTGCCGGTGGGCGGTTACCTGGCCTATACCGGGCAGCCGTGGCATCCGCAGCTGGAGTTCATCGCGCGTGCGTTGACCAGCCATCGTGGTGGCGCGGCGTGGGTGATGCGCCGCCGTACCCAGCACGAGATGGACGAACTGGTGCGCCTGGCCGGCTTCCAGAAGGTGGCCCAGCGCATCGATGACTTCGGCATCTTCACCGTATCGCTGGCACGACGGATCGCGTGATGGCGACGCTGGCGGCAACCGCATCATCCAGCGAGGCGCGCCCCTGGCGGCGCGCCCTGCTGTGGCTGGCCCTGCTCGGTCCGTTCTTCTTCGCCAGCTATGGCTTCGCCAACTGGATGGCCGGCCGCCATGCCCAGCTGCCGGTGATGGCATTTGCCTGGGAGGCGCGGATTCCGTTCGTGCCGTGGACGATCGTGCCGTACTGGTCGATCGACCTGTTCTATGCGATCTCGTTCTTCCTGTGCCGGCGCCGGCTGGAGCTGGACCGGCACGCGCTGCGCCTGCTCAGCGCGCAGGTGATCGCGGTGGCGTGCTTCCTGTTGTGGCCGTTGCGCTTCAGCTTCGAACGGCCGGAAATCGGCGGTGTGTTCGGCTGGTTGTTCGACGTGCTGCTGGGCTTCGACAAGCCATTCAACCAGGCGCCGTCGCTGCATATCGTGCTGCTGATCGTGCTGTGGGTGAAGTTCGCGCAGTACCTGCACGGGGTCTGGCGGCTGGTGCTGCATGTGTGGGCGCTGCTGATCGGCATTTCGGTGCTGACCACGTTCCAGCATCACTTCATCGACATTCCCACCGGGCTGCTGGCCGGCTGGTTGTGCGTGTGGCTGTGGCCGGAGCAGGGCACGCCGCCGTTGCGTGCCTGGCAGGCTGCAGGTGACCCGAAGCGTTGGCGGCTGGCCGCGTTGTATGTGTTGGGTGCCGGCCTGCTGCTGGTGCCGGTGGTGATGCTGCGCGGCACCGCATTGTGGCTGCTGTGGCCCGTGGTGTCGTTGCTGCTGGTGTCGCTGGCCTATGCCGGGCTGGGCACGGCGGTGTTCCAGAAGCGCGCCGATGGCCGGTTGACGATGGCCGCGCGCTGGCTGCTGGCACCGTACCTGGGTGCGGCGTGGATCAACTCGCGGTTGTGGACGCGCCGCGCGCCGCAGCCGGTGCCGGTCGTCGACGCTGTCTGGCTGGGTCGCCTGCCAGGTACCGCACTGCCGGCACCGCTGGTGGGCGTGGTCGACACCTGTGCGGAGCTGTCCTGCCGCGCGCCGGGAGCAGCGTACGCCAGCGTGCCGATGCTGGACCTGGTGGTGCCTTCAGCGGCGCAGCTGCGCGCCGCGGCAGATGCCATTGAACGCCTGCGCGGGCATGGCCCCGTCCTGGTCTGCTGTGCGCTGGGGTACTCACGTAGCGCGGCCAGCGTGGCGACCTGGTTGCTGCGCACCGGCCGTGCGCGCGATGTGGCCGACGCGGTGTCGATCGTGCGTGGCGCGCGGCCGTCGATCGTGCTGCACGACGTTCATCTACAGGTGATCGCGGCCGCTGCCGCGCAGGAGACCATTGCATGAGCGCCGTGCCCGATCTGCCGATGATGCATCTGCTGCTGCGGCAGGGGCGATTGCCTGCCGCGTTGTCGCTGGGCCTGCTGCTGGTGGCCCTGTTGTTGCTGGGCATCGAGCCTGGGCTGGCGATGTTCGCCGCTGGCCTGCTGCTGCTGAGCCTGGTTGCAGGTGTTGTGCAGGCGTACTACGCGGTGCGGGTGCAGTTGGACGCCAGCCTGCTGCAGCTGCTGCAGCAGGAGGGCCTGCAGGGTGAAGACGCAGCACAACGCGTGGACCAGGCGCTGCACACCGCTGGCCTGCGCAGGCTGGACGCAGCGGCGCCGACGCGTGGCTGGGATGCGCGCTGGACCGGCATGCGGCGTCTGCTGATGCGCCAGTACGCCGCCACGCTGCTGCAGTTCGCTGCCCTGCTGCTGGCCGTGCTGTGGCCGCAGACCTGACCGGAGGTGCCGATGTTTGCTGAACTGATCGCCCGCGCCTGCAGCGCGGCCATCCATGTAGTGACCGGCGCACGCGCGCTGTGGGTTGGCTGCGCGCCGTCCAGCGAGCACCGCGTCTACTACGGCAACCATGCCAGTCATGGTGATTTCGTGCTGATCTGGTCGTCGATGCCGCCGGCGCTGCGGCGCCAGGTGCGGCCGGTCGCCGCCGCCGAGTACTGGCAGCGCGACGGTCTGCGTCGTTATCTGATCGACGCGGTATTCAATGGCGTGCTGGTGGAGCGCGAGGCCGGCAACCGCCATCAGGATCCGCTGCAGGTGCTGCGTGATGCGGTGGATGAGGGCTGTTCGTTGATCCTGTTTCCGGAAGGCACGCGCAACATCGGTGATGAGCCGCTGCTGCCGTTCAAGAGCGGCATCTACCACCTGGCCCGGCAACGCCCGGAGCTGGAGTTCGTGCCGGTGTGGATCGACAACCTCAAGCGTGTGATGCCGAAAGGGCGTTTCCTGCCGCTGCCGTTGCTGTGCACGGCAACCTTCGGTACGCCGCTGCGGCTGCAGGCCGATGAGGACAAGGCCGCGTTCCTGGCACGCAGCCGGCAGGCGCTGCTGGCCCTTGCCCCGAACGGAGGCCGTGCATGAGCTTCATGATCGATGTGTCCGGTGATCTTGCCGCACGCAGCGTGGGCCAGCAGACAGGGCTGCTGTTCGCGGGCGTAGGCGCCGTGCTGGTGCTGGCCACGCTGGTGTCCGAAACCCTGCGCTGGCGCCAGCGTGGACAGCCCAGCGCGGTGATCGCCAACCTGGTCTCGCGCATCCGCGCGTGGTGGGTGATGGCCATCGTGGTCGGGCTGGCGCTGTTCTTCGGGCGCGCCGGAGTGATCGTGCTGTTCGCCATCATCTCGCTGTTCGCACTGCGCGAATTCATCACCCTGGCGCCAACACGATCAGGTGACTACTACGCGTTGCTGGCCGCGTTCTACATCGTGCTGCCGTGGCAGTACTACCTGGTGTGGATCGACTGGTATGGCATGTACACGCTGTTGATCCCGGTGTACGCGTTCCTGTTCCTGCCGATCCTGGCCACCATCGGTGGTGACACCACCCACTACCTGGAGCGCACGTCGAAGGTGCAGTGGGGCTTGATGATCTGCGTGTTCTGCATCTCGCACGTGCCGCTGCTGCTGAACCTGCGCGTGCCGGGCTACGATCCGGCGCGCAACGTGCTGCTGTTCGCCTTCCTGGTGATCGTGGTGCAGTCGTCGGACGTGCTGCAGTACATCTGGGGCAAGCTGCTGGGCAAGCACCTGATCGCGCCGAAGCTGTCGCCGTCGAAGACGGTGGAAGGCTTCGTCGGCGGCGTGCTCTGTGCCAGCGCGTTGGGCGCCGCGCTCTGGTGGATCACCCCGTTCACGCCGCTGCAGGCGTTCGGCCTGTCGCTGCTGATCAACCTGATGGGGTTCTGGGGCGGCCTGGTGATGTCGGCGATCAAGCGCGACCGCGGCATCAAGGACTGGGGCAACATGATCGAGGGCCATGGCGGCATGCTCGATCGGCTGGATTCAGTGTGCTTCGCCGCCCCGGTGTTCTTCCACGTGGTGCGTTACTACTGGAAGGCGGGAGGTGGCGGTTGAGCTGCGGGGGAGATTCATCCACGCATGGCGTGGATCTACCGGAGCCGGTAGTGCCGGCCGCTGGCCGGCAACCCCATGAATGATGACAGTGTGTTGCGGTTGCCGGCCAGCGGCCGGCACTACCCATGCTGCGCTTACGCGCTGATGCCGTATTCCTTCAGCTTCTTGCGCAGGGTGGCGCGGTGGATGCCCAGCATCGCGGCCGCGCGGCTCTGGTTGCCTTCGCAGTGGTTGAGCACTTCCACGAACAGTGGAATCTCCATCTCGCGCAGTACGATCTCGTAGACATCGTCCGCATCGCAGCCATCGAGGTCGCGCAGGTAACGGCGCACGGACTGGGCCACATGTTCGCGCAGCGGTGGCCGGGCAGCGCCACGACTGTTGTCAGGACGAGAAAGGACAGCGTTCAAGGGGGTTCCCGATCTGGTTGGTCCATGCACGCGGGGCGCCGGACCGGATGAGGTGATGGCGGTCAGTCTAGCGCGAGCGTGCCCGACCTGCCACGGCCGGACGGTCAGGCCCAGGTCAAAGGAACTCGAAGGTGAATGCGACCGTGGATGCGGCAGGCTCCTGCACGCGGAAGGCGATGCGTGCGCTTTGGCCCGGTTCCAGAGGGGCCGCCCCCGGGTTTTCGCCGAGGTACTGCGCTGGTGCGAACACGCCGGTGCCGATCACACGACCATCGGCATCGGACAGCGACAGGCGCAGGTCCGGCCATGCCTGCGGCCAGCGCGCGTCGTTGCGGATGCTGGCCTGGATCTGCAGCACGCCGGGCTGGGCCGGCAACGGGCGGATTTCACGGCTGGTCATGGTCAATGCAGTGGGCTCGCGCCAGGCGGGCAGCTCGCAGCGCAGCACGCTGCACAGCGCACCGATCCACGGCCGGGTACCGGCATCGGCGGCCAGCCGTGCACGATCGGCAAGCACGCTCTGCAGCAACAGCAGCAGCGCCAGCGCGGCCACCAGCAGCCAATGCCAGCGCGGGGTGGGCAGCGCCCGCGGGCGTACGCCGAGGAAGCTGGGCGCATCGGCGGCGGTGGCAACGATGCCGGGTTTGGCGGTGAAGTCGGGCTCGATGATTGGATCAGCGGCGGCCAGCGGTTCTGTTTCGGTTGCCGCCACGATGTCCGTTGCCGGGTCGATGTCCTCGATCACCGGCGTTGCATCGGTCGGCACCGGTCCGCGCGGTTCGGTGGCTTCAGGCGTGGCATCGCGTCCCGGCGCGGTGCGCAGGAACGTGGCCAGGGGACGGCGCGGTGGGTTCGGCTCGGACATGCTCAGGGCGCGGGCTCGGATCCAGCGGTCATTCAACCACGATCAGGCGCGGCGTACGCCGGTGATGCGCATCCAGTCGCCATCCTGGGTGGCCTGCAGGTCGTCGAACCAGGCCGCATAGCGTTGCAGCAGTTCGTCTTCCTGGCCATGCAGGATGCCCGACAGGGCGATGCGACCACCGCTGGCGACACGGGCGGCCAGCAGTTCGGCCAGTGCATCCAGCGCGGAGGCCAGGATGTTGGCGACCACGATCGGGTAGGTGGCGACCGGTTCGTCCTGCGGCAGGTACACCTGCATGCGTGCCTGTTCGCCGTTGCGCTCGGCATTGTCGGCGGTGGCGATCAACGCCTGCGGGTCGTTGTCCACGCCAATGGCCTGGGCGGCACCGAGCTTCAGTGCGGCCAGGGCGAGGATGCCCGAGCCACAGCCGAAGTCGAGCACGCGCTGGCCCTGCAGCTGGCCATCAATGGCCAGCTGGTCCAGCCAGCGCAGGCACAGCGCGGTGGTCGGGTGGGTGCCCGAGCCGAAGGCCAGGCCCGGGTCGAGGCGCACGATGGCGGCGTCGGCGGCCTGCGCGGCTTCCGGCAGCTCGTGGTTCCACGGCACGATCCAGGTACGGCTGCCGAAGTCCATCGGCTGGAACTGGTCCAGCCACGCGCGCTCCCAGTCTTCGTCTTCCACGGCGCGGAAGCTGCCGTTGCTCCAGTCCAGCTCCGGGTCGAAGGCTTCCAGCGCGGCCAGCAGCAGCAAGGCATTGCTGTCGGCCGGGAACAGCGCGCTGAGCACCAGGGTGTCCCACAGCGGGGTCTCGCCCACGCCGGGTTCGAGGATGGCCTGTTCGTTGCTGGTGTCGGCTTCGGCATCAAGCAGGGTCACCGCCAGCGCGCCCACATCCTCCAGCGCATTCTCATAACGGGGCTGGGTGGCTTCGGTACAACGCAGGGTCAGTTCCAGGAACGGCATGGCGGTGAGGGCAATCGCGGGAAAGGGGGCCATGCTAGACCATCAGGGCGTCTCCGTATGCCTTGAGATGAACGAAGCCGATTCAGACAGGCCTCACGGGCCTTGCTAAACTCGGCGCTTTCCTGTGCGCCGTACCACCGAACGTTGCCGATGGCTTTCGCCCCGACCCTGAAAACCTGGTTGCTCGTCCTGCCGGCCGTGGCCGTGCTGGGCGTGGCCGGTTATCGGGCCAATGGGCACAGCCGGGACATGGACGCGCGCGTCGACGCGCCGCTGGCTGCCCCGGCCGGCGATGTGCAGGGGGCGTTGGCACCGGTGATGCCGGAAGCCCTGGCACGCCGCCTCGCTGCGTTCGAACCCGGCACCGCGCTGCCTTCGGGCCTGCCGCTGGATATCCGCGCCGACATCGAAAGTGCCACCGATCTGTACGCCTACGCGCAGCGCCTGCGCGTGCAGGCCGACCGGGGCAACGATGAGGCGCGCTGGATGCTCAGCCGGGTCTATGACTACTGCGCGCAGTACGCCGTTGATCCGGGTGGCTACCGCCTGGACAACAACGTGCTGTCCGGCCTTGGCCTGAGTGCTGCACCGGAGATGGTGGAGGCGCGCGAACGGGTGGCGCAGCGCTGCGGTGGCTTCGTGCCCGGCGACAAGCTGGGGCCGGCACTGGTGCTCGGTGAGCGTCGTCGTGCGGCCCAGCAGGGCAACCTCGCTGCCGAAGCGGCGCTGTTTGCCGAAGGTGAGCCACTGCAGGACAGCGAGCAGTACCGCCGCGACCTGGTTGAACGCGTACGTACCTCGCGCGATCCGGAGGCCTATATGGCCATCGCGCCGGGCATGGGGTTGCGCGCGGCCGGCGACAAGGCGCTCGTCGGCATGGTCGCCGGTGAACAGCTCAGTGAACTGGCATGGCGGGTTGCGGCCTGCGAACTCGGTCTTCCCTGTGGAGCCGACAGCGTGCTGGTCAACAGTTTTTGTGCGAATGGAGGGATCTGTTCGCCGGATGGAACGCAGGACTTCCGTGAATTTGTGTATGACGCCGCGGTTTCGCGGCAAGGTGCGGGGAAAATGAAGGAATGGATCAAGCGATTGATTGGAACGAGGGACGGGCGATGAACTACCGTCGATTCCTGCATGGGGCCAAGTTCTGGTTCTGGGTGGTGTTGTTCGTGGCCTATTCGGCCGGTGCGGTAGGCCTGCTGATGATCGACACCTACGAGGACCGCTACCGGCGTCTATCGAAGGTGGAGCTGACCTCGGTGAAGACACAGGAAGACGTGCGTCGTGCCGGTGCCAGCCAGGTTGCCGCCGTTTACCGTGCGCAGAGCGGCGTGCCGTTCTCGTCGTTGCCGGCCGGCAGCACCTTCCAGGTGGTGTGGCCCGATGGGTCCAGCGAGACCATGGTGATCGTCGATCCGACCTCGCCGAACGGCGTGCGTCCTCTGGCGAACTCGCAGATTCCGGCGACCGCGGCCGACGCGCGCTGACGCCACGCCGGTAGCGCCGGGCCATGCCCGGCGGGTGGGCGGTGGCGATGGAAGGCCGCCGGGCATGGCCCGGCGCTACCGTAAAAACGCAAAAAGGGCGGGGAAATCCCCGCCCTTTTCGTGTCCGGCGATGGCACTCTGCCGATCAGGTCAACGCGATCGGCTTGCTCTTGCGCTCGGCAAGGCGCTTTTCCAGATAGTGGATGTTCTGCCCACCGGCCTGGAAGCCCTTGTCACGCATGATCCGCTGCTGCAGGGCAATGTTGGTCTTGATGCCATCGACCACCATCTCGCTCAGCGCCACCCGCATGCGGGCAATGGCGGTCTCGCGGTCCGGACCGTGCACGATCAGCTTGCCGATCATCGAGTCGTAGTTCGACGGCACGCGGTAGCCACTGTAGATGTGGGTATCGACGCGCACTCCGGGACCACCCGGTGCGTGGAAGCCGGTGATGGTGCCCGGGCTCGGCACGAAGGTTTCGGCGTCTTCGGCATTGATGCGGCACTCGATCGCGTGACCGGTCAGCACCACATCGCTCTGCTTGATCGACAGCTTCTGGCCGGCAGCGATCTTCAGCTGTTCGGCGACCAGGTCGATGCCGGTGACCATCTCGGTGACCGGATGCTCCACCTGGATGCGGGTGTTCATTTCGATGAAGTAGAAGCGGCCGTCTTCGTACAGGAACTCGAAGGTGCCGGCGCCGCGGTAGCCGATGCGGATGCAGGCTTCCACGCACACCTTGCCGATCTGCTCGCGCTGCTCGGCGGTGATGCCCGGTGCCGGTGCTTCCTCGACCACCTTCTGGTGACGACGCTGCATCGAGCAGTCGCGCTCGCCGAGGTGGATGGCGTTGCCCTGGCCGTCGGCCAGCACCTGGATCTCCACGTGGCGCGGGTTCTCCAGGAACTTCTCCATGTAGACCTCGCCATTGCCGAACGCGGCCTTGGCCTCGCTCTTGGTGGTTTCGATGGAGGTTTTCAGGGAAGCTTCGGCGTGCACCACGCGCATGCCGCGGCCACCGCCGCCGCCGGCCGCCTTGATGATGACCGGGTAGCCGATCTCACGGGCGATCTTGGTGTTGGCGACAATGTCGTCGCCCAGCGGGCCGCCCGAACCGGGCACGCACGGCACACCGGCCGACTTCATGGCACGGATCGCTTCGACCTTGTCGCCCATCAGGCGGATGGTGTCTGCCTTCGGGCCGATGAAGATGAAGCCGGACTCTTCCACGCGCTCGGCGAAGTTGGCGTTCTCGGACAGGAAGCCATAACCCGGGTGGATGGCCTGGGCGTCGGTGACCTCGGCCGCGGCGATCAACGCCGGGATGTTGAGGTAGCTTTCCGCCGACGGCGCCGGACCGATGCAGACCGATTCATCGGCCATGGCCACGTGCTTGAGATTGCGGTCGACCGTGGAGTGCACGGCCACCGTGCGGATGCCCAGGGTGTTGCACGCGCGCAGGATGCGCAGCGCGATTTCCCCTCGGTTGGCGATGACGACTTTGTCGAGCATGGCAGCCGCCCCTTAGCCGATCACGAACAGCGGCTGGTCGAATTCCACCGGCTGGCCGTTCTCGCCGAGGATGGCGACGATGGTGCCCGACGCATCGGCTTCGATCGGGTTGAACATCTTCATCGCTTCGATGATGGCCAGGGTCTCGCCGGCCTTGACCTGCTGGCCGATGCTGACGAACGCCGGCTTGTCCGGTGCGGACGAGGCATAGAAGGTGCCGACCATCGGCGAGCGCAGCACGTGGCCTTCCGGCAGCGCGTTGCCCGGCTTGGCGGTGCCGCCGGTGGAGGCTTCGGTCGGCGATTGCATCGGCATCGCCGGGGTGGCCGGCTGGGCAGCGGCCGGAGCGGCCATCATCATCTGCGGCGGGGCCTGCATCATGCCGTAGCCGGACACCGGAGCGCGCGACAGGCGCACCGACTCTTCGCCTTCCTTGATTTCGATTTCAGCCAGGTTCGACTCTTCCAGCAGGTCGATCAGCTTCTTGATTTTGCGGAGATCCATGGTGGCCTCTTTGCTCTTTGATGTCAGTGTGGTGGGAAGCGCGTTGCGCTCGGGTCAAAGCAGTTCGTAGAAGTCGCGCAGCTGCCGGGTACGGTCGCGCGCGAGGGTGATCAGGCAGCGCATCTGTGCGCCATTGCGCGCGGTGCCGTCGGAATTGAGGGCGTACACCGCTTGGCAGTCGTGGTCGCGCAGCTGCATCCATGCGCGCTGGGCCAGCACCAGTTCCTGTTCGGCGTTGCCGCAGTAGCTGCAGGTGCCGCCGTTGGCCGGCGTGCGCAGCTGCCTGCGTGCCTGGGCGTAGACGGTGTTGAGTTCAACGTCGGCGGCCGCTGCCACGTCCGAGGCGCACAGGTCGCTCTCCATCGTGGTGGTCGGATGCGCGCAGTCGATGCCCTCGTCCTTGCGGTCGAACGCGCTGGCAGCGCCGCACAGGCCGGCCCACAGCACTACGCTGGCGAGGACGCGCGACAGGCTCATGATGCGGCGGCGGCCTGCACGCGTGCCAATGCCGCGTCCATCGCATAGCGGTAACTGTCGGCACCGAAGCCACACACCACGCCCACCGCCTTGTCGCTGAAATAGCTGTGCTGGCGGAAGGGCTCGCGGGTATGCGGGTTGGACAGGTGGATCTCGATGAACGGCACCGCCACCGCCGCCAGCGCATCGCGCAGGGCAACCGAGGTATGGGTGAAGGCGGCCGGGTTGATCAGGATGAAGGCCGTTCCGTCGGTGCGTGCGGCCTGTACACGATCCACCAGGACGTGCTCGGCGTTGGACTGCAGGCTCTCCAGCGCATGACCTGCGGCAGCGGCCTGGGCGGCCAGCGCCTGGTCGATGTCGGCCAGCGTGGTGTGGCCGTAGACCTCCGGCTCGCGGCTGCCGAGCAGGTTGAGGTTGGGGCCATGCAGGACCAGCAGCTTCGCCATGGGATCCGATTGACGGGAAAGGGCGGCAGTCTGGCGGAAGCTGAGGATGCTGTCCAGTTCGGCGAAATTAGTGGTGTTTAAAGCGATCGTTTGAAAAGGCCGTGCGCCGCATGTCTGCTCACTATAGACAGTGGAAACTGCGCGTGCCGACCATCCCTCAGCCCCGGAGACTGCAGCCGGACCGCATTACGTTCGACACTGCGGAGGTTGCCAGGGTGTTCCTACACTGGGTCAACCCGCCATGTCGGCGCTCCTGGATGCTCGCGCCGTGCCCACCCCCATGCGATTGCCTGCAGTGCTGCTGGCGCTGCTGCCCTTGAATGCGCTGGCTGCCGAACAATGGATCGTTGCCACCGACCTGTGGGGCAGCAGGAACTACCAGACCCTGCAGGTGGACGTGCAGGACGGGCGTATCGCCGGCCGTCTGGACGCCGACCCGGTCACCGGCACCCTGGGTGCCGGGCAGATGGTATTCACCGCAACCGACAGCCAGGGCCAGCGCTACCAGTTCGACGGGCGCATTGACGGGGCGCGGATGCAGGGACAGAGCGATCAGCCGGATACCAACAACCGCGAGGCGCGTGCCGTCCACGCCTTCAGCGCCTGGAAAGTACCGGCGCGGGTTTCGACCGCACCTCAGCGCCATGTGTTCACGCCGACCGACTACTCCAATACGTTCAGCGCCGACCGGGCGCCGGTGCTGGTGATCTGGCCGGGGGACTCGGTGCAGACCCGTACGCTGGACTCCGGCGGCGTGGACGAGAAGGGCGTCACCCGCGCGCTGTTCGGCAATCCACAGGTCGGGCCGTTTTTCGTGGTCGGCGCCGAACCCGGCGACACGCTGGCGATCACGCTCACCTCGTTGAAGCTCAACCGTGACTACGCCGACAGCCTGGATGGCCTGGTGGGACGCTTGAAGACGCCGCGGGTGGCTGCCGAAGCCACTGGGCTGGGCAAGCGGGTGCGCTGGCAGCTGGACCGCAGCAGGGGCGTCGCCCGTCCGCAGGGCGCAAGTGGTGGCCTGCGGCATTTCGAAGTGCCGGTGAAGCCGATGCTCGGCGGCCTGGCGCTGGCGCCGGGCTTCGGCTACCCGCCGCTTTCAACCGGCGATACCAGTGACTTCGGCGGCAACATGGACTTCAACGCCGTGGTCGAAGGCAATACGGTCTACCTGCCCGTGCAGCAGCCTGGTGCCCTGATGTACCTGGGTGATGGCCACGCGCTCCAGGGTGATGGCGAAACCACGCAGTGGGCGCTGGAAACGTCGCTGGATGTGGTGGTGAAGGTCGAGCTGCTGAAGCAGCATGCGATCGCAACGCCACGGGTGGAATCGGCAACGCAGATCATGACCCTGGGCCAGGGGGGCTCCAGCGATGATGCGCTGCGCATCGCCACCTCGGGCATGCTGCAGTGGCTGCGCCAGGCCTATGGGTTGACGCTGTCCGAGGCGACCCAGGTGCTGGGCGTGGCGGTGCAGTACCAGGTGGCCAACCTGGCCGGGCGCAGTGTGGGCGTGGCGGCAAAGCTGGATAAGGCACTGTTGCAGGGGCTGCAGTTGCAGACGACAGTGGAACCGGGCCGCGCCGCCGTGAAGCCTGCTGCCAGGTGACCACTGCGCGGGCAGCAGCCGGGGAAGAAGTATCCAGCAGGAGTCCGTGATGAGTGCCGACGCCATCCGAAACCGCCGCGCTGCCTTCAGGGCGCTTCATGCCTCCGGTTGCTTCCTGCTGCCCAATCCATGGGACGTGGGCAGTGCGGTGGCGCTGGCGCGGCTGGGTGCCCAGGCACTGGCTACCACCAGTTCCGGCCATGCCTGGGCCCACGGGCAGCCTGACGGGGCGATGGGCCGCAGCGAGATCCTCGCTCATCTGCAGGCGATGGTGGCGGCGACCGATCTACCGGTGAACGCCGACTTCGAAGATGGTTTTGGCCCCAGCCCGGAGGCGGTGCACGAGAGCGTGTCGATGGCGATCGCTACCGGTGTGGCTGGCCTGTCGATCGAAGATTCCAGCGGCGATGCGGACCATCCGCTGCGCAGCATCGAAGACAGCGTGGCCCGGCTGCAGGCCGCGCGCCGTGCCATTGATGAAAGCGGGCACGACGTGATGCTGGTGGGGCGCGCGGAGAACTTCTTCGTCGGGCGACCCGATCTGGACGATACATTGGCTCGCATCCGCGCCTATGCGCAGGCGGGTGCCGACTGTCTGTATGCGCCCGGCATCCGGACCGCAGAGCAGATCCGCGCCGTGGTGGAGGCCGCCGGTGGCAAACCGGTCAACCTGCTGATCGGTGCGCCCGGCGTGATGACGCTGCAGCAGGCCGCCAGTCTGGGCGTGCGCCGGGTCAGTGTCGGCGGTGCGCTGGCCCGCAGCGCGTGGTCGGGCTTTCTCGACGCCTCCCGGCAGATGCTTGCCAGTGGATCATTCGATGCGCTGCCGGCCACCCCGTCCGGTGCCGAGCTCAACGGGTTGTTCAAGCCGTAGGTGCGTGCAGGCTAGTGCGGCGGCGTCGGCGGGGCGGCCGTCCTGCCGAGCGCTTCTCGCACCGCGCGCTGCAGGCCCTGCACATGGAACGGTTTGGCCAGGAAGGGCGCGCGCCGATGCCGGACCGGCACCAGCTGGTCGTATACCGCTGAAGCGAAAAGATAGGGGATGCCCAGTTCGAGCAGCCGATCGGCCACAGGGAATACCACGCCATCACGAAGTTCCACGTCCAGCACGGCGCCATCGAAGTGGCCACTGTCGAGCATGCCCAATGCCTCGAAGACGCTGTTGGCGTGGGCGATTTCGTTGCCTTCGTCGGTCAGGGCCTGTTCCATCAGATCAGCCAGATCGAGCTGGTCTTCCACAAGGAGCAGGCGGGGTAGCGGTGCGGGTCGTTCGTTGTTGCTCTGCATGGTGTGTTGTCGTGCGAATGCTGCGTTGGTCCGGCAAGCATCCGCTTACCGGCATCAAGGCCGTGGCAGCCCGGTGTGGCTGTGATGTGCACAACAGCGACAGCAGCGCGCAACAGCATTCCACCGATGGTGCTGGTGCTGGCTGCAATCGTAGTTACCATTGGTAACTAGTGAACAGCGGAGCCCCATCATGCATACCCATATTGTCGTGGCACATCCTGACCCGGCCTCGCTCACCCACGCGGTCGCCGCGCGGATCGGTGAGGCCATCGCCAACGCCGATGCCGGCAATACGGTCACCTCGGTGGATCTGATGGCCGAAGGCTTCGATCCACGTTTCAACGCCCAGGACCACGCGTTCTTCCGCAGGACCACGACGCTGCCGGCCGATGTCGCCGCCGAGCACGCCCGGCTGGATGCGGCCGATGCGCTGGTGCTGGTCTACCCGCTCTACTGGTGGTCGTTCCCGGCGCTGCTGAAGGGATGGATCGACCGCGTCTTCACCCAGGGCTGGGCCTATGACGAAGGTGCCGACGGCAAGGTGGAAAAAAAGCTGCAGCGGCTGCAGGTGCATCTGGTCGGGCTGGGCGGCGCGGGCCAGCAGATGATCGACCGGCGTGGCTATGGCGCGGCGATGAAGACCCAGATCGACCAGGGCATCTTCGACTACTGCGGGGCGCCGGTGCTGTCCTCCACGCTGCTGCTGGACGCCGACAGCGGCATGGCCGAAGCGCATCTGCAGACGGCAGTGGACATCGGACGTAAGATCGGAACCCCCGCGCCCTGACGATCTCCCTTGCCTTCCAGACCTGCCGCGCCCGAGCCCCGTCGCCGCCTGACCCGTGAACAGCGCGCCCGGCAGCTGCTGGACGTGGCGTGGGCGCTGGTCGGCGAAGAGGGCACCGATGCGCTGACCTTGGCCCGCTTGGCCGAGGCGGCCGGGGTCACCAAGCCGCTGGCCTACGACCACTTCGAAACCCGCAACGGCCTGCTGGCCGCGCTGTATGCCGACTATGACCACAAGCAGACCGTGGTCTTCGACGACCGCATCGGCAGTGCGAAGGCCCGGTTGAAGGATCGCGCGCATGCCATCGCCTCGGGCTACATCGATTGTGTGCTGTCGCAGGGCAGCGAGATCCAGGACATTCTCGCCGCGTTGGCCGGGTCACCGGAACTGCGTGCGGTACGCCGTTGTTATCAGCAGGATTTCATCGACAAGTGCGCGCGGTGGCTCGGCCCGTTCGCAGTAGGCGAGGCCGTGCCGGCTACCGGGCTGTGGGCCATTCTCGGTGCCGCCGAAACCCTGTCTGAAGCGGTTGCGGCCGGTGCGGTGGAACACACGGCTGCCGAGGCCGAGCTGGAGCGCGTGATCGTCGCCATCGTCAAGCGTGGCAGCTGAATCGTGTGGGCGAAGCGGCCTAGAGTTGCTCGACGCTGACTGATGGCAGTGGCACGTCACGCGGCAGGTCCGGCAACAGCTGTCGCAGCAGCTCCGGCATTGCCTGCATGGCGGCACCATCGATGTAGCGCCACTGCGTACCACCGACCTGCCGGATGGCGACCATGAAGGTGAGGCTTTTCACTGTCTGTGCGTCGGTGGTGAATACCGTGGTCCGCGGCACGAAGCAGACTTCTTCGTCGCCGGCAGCGTAGGTGCGGGTCGGTTCGCCGACATCATCGCTGATGACCTTCAGGCCCATGTCGCCGAGTGCCTTCATCGCATCGCGCGCGGCTTTCGCATACGCCGCGTCGCCGCCAGCGAAGCGCTTCACGCTGGGATGGCTGCGCTCGATCATGGCATCGGTATCGCCACGCGCGAAGGTGGAGAGCAGAGAACGCACATCCTGCTGCAGCGCGTCGGTCTCGGCAGGGCTGAGTTCGCCGGCATGGGTGATTGCAGCGGCGAACATGCAGGACAGCGCAAGCATCCAGCACAACAGTCGTCGATCCATCGGTGGGGGTACTCCTTCGGGCGCTGGACTATAGAGCGCATTGCCCGTGGTGTCTGCCCAGCCTGCCGGTCACGCGCGTTGGGCGTCGGCCATTCCGGCGCTGGCGAAGCCTGCATCAAGCTGCGCACGTACCTGCTCATCGCGCGACGCACGGGAATCAGCACCCAGCACCACGGTGATCAGGCGCAGTGGCAGCGCGTGCCCAGCGCACCTGCGACGGGCGGTGGCTGCCAGGCAGAAGCCTGCAGCCTGTGTGTAACCGGTCTTCAAACCATCCACGCCGTCTTCGCCCAGCAGCGCATTCTGGTTGGCCTTGTGCAGGGTGCGGTGCACGAAGCTGCGCTGTGCGGTGATCGCCAGCAGATCGGGGTAGCGGCCAAGCACCTGCGCGGCCAATATCGCCATGTCGCGTGCGGTCGACAGATGCCCCGGGGTAGTGATGCCGGACACGGAAATGAAGTGCGTATCGTGCAGGCCCAGCGCTCGCGCGTGATCGTTCATGTGCTGCGCGAACGCCGCGTGCGATCCGGCCAGGTGACGGGCCAGGGCGAGCGCGGCATCGTTGCCGGAGACCACCATCAGGCCCTCCAGCAGTCTGCCGAGGACGATGCTTTCGCCGGGCACCAGGCCCATCCGTGTTTCATCGTCGGCCACCTCGTGCACGTCGCGCGGATCGATGGTGATCATGTCCGACCACGAACCGCCCGACTGCGCGAGCAGGTCGTAGGCGGTGTAGGCGGTCATCAGCTTGGTCAGCGAGGCCGGTGGTCGTCGCAGATCCGCGTGCTGCTGCTGCAGGATGTCGAGCGAGACGGCATCGATCGTGATCGATGACACGGGCGGGCGAGGGGCGTGCGATGAAGGCATGGTCGCGCAAGCGTAGCCGGAACTACGCATGCCGTGGGCATTGCCTGCACATCCTGCGAATACCCGCCACGCGATCCTGTGGAAATGGATTCCGACATCCGCATCGATGGCCGCGTGTTCGCCTACGTCTTTCCCTGTGCCTGGGAGGACTACGCGAAGATCGGCTTCTCGCGCGATCCGCTGGGCCGGATCAGTGCGCTGCATCGGCGCTGGTTCGAGTTCTTCGATCTGGAAGCAGGCGCGCTGGTCGAGGCGGAATCAGAGCGGGATGCGCGTGACCTGGAACTGCACTTGCGCCGGCCCTTCAAGCTGCATCGTGCGCCGGCACCGATGACGGTGCAGGACAAGGCCGGTGGGCACACCGAGTGGGTGCGCGGGGCCAACGCTGCATTGGCCGAGGCTGTGCAAGCGCTGGCGCAGCAGGGCTATCACACCTATCCGCTGCGGCTGTGGCTGCGGGCTGCAATGGTCCAGCGCCTGGACCGGTTGCATGACTGGGCTGCAGTGCAGGTGCCGGAAGAGGAAAGCCTGCGTTCGCCCGTCGGCGTGGCCGCACTGCGCGACGCCATCGATGCGTATCGCGCGCTCGCTATCGATCCGCAGCCGTTGTTGCCCGATCACCTGCAGCGCGGGTGGTGACACTGCCCGGGGCGGCCGGGGTGTTGCCCGGACGGGGTGCCCGGCGTGCATCGGGCGCTGCGGGAACGGGGCTGGCCAGGCGCTGGGCCAGGGCAACGTTGGTCACATGACCCTGCAGGAACAACAGACCGCTGAAGATGTTCATGATCGTGCCTCCACTTGAGTGGAATGCACGATACGGGCAGCATGGCGGTGCAAAAAGCGACATTTCCGCAAGGTCGACTTGAGAGGAATTCAAGGCTTATGTCCCGCCCACCGCTGCATGCCCTGCAGGGCTTCGTCGCTGCCGCACGCCTGGGCAACCTGTCCCGCGCCGCCGCGTCGATGAACCTGACGGTCAGTGCGCTCAGCCATCAGATGCGCCAGCTCGAGGAACGCCTGGGCCAGCCGCTGCTGATACGGCAGGCACGCGGTGTTGCCTTGACCCTGGAAGGGCAGCGCCTGCTGGATCAGATCGGCCCCCACCTGGATGCGATCAACGAAGCCTTCCAGCCCTACGCCGCGCGACCGGAGCATGTGCTCACCCTCAGCGCCGTGCCGTCGATGGCCAGCGCCTGGCTGGTGCCACGCCTGGGCAACTTCGTGGCCGCGCATCCGCAGATCGAAATCAATCTGCAGTCGAGCGAGCGACTGATCGACTTCGACCGGCAACTGCAGTTCGACGCAGCACTGCGGCTGGGCAGCGGACAATGGCCGGGGCTGGTGGTGGAACCGTTGTTCGACGAATGGCTGCTGCCCATGGCCAGCCCGGCACTGATCGAGCGCATGGGCGGCATCGGCCACCTGCCGTTGGCACAGTGGCCGCTGCTGGGAGACCCCGACGGCGCGTGGGGTGCATGGTTCGCGCTGACCGGGCAGCGCCCGCCGGCGCGGTACGTGGCGGTGCTGGATGATTCCGAAGCCCACCATCGCGCCGCACTGGACGGCGTCGGTGTTGCCCTGGGACGGGTGACGCGGGCGCGGCTGCTGCTGGATTCCGGCCAGTTGGTTGCGTTGTCGGACCGGCGCCTGAAAACCGCATGGCCGCATTGGCTGGTGTATCCGCAGCGCTCGGTGCGGCACCGTGGTTTCCTGGCCTTCCGCGAATGGTTGCACGCCCAGGCGGCCGAGCATGTGCGGCACATGCAGGCCGCAGACGCGGGGTAGCGCCACGCGGGCAGGCGCGACGCCATGGAGTGTGCGTCACCGCAACAGCGTGACTGCCTGCCCGGCACGCGCGAAGGCCTCGCCCAGCAGCGGCCCGGCCTTGATCGCCTGCACTTCCGCGAACAGCGCCTGCAACGCCGCTGCGGGTCGTGCGACGGGCGCGGCAACCGCCTGCTGGATGACGGTGAAGCGATCGGCCAGCACGCGATGGCCGGGATGTGCCTGCGCCCAGGCCAGCAGGGGCTGGCGTACGCCGGCCGCTGCATCCAGCCGCTGCTGGTCGAACAGCGTGATGGCCGCGGCCGAGGTATCGGCACGTTCAATCGTCGCGTGCCGCAGCTCACGGCTGAGGAACAGATCGTAGGCGGCGCCGCGTCCCACCGCGATGCGCAGCCCGTTGCGATCAAGGTCTGCAACCCGTTGCGCTGGACTGTCATCGCGCACCAGATAGGTGCCTTCGATCTCCACATACGGCGCGCTGAAGGCAATGCGGTCGGCACGTGCCGGGTCCACCGCCAGGAAGGCCAGATCCCATGCATCGTCGCTCGCCGCTGCAACCACCGATGCGGCCGCGTCGTGGCAACTGAAGCGTGCCTGCACACCCAGCCGCTGTGCCAGCGCGGTGGCCAGTTCCACCGACGGCCCACGCGGTGAATTGGCGTCGCCCTGGGCCAGCACCGGGTTGCCCAGGTTGATGGCAACGCGCAGGTGGCCCAACGGGGCCAGGGCATGACGGTGATCGGCCAGGGACATGGGCGCTTCCAGTACGGTGGCAGGCTGTCCAGCATGCCAGTCGGGGCCGTATCGTGCAGTGCACAGGACTGCGATGCTGCCTTTCATCCACCTGCACGCCGAGCACGATCACCATGAATCCCATCCTGCATGTTGAAGTTCCGGTCGCCGATCTCGAACGCGCCGTGATGTTCTACGAGCACTGGCTGCAGGTGCGCATCGAAGCGCCGATCGACCTGCATGACTGCCGGATGGCCTACCTGTCGTTCAACGACGACGCCGCAGGTGCCAGCATGGCGCTGGTGCACGGCGCCGACTACGTGCCGTCGGAGCACGGCCCGCGCATCTACCTGGGCGTGGACGATCTGGATCGGCGCCTGCAGCGTGCCCTGCAGGCCGGCGCGGTGCTGTGCTTTGGCCCGGCCGTGGCCGGTGGCTGGCGGGTAGCCGAGATCCGCGACAGCGAGGGCAACCGGATTGCTCTGCAGGCACCCGTCAACCCATAGCGGCAAGGACGGCAGCCGAGCATGGCGCGGCGCTACACGGACGTGGCCTGTGATCGCTGCAGCCAGTCGGCGATGGCCGGATCCAACCGCGGATCGTCGGGAAGGCGCATGCCGAAGCCCTGCTGCAGCACCTCGCGCACGTCCTGCACATCACGCAGCGGGCGCTTGGCCGGCGCCTGGCCCGGGCGGTATTCGGTGTAGTTGCCGCTGCCGATGGTGCGTCGCCAATCCGGCCCGGTCAGTGATGCACGCAGCTGGCCGGGAAAGCTCGACTGCGGATGCGTGCACACGTACCAGTTGCCTACCTCGTTGTCGATCGGCGCCGGTGGCTGCAGGTCGAAGCGGTAGAGCGCCCGCCAGTCATCCCCCGCCTCGGCGGCGAGCATGAAGTCGCCATCATCCAGCGTCCGCACGCGGTAACGCTCGTGCGGTGTGTCCTGCACTGCGGTCTCGTGCAGGCGCAGCGGTACGGTCGGGGTCAGGCTGCCGAAGCCGGTATCGACCAGCCAATCCTCTTCCTGCAGACGCACCCGCAGGAGCAGATGCGTACGCGCAGTCAGCTCGCCCTCGGTGGCCGACAGCAGCACGCGTGCACTCAGTGGCTGCGCATCGAAGCCCAAGGCCTGCAGCAGCGCCAGGAACGCGCCATTGAGTTCGAAGCAGTAACCGCCGCGCTGCGCGTGCAGCAGCTTGTGCTGGACGCTGTCCAGGTCGATTGCCACCGCGTCGCGCAGCAGGCTGGTCAGGGTCTCGAACGGCAGCAGGGCGTTGTGGCGCTGCTGCAGCAGGGTCAGCCCGGCCAGGGTGAGAGGGGGCGGGGCATCCAGCTGCAGGCGCTGCAGGTAGCGGGGGACGTCGATGGGCATGGCAGGCATCACGGGCGGGGGCCTCCACTGTGATACCGCAACCGGGGTTGAGGTCAAGCGCATCCCGCCGGTGTCATCCCCCGGTCGCCTACGGCCGGTACAACAGCGACAACTGCCCGCCACTCGTGGCTGGAATCAATCCGGGGCTAAAGTTCTGCTGTAACCGGTCGATACAGGTGCGTCCTTCCGCCTGGAGTCTGTCATGTCGGCCGTCGTTCCCCACCTTCGGTCCCTGCGTAGCCGCGTTGCCGGGTTGCGTTCCCGTTTCCCTGGCCTGCTGCGCTGGTTGCAGCCCCATCGGCTGAGCGTCGCCGACAAGCTCAAGGCGACCCTGCTGGTCTGCAGCCTGGGCCTGGTGGCCATTGCCGCCGTCCATGCCTGGACCAGCCATGCGAGCAAGCAGGCGGCGCGCGATCAGGCCAGCTACCAGCACGGCAGTGACCGCGTCGCTTCGCTGGCAGCGCGGGTGGCCGAGGCCCGGCGCCTGCAGACCCAGTATGCGCGAAGTTTCGACGATGCCGACCGCAGCCAGTTGCTGGCCACGCAACGGATGTTGAAGCAGGATCTGCAGGCGTTGCGTGCAATGCCGATGGATGCGGGTCGGCGCAAGGTGCTGCAGGCGATGACTGAAGCCGTCGACGCATTCTCACAGGGCATCGCCGCCTTGTTCGAGCGGGTGGATGAGATGGGGCGCGGCGACGCAGGCCTGGCCACGCAGCTGCAGCAGTCCGCCGACGCACTGCAGGCACAGGTGGACGCGCTGGAGCGCCCTGCGCTTTCCCTGCATGTGCAGCGGATGCGGCGCCAGGAAGCGCTGCTGCTGCTCGACGGCGATTCCACCCACGCCGATCGTGCCAGCGAAGAAAAGCTGCCCTTCGATCTGGCATTGGCGGGCCTGCCAGCCGAGGTGCAGGAGCAGGTGCGCACGGGCATGGAGGCCTACCAGGCCGCGCTGCTGGGCTATACCGCCGCGCGTGTCGGCCTGGACGTGGAAGCACAGTCGCTGCTCGAGACGGCGGCAGCCGTGGGCCCGGCACTGGCCGCATTCCAGCAGGCACAGACTGCAGGACTGGCCCAGGCGCAGCTTCGTCAGCAGTCGGGCGCACGGATGGCCAGCGTGCTGTTTGTGGCCACTCTGCTGCTGGTGGCCGGTGTGCTGATCACCAGCCTGGTGCTGGTCGTCCGCGCGGTGCGTCGACCGATCCAGGACACCCTGCGTTTCGCTGGCGATATCGCCGATGATCGGCTCGACACCACGCTGCGCGTGCACAACGCCAACGATGAGATCGGCCAGCTTGCGCAGTGCCTGGTCGACATGCAGCAACGCCTGCGTGCGCGGATCGAAACCGAGCGCGCGGTTGCGCGCGGCAATACGCGCGTGCGGCAAGCGCTGGACAGCGCGCAGACCGGCTTGATGGTGGTCGACGCGGAAGGGCAGGTGGCCTACGCCAATCCAGCGCTGCTGCAGCTGCTGGATCTTCCTGCAGAGACGTTGCTTGGCAGCGACGCGGTCCGCCTGCACCCGGTACTGGCGGGGCTGATTGGTGTCCGTCAGCGCGAAGAGCGCGAGATCGGCCACGCCGGCACCCGCTACCAGCTGATCGCCAACGCCATCGTCGAGGACGACCACTTCCTCGGCGTGGCGGTGGAATGGCGCAGCCGCGCGCTGGAGACACTGCTGGAAACCGAAGTGGCGGCACTGGTCGACGCGGCGGCGCATGGCGAGCTGCAGGGGCGCATCGTACTGGAGGGCAAGCAGGGCTTCGTGCGCACGCTGTCGACCAGCATCAATCGCCTGCTGTCCACCTTCGAGACCAACCTCGGCGATCTGCAGGCACTGCTGGCCGCACTGGCACGCGGCGACCTGAGCGTGCGCCTGGAGGGCGACCTGCAGGGCGTGTTCGCCCGCATGCGTGACGATGCCAACGCCACTGTCGCGCAGCTGGGCCACATCGTCACCCGCATCCAGCAGGCCACCGTCCGCCTGGATGTGGGGGTGGGCGAAATCGTCGCCGGCCATCACGATCTTTCCCAGCGCACGGAACAGCAGGCCGCCAACCTGGAAGAAACCGCTGCATCGATGCATGAACTGACCGATACCGTAGGCCGCAACGCCGATGCGACGGAGCGCGCCGATGGACTGGTACGTGAGGCCGCCCGGGTTGCCGAGCGCGGCGGCGCCGCGGTCGGCCAGGTGGTGGCCACTATGCAGGGCATCAGTGCGGCGTCGCGGCGCATCGGTGACATCATCCAGCTGATCGATGGCATCGCTTTCCAGACCAATATCCTGGCCCTCAACGCGGCAGTGGAGGCCGCGCGTGCAGGCGAGCAGGGCCGAAGCTTCGCGGTGGTGGCGGCCGAAGTGCGCTTGCTGGCCCAGCGCAGTGCTGATGCGGCCAAGCAGATCAAGGGGCTGATCGAGGATTCGGTGACGCGGGTCGACCAGGGCAGTACGCAGGCCGAGCAGGCGGGTACGACGATGGACGAGATCGTCAGCAGCGTGCAGCAGTTGGCCGGCCTGCTGGCCGGTATCCGCAGTGCCTCGCACGAACAGCATGCGGGCATTGCCCAGGTAAACCAGACGGTCGTACAGATGGAGGCCAGCACGCAGCGCAATGCGAGTCTGGTGGAAGAAGCCGGCGCGTCGACTGCGCAGATGCAGACCCAAGTGCGCGCGCTGGCCGAAGCGGTGGCCGCGTTCCGGCTGCAGCCCGAGCGCCGGTCACGGGCGGCGGCGTGATGGCCTGATTGCCTTCGCCAGGCATGGCCCGGCGCTACCGTTGAACCCATGACGGGTAGCGCCGGGCCATGCCCGGCGAACGGATTCAATACACGTCGCGCCGGTAGCGCCCGTTCTCCAGCAGCAGTTCCACCCTTTCATCGCCCAGTGCCTCGCGCAGCAACTGGTCCACGCCTTCGGCCATGCCGTGCAGCGATCCACACACATGGATCACTGCACCCCGTGCCAACCACGCCTGCAGTTGATCTGTCGCAGCGCGCAATCGATGCTGTACGTAGCTGCCATCGTCCACATCACGCGAATAGGCCTGATCCAAGCGCAGCAGATGCCCGTCAGCCTGCCACTGGATGATCTCGTCGGCGAACAGGAAATCGTGCGCGCGCTGACGCTCGCCGAACAGCAGCCAGTGACCGTGCTCGCCCCGGTGCGCGGCTTCGCGCAGCAGGCTGCGCAGGCCGGCGATGCCCGTGCCGTTGCCGATCAGCAGCATCGGCGCGCCCGGCTGCCGATGGAAGCCCGGGTTGCGATGCACGCGTGCGGCTATCGCACCGTCCAGCGGCGCATGCAGGGCCAGCCAGCCCGAGCCCAGTCCTGCGCGGCCTGCTGCGTCGTGGACCAACCGCACCACCAGCTCCACTTCGCCATCGGCGGCGCATGAGGCGATGGAGTACTCACGCCCAGGCAGTGACGGCAGGCCCGACAACCACAGGCCTGCATCCTGCACCTGCAACGCACGGCCGGGTTCGGGCAGCACGCGTTCGCTGGCCAGTTCCAGCAGGGTCTTCGCAACGCCGTCGATCAGCTGTGGCTGCTGGGGATCCAGGCCATGCGCGCGCAGTACCGCGCTGGCATGCATCGCGTCGTGGCGGGGCGCGATGTGCAGGATGTCGCCGGCCTGCCAATCGACATCGGCCGGCGGTGCCAGGCGGATCTTCCAGATCTGGCCGCCGACGCTGCCAGCGTTGAGCAGGGTGCGGCCGAGCAGGCGCCAGCCGTGCATCACTGTGGCGGCCGGCAACACGCTGTCGTCGGTGTCGATGCCAGTCAGTCCGGTCAGCTGCAGCTGCCACTGGCGCAGCGCCACCACCGAAGCAGCATCGACGTCGATGCGGGCGAACAAGGGTTCCGCGCCCGAGCGCGTCAACCAGTCGTCGATCTGCACGCCGAACCCGCAGAACTGCGCGTACTGGTGATCACCCAGCGCGAGCATGCCGTAACGCAGCCCGGAAAGGTCCGGAAGCTGTGCCAGCAACTGGCGCGCGCTGCGCCGTGCGTTGTCCGGTGGTTCGCCATCACCGAAGGTGCTGAGCACGAACAGCGCTTGCGTGGAGTCCTGCAGCTGCGTGGCAGCTACGCGCGCAAGCGGCAGTACCTGCACCGCGTGGCCGGCCGCCTGCAGCTGCGCCGCCGCACGCCAGGCCAACTGTTCGGCCAGGCCGCTCTGGCTGGCATGCACCACCAGCCACGGCGTGCCTGCGGCATGGGGTGCTGCTGCCGGCACGGTCTGCCGCAGCGCGCGGGCGGCACGCTGGCCGCGGCGGCGGTCCAGGTACAACAGCCAGCCGGTAACGAAGAACAGGCACATGCCCAGGCTGCTGAGCATCACCACGATGCGCCCGGGCATGCCGAAGAAGCTGCCCGAGTGCAGGGCGAACATGCTGGTGGTGAGCTGGCCGCCGGCACCCTGGCGCGCGTAGGGGCGCGCGTCGAGGACCGCGCCGGTGGCCGGATCGAGCTGCAGCAGGTCATGTGCGCGGTCGTGATGGCCGCCCCGTTGTGCGGGATCCGCCGACATCACCCGTACGTTGAGCGCTTGACCGGGCTTCTCCGGCAGGCGCAGGTCGATGAAGCCCTGGCGCACGCCGGGCAGTGCATACAGCGTGGCCTCGACCTTGTGCAGATCCAGGGGCAGATCCGTGGCGACCTTGTGCTTGGCGGGGGGCGCGACACCCAGCAGCTGGGTCAGCCCGTTGCGATACCAGTCGAACGACCACCACAACCCGGTCAGTGCGCTCATCAGGTAGATCAGCAGCACCCAGGTGCCGATCACCGAATGCAGGCTCCACAGGAAGCCCCGGCCCTTGCGCGCCCATTCCACCGCCAGCCAGCTGCGCCAGTGCCACCAGCGGCGTGGCCAGCGCAGGTACAGCCCGGACAGGGTGAAGAACAACAGCGCGATCGCACAGCTGCCGGTGATCCACGAGCCGCGTTCACCGGCGACCATGTGGCGGTGCAGGTCTTCGACGAAATCGAAGAAGGCCTGTCCACGCAGCGCGCTGAAGCGCTCGCCGCTGTAGGGGTCGAAATAGACCCAGTGGTCCTTGCCGCCGGCAAAGCGTGCCACCGACGGCCGCTGGCCGCTGGCATCCACCCGCAGGCGCTGCAGCGGCCGCTCGCTGCCTGCCTGCAGCAATGGCACCAGCTCGCTCAGGGCGAGCGGCTGCTGGTTGTCGGCATGGTGCTCGGCGATCTCGGCGAAGCCGGGATTGGCCGCGCGCAGCAGTTCATCCTCGAACGACAGGACTGCACCACTCAGGCCCATCACGGCCAGGATGGCACCCGCGCTGATGCCCAGCAGCCAGTGCAGTTGGAAGAGGACGTTCTTGAACATCGGGATCGAGGGCCGTCGAGGCTGCCGCCCGCATCCTGCGCAACAGCAAATGAGAATTAATCTCGTAATTCTCCGGGGCGCGGGCCGCTGCGGTCAAGGAGGGTTTGCCGGCAGGGCTGCGCCCTGCACCCGCCGAAGCGGTAGTGCCGGCCGCTGGCCGGCAACCTCAACAGCAACAGCCGAAGCTACAGCCGAATCAAAAGCGAGTTTCCTGAGGGTAGGCGGGGTGGGTCCGGTTGCGGGGGACGCCGTAAACCCGTCCTTGGGGGCTTGGCCGCGGCATCCATGCCGCGGACACCCCCGCAACCGGACCCACCCCGCCTTTGACAGTTTTCCGCGATCTGCTGGAATGGCGTTCTGCGATGCTCTTGGTAGGTGTCGACCTTGGTCGACACGTAGATCCACGCCACGCGTGGATGCTCTTCGTTCAATTGTCCAACTATTCGATTCCGATGAAGATTCATCGCCCCGCCTTCGACAATTCCCCGCCGCTGTTGGTAGGTGTCGACCTTGGTCGACACGTAGATCCACGCCACGCGTGGATGCTCTTCGTTCAATTGTCGAGATATTCGATTCCGATGAAGATTCATCCACGCACGAGGTAGATCCATCAGACACCGGAAATCTGTCAGAGGCGGGGCGGTGTCGGAGTGCGGGGTGTCAGCCGTATGGGCCCGAGGCATGCCTTGGGCGGGCTGGGCAGGACGCCCAACCCCGGTCTTGCCGTGTGCGCAGGACAGCGCACACGAGCAAGCGGCTGCCAAGCCTACAAGGACGTACTTGCGGCGTCCCCGCACTCCGACACCGCCCCGCCATCCCACGCAATGCCGCTTTGGCCGTTGCTTCGGCTGTTGCTGTTGCTGTTGCCTGAAAGTATCTGCAGCTGCAGGGCGCAGCCCTGCCGACCTACTTCGCCCAGCCTTCGATTTCGCCGTGCGCGAACGGTCCGAGCTTGGCCTTCACCATCCGTCCCTGTGCGTCGAACAACACGCTGTAGGGCAGCAGACCCTGCGCGTTGCCCAACTGCACGCTGGCATCGCGTGGGCCGGGGGTATCGAGCACGATGGGATAGTCCACCGGCACTCGCTGCAGGAAATCACGCACGCCGTCCGGCGTATCCAGTGCCAGGCCCAACACCTGCACGCCGTGTGCGCCCTGGCCCTCGGCAAAGCGGGCCAGTTCGGGCATCTCTTCCACGCAGGGGCCGCACCAGCTGGCCCACACATTGACCAGCAATGGGCGGCCCTTGAAGCGTTCGTGGATATCCAGCGCGTGACCTTCAGCATCGGCAAGCACCAGCGCCGGCAGCGGATCACCGGGCCGCAGCATCGGCAGCGCCGGCGGCGATACCGCAACAGGCGCTGCAGCTTCCGTCGCCGGCTCCGGCGCCAGCCGGTTGCCGGCCCATAGGCCAAGACCGGCAGCCAGCACTGCTGTCCACAGCAGCGCTGGCCGTTGCCACTTCATCGCGCGGTGCGCAGCAGTGCTTCTTCCACCAGCGCCTGCGTCAGCAGGGTCGGCAGCACCGTCGGCGGGGCGCCGGGGCCGTACACCACGTACAGCGGCACGCCCACGGCCTTGTGCTCATCCAGGAACGCGGTGATCTGCGGGTCGACATTGGTGTAGTCGCCACGCATGTACACCGCGTTGGTGCGCTTGAGCAGTTCCTTGAACTCCGGGCGCGACAGCACCGCGCGCTCGTTGGCCTTGCAGCTCACGCACCAGTCGGCGGTCATGTTGACGAACACCACGCGGTTGTCGGCGCGCAGGCGGTCCAGCATCTGCGGCGAATAATCCACCACGTTCTCGCTGCTCGCCTGCGCGGCACGCGCCGGCGGTGCCAGCTGGGTCACCGCCCACACCGGCACCAGCGCGGCGATCACCAGCAGCACGCCCAGCAGCCCGGCCGCGCGCTGGCTGCGCCAGCGGCTGCGCTCGAACAACCACAGGCCGCCGGTGAGCAGCAGCAGGCCACCCAGCGCCAGCGCCATGCCATCCACGCCGCGCTGCTTGCCCAGCACCCAAAGCAGCCACAACGCGGCGGCGTACATCGGGAAGGCCAGCACGTGCTTGAGGGTTTCCATCCACTGGCCCGGCTTGGGCAGGCGACGGGCCAGCGCCGGCACGAAGCCGATCAGCAGGAACGGCAGGGCCAGGCCCAGGCCGAGGAACAGGAACACCAGCATCGCCGCCACCGGCGGTGCAACGAAGGCATAGGCCACCGCCGGGCCGAAGAACGGTCCCACGCAGGCACTGCCGACCACGCAGGCCAGCACGCCGGTGAAGAAGTCGCCGGCCGGGCCACTGCGTCGCGCCAGCGACTGGCCGAAGTTGCCGATGCCGCCGCCCATGGTGAACACGCCGGACAGGCTCAGGCCCACCGCGAACATGATGTAGGCCAACGCCGCGACCACGCCGGGATGCTGCAGCTGGAAACCGATGCCGACCGCATTGCCGAGCATGCGCAGGCCGACCATCAGCGCGCCGATCACCGCAAAGGCGACCAGCACGCCCAGCGTGTACCACATGGCATGGCTGCGGGCGCGCTCGGGGCTTTCACCGCTCTGCGCCAGGCTCAGCACTTTCAGCGACAGGATCGGCAGCACGCAGGGCATCAGATTCAGCACCAGGCCACCGCCCAGTGCCAGCAGCAGTACCCACAGCAGCGAGCTGTCGGTTTTCGGTACGCGGCTCGGAGCCTTGGTACGCAGCGCATTGTCCTGCTGCGCGTCGGCGGCGAAGGCATCGCGCGAGCCGCTGCTGGCGTCGGCACCACCCGTGGCGGCCGGCGCGTCGTTGGGCACGGTCGGAAGCAGGCGCAGCGGTGTGCCGTTGGCGCCCTCGCGGGTGCCGGCAGTGGCCGAAGCCGGCAGCGAACGAATCACTTCGTCGCGTGCGGCAGGTGCATCACTGGTGGCGTTGGTCTTGCCGGCGGGGATCGACAACTTCACCCGGCGGGTCATCGGCGGGTAGCAGATGCCATCGGTCTGGCAACCCTGGAAGGTCACCACCAGCGTGCTGTCGACCGCCTCGGCGCGGCTGCGGCGCAGCGGCACCGGCACTTCCACCTGGTTGAAATAGACCGCCACATCACCGAAGTGCTCGTCGCGGTGCGACTGCGCCGCCGGCCAGCGCGGCTTGTCGGCCAGTACCCCGGCGCTGCCTTCCAGCTTCAGCGAGGTGCGGTCGCGATACAGGTAATAGCCCGGTGCCGGGCTGAAGCGCAGCAGCAGGGTATTGCCATCGCTGGCGATGGCATCAAAGCCGAATGCCTGATCCGACGGCAGCGGCAGTGCCTGGCTGTTGCTGGTGCCCGGCAGTCGCAGGCCACCGCCACTGCCGGCGCCGGCCAGCGGGTTGTTGAATGCACTGGCGCCGGTGGCGCGTGCGGTCGGCAGCGTGGCCGCCGCACCGCCTGCACCGGGCAGGGTCACCTGCACCACGCGCTTCTGCGGCGGGTAGCACACACCAGCATCGGCGCAGCCCTGGTAACGCACTTCCAGGCTGATGGTGCCGGCGGCATCGGTGGGCGCGCCGGGCAGGGTGGCCTGCAGGCGCTCGCGGTAGGTCTCCACCTCACCGAAGAAATCGTCATGGTGCTTCTTGCCTGCGGGCATCTGCAGCGCAGCGGCGTTGAACGCCGGATCGGCCTTCACCGTGGTGCGGTGGCGATACAGGTAGTAGCCCGGGGCGATCTTGAACTGCAGTTGGATCTGGCCACGCTCGGGAGCGCTGGCGGTCAGCGCGAACGCCTGGTCCACCGGCAGCAGATCCTTCTCATCCAGCGCGAAGGCCGGCAATGAAAGCCACAACAGAGCGCACAAGGCGGCGCCACGCGCAAACAGAGTCTTCAATCAGTGTCCTCCCGGGTCTGTGCCCGGATCCAGTCCAGATACGCCGGCAGGCCGGCCCGGGTTTCGACCGCGATGCACTCCGGGAGTTCATACGGATGCAGTTCGACGATCCGGGCGATGGCTTCATCGACACGGCTTGCGGTGGTCTTCACCAGCAGCTGCAGCTCGGTGTCGGTGGTGACCTCACCCTGCCAGCGGTAGGTCGACTGAGCGCCGTCCAGGCGGGTCACGCAGGCAGCCAGATGCTCGGCGACCAGCGCATGCGCGATGCGCTCGGCACTGGCCCGGTCCGGGCAGGTGGTCAACAGCAGCAGGACGGGATCGACGGTCGACATGACCGTCGAGTATAGGGCCGTCGCCGGGGCAGGGCCCGGCGACGGCAGTGGACCGCAGCGTTGCGCGGTCAGTTGGCCAGCTGGCAGGTGGCCGGCTTGGCCGAGGTGAACAGGCCCGGGGTGGCCCACTCGGGGTGGTCGATGAAGGGGTTGCGGTTGCCCTGGAACGAGTAGATCACGTCATTACGCGCCTGCTCGGCGGCATCCGGCGGATCGGACAGGTGCCAGTCGATCAGGGTCGACAGCAGGCCCATGTAGGCCGGCGAGCTGCTGGTCTTGACGATCTTGCTGCGGTCGTCGGTCAGTTCCAGGTCCGGTTCGGACTGGCCGGTGGCCGCATCCTTGCCACCTTCATAGCGGATGGCCATGTACATCACCGCGCGTGCCATGTCGCCCTTGCGATGGCCCCACACCTCGAAGGTACCGGCATTGCCGTCCGGTGTACGTACCCAGTTCGAATTGCCCGGGTAACCACCGCTGCCACCGCCGTGGCCGTTGTTGGCTTCGGTGGCACGCTCGCCGCAGTTGGCATCGCACTTGCCGAACGGCTTGTTGCCGCGGTCGGCATTCCACTGTGCGTCGGTCAGGTACAGCATGTGGGTATCGGTGTAGGGCGCGTACGGCAGGCCCTTGTCGCCGGTGGTGCTGGCAAAGCCCAGCGAGTTCGGCCAGGTGTGCTCGCGGTTGTACTTCAGTCCACCGCCACTGCCTGCACGGTCGGTCACCTTGGCGAAGCTGTGGTTGCGGTAGGCATCGAGGATCCGGCCACTGTTGTTCGGATCTTCGTCGGCGATTTCCAGGATGGTCCAGGTGCTGGTGCCCGAGCCACTGTACGGATACGCGGTGTGGCCCTTGATGGTGGCGTGCAGCGAGCAGCGCAGCTGGCTGGGGCTGCTGGTGTTGACCTTCGAGTAGTAACCGGCCGGGCCGCCGGGATTGCCCGGGTCCGGATTGCCGGTGGTGGTGGCCACGGTGAAGGCGATGCGGCTGTCGGTCGCCGGGCGGGCACCCTGCGCATCGGTGATGCGTGCGGCACGGATGTCGAAGCGGCAGGCTTCACCGGCGACCAGCGCGGTGTTGGTCGACAGCTTCACGCTCTTGCCGCTGGCCGGCCAGGTCAGCGGCACGCTGCCCGAAGTGCCGCAGGTCAGTGCGAAGGCGCCGCTGGCGAGGTTGACCGTCTCGCTGAACACCACTTCCAGGTCGGCGGCGGCAGGGAAGGTGCTGCTGCCCTGTGCCGGCGTGGTGGTGGACACCGACGGCGGCGTGTTCGGGCCCGGGGTGCCACCGCCGCTGAAGGTCTGGTTGTTGTTGCAGCTGCCGAAGGTCTGCCTGGCCGATTCGGCCCAGGTGAAGTGCGCGTACTGGCTGCCGCTGCCGGTCAGCTGCAGCGAGGTGCCCGCCGCGGTGCTGTTGGTTTCGGCAACCGGAATGTTCTGGCTGGTCATGCCGGCGGCGGGGCCACCGGAAGCGGTGATCGCGCCCTCGTAGCTGAGGAACTGGACCACCTTGCCGCTGGCGTCGACCAGGGCGATGCCGTCGTTGGCACCGTTCTGCAGGCCGTTGCTGGGGTAGGTGACCACCGCCAGGGTGGCGCTGCCGCAGCTGGCCGCGGTTCCGGCCGGCACCGCGTTGTTGGCGTAGACCGTGGCGGCCGACGGGTTGCTGCCGTTGTAGAGGTACAGGCGGTAGCCGGACAGGTCTTCGCCGGCGGTGGCGACCACTTCGATGGCTTCGCCGACGTCACCGGCAGCGGTGCTGTCGTCGTAGTGCAGTTCGTTGATGAAGACCTCGGCCTGGGCCGGCGCGGCAGCCAGGGCCAGCAGGCAGGCGGCGGCGAGCGGGGACAGCAATCGCATCGACTACTCCTTGTGATTGGGAATGCCGGGCCACCCTAAAGCCGATCCGGTGACACTTTGTCGTAAATGAACGCCAGATATCTGACAGTGCGACGGCGGTCACCAAATGGTGGCCAATTCCCCCTTGGCTTGCCGCGACGCATCCCTATAAAGGCGTCCGCGCGGGGATGGAGTGCCGCCGGGCCGCCGGTAAAAATTTCGGGGGCGGGCCTTGAAAGGCCTCCGGAGGTCTCCATCTCTGTCGTGCTCCCGACCTGTCGGGCTTTTTCACGCGCGTTGCTGGCAGTCGCTTGGTGCGAGTGCTAACATCGCCGGACTTTTTCAGACCAATCAATAACTTAAGAGGTCCCACATGAGCATCAAGCCGCTGCACGACCGCGTTGTGGTCAAGCCGATCGAAGCCGACGAAGTTTCCGCCGGTGGCATCCTGATCCCGGACTCCGCCAAGGAAAAGTCCACCAAGGGTGAAGTCGTGGCCGTGGGCCCGGGCAAGCCGCTGGACAACGGCAACGTGCGCGCTCCGTCGCTGAAGGTCGGTGACAAGGTCATCTACGGCCAGTACGCCGGCAGCTCGTACAAGAGCGAAGGCGTCGAGTACAAGGTCCTGCGCGAAGACGACGTGCTCGCCGTCATCGGCTGAGCGTCGGCGCGACCTGCTTCATCCCCTGATTCCAACACCCAGCCGCCGGGCATGGCCCGGCGCTACCAATGAGGTAAACGCAATGGCTGCCAAGGATATTCGTTTCGGTGAAGACGCCCGTTCGCGCATGGTGCGCGGCGTCAACGTTCTCGCCAATGCCGTCAAGGCCACCCTGGGCCCGAAGGGCCGCAACGTCGTGCTCGAGAAGAGCTTCGGCGCCCCGACCATCACCAAGGACGGCGTGTCCGTCGCCAAGGAAATCGAACTGGCTGACAAGTTCGAGAACATGGGCGCGCAGATGGTGAAGGAAGTCGCCTCGCGTACCAACGACGACGCCGGCGACGGCACCACCACCGCCACCGTGCTGGCCCAGGCCCTGATCCGCGAAGGCGCCAAGGCCGTTGCTGCCGGCATGAACCCGATGGACCTCAAGCGCGGTATCGACAAGGCCGTCGTGGCTGCCGTCGCCGAGCTGAAGAACATCTCCAAGCCGACCGCTGACGACAAGGCCATTGCCCAGGTCGGCACGATCTCGGCCAACTCGGACGAGTCGATCGGCCAGATCATCGCCAACGCGATGAAGGAAGTCGGCAAGGAAGGCGTGATCACCGTTGAAGAAGGCTCGGGCCTGGACAACGAGCTGGACGTGGTCAAGGGCATGCAGTTCGACCGCGGCTACCTGTCCCCGTACTTCATCAACAACCAGCAGTCGCAGACCGCTGACCTGGATGACCCGTACATCCTGCTGCACGACAAGAAGATCTCCAACGTCCGTGACCTGCTGCCGGTGCTGGAAGGCGTCGCCAAGGCTGGCAAGCCGCTGCTGATCGTTGCCGAGGAAGTCGAAGGCGAAGCGCTGGCGACCCTGGTGGTCAACACCATCCGCGGCATCGTCAAGGTCGTGGCCGTCAAGGCTCCGGGCTTCGGCGACCGTCGCAAGGCGATGCTGGAAGACATGGCCGTGCTGACCGGCGGCACCGTGATCTCCGAGGAAGTCGGCCTGTCGCTGGAAAAGGCCACCATCAAGGACCTGGGCCGCGCCAAAAAGGTGCAGGTCTCCAAGGAAAACACCACCATCATCGATGGCGTGGGTGACAAGGCTGCGGTCGATTCGCGCGTTGCGCAGATCAAGACCCAGATCGAAGACACCTCCTCGGACTACGACCGCGAGAAGCTGCAGGAGCGCGTGGCCAAGCTGGCCGGTGGCGTTGCAGTGATCAAGGTCGGCGCTTCGACCGAAATCGAAATGAAGGAAAAGAAGGATCGCGTCGACGACGCCCTGCACGCGACCCGTGCGGCCGTTGAAGAAGGCGTGGTTCCGGGCGGCGGCGTTGCCCTGGTCCGTGCGGTCTCCGCACTGGCTGGCCTGAAGGGTGCCAACGAAGACCAGAACCACGGCATCCAGATCGCCCTGCGCGCGATGGAAGCCCCGCTGCGCGAAATCGTTGCCAACGCCGGTGAAGAGCCGTCGGTCATCGTCAACAAGGTCAAGGAAGGCACCGGCAGCTTCGGCTACAACGCCGCTACGGGCGAGTTCGGCGACATGCTGCAGTTCGGCATCCTGGACCCGACCAAGGTGACCCGTTCGGCGCTGCAGAACGCAGCCTCGATCGCTGGCCTGATGATCACCACCGAAGCCATGGTTGCCGACGCTCCGAAGAAGGACGAGCCGGCCATGGGTGGCGCTGGTGGCATGGGCGGCATGGGTGGCATGGGCGGCATGGACTTCTAAGTCCCGCTGCACTGCTGCAATGAAAAACCCCGCCGCAAGGCGGGGTTTTTTTGTGGGTGGCGTGTTGCCGCCAATGGGTTCACAGCAATGGGTCCATGCCAATGAATCCATGCCCATCGGTCCATGCCAGTAGATCCACGCCATGCGTGGATGGCGTCAGCGCACGAGCACCTTCTCCGCGCCGTACTCCCAGTCCCACGGCACTCCGGTATCGCCAAGCACGAACGCCACCAGCGCCGGAAACGCCGCCTCGGCGCGGACATCGTTGCCCAGCATCACCACGCAGCGCTGGCCCTGCTCGATGCACACCAGGGTGTTGCCCACCGCGTCATCGTGGCCGCCCTTGTAGAAGCCGGGCCCCTGCGGTCCGCGGAAGGTGACCACGCCCAGGCCGGCTGCCAGGTCCCTGCGCCGCTCCGCTACCGGCAGTTCCGCCTGCAGGGTCGGAAACTGGCTGGCCGTGGTGATCGGCAGCTGCGGACGTACCAGCTCCTGCCGCATCGCCGCTGAAAGGCCTTCGCCGCGCACATAGCCCGCTGCGAAGTTGGCCATGTCGGCGATGGTGGTATCCATCGAGCCGGCGGCCCGCACCCGGCTGCGCTCGTCATGCGGCTCGGGCGTGCCATCGGCGGTCCAGCCGTCGGCCAGGTTGGTGGCGAAATCCTCGCGCCACATCATGCTGGTGCGGGGCATGCCGAAGCGGTCGAACACGCGACGCTGCATCAGCGCGCCGATGTCCTGGCCAAGGCGCCCCCGTTCGAGCACGAACTGCAGCAGGATCAAGCCTTCGCCGGAATAGCCGTAGCGGCTGCCCGGATCGAAATGGAATTGCAGCCTGCCATCCGGTTCCAGAAACGCGAAGTTGGCAAAGCCGCCGCCATGATTGAGCAGCATGCGCGGGGTGAGCCGGCGCCAGCGTTCGTCGCCGGCCAATACGCTGTAATCGGCGTAGTGCTTCGTATCGACGGGGTAGTCCGGCAATGGCTTGTCCAGATACGTGGCAATGCCGGCGTCCAGCGCGATCACCTGGTCCTGTGCCAGCTGCGCGACCAGGTGGCCAAAGGCCATCTTGGTCAGCGAAGCGGCGTACATCACGGTGTCGGTACGCAGCGGTTCGCCGGCGGCGTTGCGCTCGCCATAGGCGGCCACGTGCACCACCTTGCCAGCGTCGATCACCGCCAGCGCCATGCCGCGCGCGTGTGCGGCCTGCATCAGCCGTTGCGCCTGGGCATCAATGCGGGCTGGCGAGGGCAGTGGTGGTGGCGCGGCGACTACGGCCATCGGCAACAGCGTCAGCAACAACAGGACGACACGGCACATGCGTGGAACTCCTGGCGGGACGTGGCGCGATGCTACCGCAGCTTTCGCTGTTGGCGCCTGTCGACCCCATCCAGGCCCCGGGGCGGCGCCGCGTCATGCCCTGCGGCAGCCCGGTCCGGACTTGCGCCCTGCGGGATCGAAAATATAATAAGGCACCTAATCATCAAGGATGTGATGGATGCTTGAAGCAAAACACACGGCTCTCATCCAGGAGGCTGGCCGTCGCGGCGATCCCCACCTGGCCCAGCTGCGCCTGTGCTTCCAGCTGCTGGCCTTGTCCAGCGCGATCGACCGTGACTGCGCTTCACGCCTGGCGCCGCACGGCCTCAGCGAAGGCCGCTTCGTGGTGCTGTTCCTGCTGCACGGCGCTGGCGGCACCTTGCCTCCGCACGCGTTGGCCGAGCGCGCTGGCGTCACCCGCGCCACCATCAGCGGGTTGCTCGATGGCCTGCAGCGTGACGGCCTGCTGCAGCGGCGCAACGATGCCGAGGATGGCCGCCGCCTGCAGATCGTGCTGACTGCCCGCGGCAAGCACTTGGCCGGCGATCTGTTCGACCAGCACACACAATGGATCGGCGGACTGTTCAACGGTCTTGATTCCAGCGAACAGGTGCAGTTGTCGCTGCTGCTGGAAAAAGTCTGGCGACACACCGACGCAGGCCAGGAAACAGTCACATGAGCGGCACCATCGGCACGGCACGCCTGCAGGCACTCAATGCGGGCAGCGTATCCAGCACGCACCTGGCCGAGTGCCTCGCAGTGGATTTCGCCGCATTGCTGCAGGCGGTGGCACCAACCTTGCCCCAGGCATCCATGCAGCGCATGCGCGCCGCTGCAGGCAAGGGAATCACCCAGCGCATGGCATTGGCCGCAGCGGTGCTGCGCGAGGCAGGGCAGGGTGACGTGCACTGCTGGCAGGCGCATCCATCCGATACCGTGCGGGGATGGGCGTGCTATCTGATTGGCAGTGACCCGCAGGCGGCATTGGCCGACAAGCTGCAGGCCATGCGTCCTCTGGCAGGTGATGCGCACTTCGGTGTGCGCGAATGGGCATGGTTGGCCTTGCGCAGCGATATCGTCGCCGAGCCGCTGGAAGCGCTTGCCCTGCTGCAACCCTGGACGCTGCAGCGCTCGCCGAATCAGCGCCGCTTCGCCTGTGAGGCGCTTCGCCCCCGCGGTGTATGGGCCACGCACATTGCGCTGTTCAAGCAGCAACCCGAGCACGCGTTGCCCCTGCTGGAGGCCCTCGCTGACGATCCCGAGCGCTATGTGCAGGACTCGGTCGGCAACTGGCTGAACGACGCAGGCAAGAGCCAGCCCGGATGGGTGCGCGATGTATGCACGCGGTGGCAGTCAACGCACGACAGCGCAGCCAATACATACATCCGCAAGCGCGCGCTGCGCTCGCTGTAGCGCCGTACCGTTCACCCGCGTTTCCCGGTAGTGCCGGCCGCTGGCCGGCAACCCCATGACCTTCAAGGGAGACCCCATGCGCCATCGCCTCATCGGACGGCATTCCAGCACCCTCGTGGCACATGCGCGTGTCATCCATTCCGGGTAAAGATGGCGCTCGGCCGTGTCCACCCGCAGGGAAGTCGAGCATGCAGAGCAAGATCCAGGTGACGTTGTACGGAGCGCTGGGCAGCAGTCCAGCGCTGCAGGTGCCCGGCCTGGAAGGGCCGGTGGTGGCCATCCAGGAAGCCACCCTGCGGCAGCTGGTGTCCGATCTGTATACGGCCAGGTCCATGCTCAACCCCGAACAGCTTGATGAGGCCAGGCAGGAACTGGACCGCGTGGTGGAGCGTTGGGTCGACATCCACGAGACGCTGCTGCTGGATGTGGAAGTGCATGGCGGCCGATAGTCCGCTGAACCGCGCCCGCAGTTGCGGATGAAACAGTTGGCACCCGCCAAAACCCTGTGTTATCAATAGATCCCATGAACGCAGCCCACGCCAGCTTTTATTGGTATTACTTTCCGAAGCCCCCGGCGGAGGAAGGATTGCGCTCACCCTGAAGAAAGCTTCAGACGCATTCCCGAAAGCCGCCAGCGAACCTGGCGGCTTTTTTCATGTCGCCACGCTGCGGACCCCCAACGTTCCGTAGAGACCCCTCACCATGCCTCCGCACACCGACGACCTGCGTATCCGCACCATCGAACCGCTGACACCGCCTGCCCAGCTGCTGGCGATGCTGCCCTGCGATGACGAAGCCTCCGACACCGTCAGCGCTTCGCGCGCCGCCCTGCACCAGATCCTGCATGGCCGCGACGACCGCCTGGCGGTGGTGGTCGGGCCGTGCTCGATCCACGATCCGAAAGCCGCCATCGAGTACGCACAGCGCCTGAAGCCGCTGCGCGATGCGCTGGCCGGCGAGCTGGAAATCGTCATGCGCGTGTACTTCGAGAAGCCACGCACCACGGTGGGCTGGAAGGGCCTGATCAACGATCCGGACCTGGACGGCAGCTTCAAGATCGACAAGGGCCTGCGCATCGCCCGTGGCCTGCTGCGCGACATCAACAAGCTCGGCCTGCCGGCCGGCGTCGAGTTCCTCGACGTGATCTCGCCGCAGTACATCGCCGACCTGGTGGCATGGGGCGCGATCGGTGCACGCACCACCGAAAGCCAGGTGCATCGTGAACTTGCGTCGGGGCTGTCGTGCCCGGTCGGCTTCAAGAACGGCACCGACGGCAACGTCAAGATCGCCGCCGATGCCGTGGGCGCAGCCTCCAATCCGCATCACTTCCTGTCGGTCACCAAGCAGGGTGGCACGGCCATCGTCTCCACCACCGGCAACCCGGACTGCCATGTGATCCTGCGTGGTGGCAAGCAGCCGAACTACGACGCGGCCAGCGTGGCCGATGCCTGTCAGGCGCTGGCCAAAGCCAAGCTGCCGACGCGCCTGATGATCGATGCCAGCCACGCCAACAGCCTGAAGAACCACGAAAACCAGCCGAAGGTGATTGAAGACATCGCCATCCAGCTGGAAGACGGCGAGCAGCGCATCGTCGGTGTGATGGTCGAAAGCCATCTGGTCGGCGGTCGCCAGGAACTGGTGGAAGGCCAGCCGCTGGTCTACGGCCAGAGCATCACCGATGGCTGCATTGATTGGGACACCACCGTGCAGGTGCTGGAGCGGCTTGCCGCTGCCGTGCGCGCCCGCCGTGAGGTAAAGGTGTCCGAAGCCGCTTGAGTGCGGCACGTGTGTGGATGGCGGCCAGCGCCTGCGGGGGTGCGGCCGCGATCAGGGCCGGTCGGAGTTGGAGACCGGCCCGTCTGCACCGGCGATGCGCCTGGCGCTGCGTATGTGCGACAGCGCCAGGTACATCGCCGGGGTGGCGTGAGACCCGAACCGGCGATGGCCGCAGTAGACCCACGCCATGCGTGGATGAAGCCGCCTCGCTCACCGCCCCGCCCGTACTCGCGCCAACGCCAGATACATCGCCGGCGTGGTGTACAGCGTCAACCACTGGCTGACCAGCAACCCGCCGACGATGGCGATGCCCAGCGGCTGCCGCAGCTCCCAGCCTTCACCGTTGGCCACCATCAGAGGCAATGTGCCCAGCAGTGCCGCCAGCGAGGTCATCAGGATCGGCCGCAGGCGCAGTCGTGCAGCTTCCATCACTGCATCCTGCGCACTCAGCCCGCGGCGTTCGCCGGCCAGGGCGAAGTCGACCAGCAGGATCGTGTTCTTCATCACCACCCCCACCAGCAGGAACAGGCCGAGCAGGGCGATCAGGTTCAGTTCGTTGCCGAACAGCCACAGCGCCAGCAACGCCCCGATGCCGGCCGACGGCAGCGTGGACAGGATCACCAAGGGCTGCAGGAAACTCTCGTAGAGGATGCCCAGCACCAGGTACACCGCCAGCGTCGCACCCAGTACCAGCCACAACTGGCGCGAACGCAGCTGCTCCAGGCCACCGGCCTCGCCGGAAAGCTTGGCCTGCACCGAGCGCGGCAGCATCAGTTTGGCCATCGCCGCATCAATGGCCCGGGTGGCCTGTTCCAGGCCCACGCCGGGTGCCAGCGCGAACTCGATCCAGATCGAGGCGAACTGCTCGCTGTGGTACACGCGGTCCGGCGCCATGCCATAGCGCCAGCTGGCGATGCTCGATAGTGGAATGCGCTGGCCGCTGCCATCGATCACCTGCAGCCGTGCCAGCGTGCCCGGGTCCTGGGTGTGCTTCGGGTCCAGCTCCATCACCACCCGGTACTGGTTGAGGCTGTCGTACAACGTGGCGACCTGGCGCTGGCTGAAGGCGTTGTTGAGCATGTTGGCCACAATGCGCAGGTCCACGCCGTGGCGCGCCGCTGCCTCGCGGTCGATGTCCAGCATCACCTGGCGCATGCCGGCCTCGCCCTGCGCTTCCACGTCCACCAGTTCCGGCAGGCCACGCAGCGCAGCAGCGACCTTCGGTGCCCATTGGCGCAAGGGTGCGGTGTCCGCTGACAGCAGCTGGAATTCGTATTTGCCGCTGCTGCCGGCGCCTTCCAAGCGGATGTCCTGGTCCACCCACAGGTACAGATTGCCGCCGGGCAGCTTGGGCAGGCGCGCGCGCAGGCGATCGATCACCTGCTGGCTGGAGACACCGCGCTCGGCCAGCGGCTTCATCTTGATCATGATGAAGGCGTTGTTGACCCCGTTGCTGCCACCGATATACCCGATGATGTCCTCGATGGCCGGGTCGGACAGCAGCAGTCTGCGGTAGGCATCGATCTTCGGCTGCATCGCCTGGAAGGACAGGCCGTCATCGCCACGCGCGAAGCCGCGCAGCTGTGCGGTGTCCTGCTGCGGAACGATGCCCTTGGGTACCTGCTGGAACAGCCAGGCGTTGAGTGCGATCACTGCCACGAAGGCCAGCAAGGGCCAGCGCAGGTGACGCAGGCTGGCCTGCAGGGTGCGCAGATAGGTGCCACGCACGCGCTCGAACAGCGCATTGCTGCCGCGCTGCCAGCGCGAGGGTTGTTGCGCGTCATCGACGAACAGGCGCGCACACAGCATCGGCACCAGGCTGAGCGCCACCAGTACCGACACCGCCATCGCTGCTACCAGGGTCAGCGAGAATTCGCGGAACAGGCGCTCGACGAAATCGTCCAGGAACAGGATCGAGACGAACACCACGGCCAGCGCCAGGTTCATCGACAGCAACGTAGTGCCCACTTCCGATGCACCACGCACCGCCGCCTGCCAGCGGTCGGCGCCCAGCTCGCGATGGCGCGCGATGTTCTCCAGCACCACGATGGCGTCGTCCACCACCAGTACCGCCGCCACGATCAGGGCCATCAGCGAGAGCGTATTGAGCGAGAAGCCCATCAGCGCGATCAACGCCAGCGTGCCGAACAGCACCACCGGAATCGCCACGCTGGGTACCAGTGCTGCGCGCCAGTGGCCGAGGAAGCCGAGCACCACCAGTACCACCAGCGCGATCGCCAGCAGCAGGGTCACTTCTGCTTCGTGCAGGGTGGCGCGGATCACCGGCGAGCGGTCCATCACCAGGCGCATGTCCACCGTGCTGGGCAGCAGGGCGTGCAGCTGCGGCAACTGCGCCTGGATGGCATCGACGGTGGCGATGATGTTGGCGCCGGGCTGGCGGCTGACGATCAGCAGCACGGCGGGGCGTTCGTTGTGGAAGCCACTGGCATAGCGGTCCTCCACGCCATCGACGACGGCAGCGACATCGCCCAGTCGCAGCAGGCGGTCATCGCTGGCCTTCAGCGCCAGCTGGCGATACTGCGCTGCCTGGCGCAGCTGCAGCGGCGCTTCCAGTTGCCAGTGCTGCTGCGCGCCTGCGACCGCACCCAGTGGGCGCACTGCATTGGCGCGGCTGATTGCCTGTGCCACGTCTTCCAGTGCCAGGCCTGCGTGATTGAGAGCATTGGGGTCCAGCGACACGCGAACCGCCGGCAGCGCGCTGCCGCCCACCTGCACTTCGCCCACGCCCGGCACCTGCGACAGCTTCTGCGCCAGCACGGTCGAACCCAGGTCGTACAGCTGTCCCGGCGAGAGCGTATCGGAGGTCAGCGCCAGCGCCAGGATCGGCGCCTGCGACGGATTGACCTTGCGGTACTGCGGCATGCCCGGCATGCCGCTGGGCAGCTGGCCGCGGGCGAGGTTGATCGCGGCCTGCACTTCGCGCGCGGCCTCGTCGATGTCGCGGCCGAGCACGAACTTCAATTCGATCTCGGTCTGCCCCTGGGTGCTGGCCGAGTCGATGCGCGAGATGCCGGGCAGGCTGCCCAGCGCACGCTCCAGCGGCGTCGCCACAGTGGCCGCCATCGATTCGGGCGAGGCGCCGGGCAGGCTGGCGCTGACTTCAATGGCGGGGTAGTCGACCTGGGGTAGCGGCGCCACCGGCAGCAGGCGCAGCGCCAGCAGGCCGGCCAGTACCACCGCCACCGCCAGCAGGAGGGTCGCCACCGGACGCTGCACGCAGGCCTTTGCCAGGCGTGCCACAGGGGTCATGCGCTGGCCTCGCCAGCGGTTGCCGGTGCTGTCGCGCGGCCACGCTGCAGACGGTCGAAGGCCAGGTAGATCACCGGCGTGGTGAACAGGGTCAACACCTGGCTGACCATCAGGCCACCCACCATCACCCAGCCCAGCGGCTGCCGCAGCTCGGCGCCCGAGCCACTGGCCAGCATCAGCGGTACCGCGCCGAACAGCGCGGCCAGGGTGGTCATCAGGATCGGCCGGAAGCGCAGCAGCGCCGCCTGGTGGATCGCCTCACGCGGGCTCATGCCGCGCGTGCGCTGCGCGTCCAGCGCGAAGTCGATCATCATGATCGCGTTCTTCTTCACCAGGCCGATCAGCAGCACGATGCCAATCACTGCGATCAGGTCCAGGCTGCGTCCGCTCACCCACAGCGCGGCCAGGGCGCCCACGGTCGCCGAGGGCAGGGTGGAAAGAATGGTGATGGGGTGGATGAAGCTCTCGTAGAGCACGCCCAGCACGATGTACATCACCACCACCGCCGCCAGGATCAGCCACAGCGTGCTCGACAGCGAGCTGCTGAAGGCCGCCGCCGCGCCCTGCAGGCGCAGCTCGATGCTCTGCGGCAATGCCACCTGCGCCTGCGCGGCATGCACGGCATCCACCGCTTCGCCCAGCGATGCACCGGGCGCAAGGTTGAACGACAGGGTGGCCGCCGGGAACTGGCCGACATGGTTGCGCAGCAGCGCCGTCGGCCCCTGCTCGATGCGCGCGACCGCGCCCAGCGGCACGGTCTGGCCGTTGCTGCTGCGCACGCGCAGGCCGCTGATCGCCTCCGGCCCCGGTTGCCGCGCCGGATCGGCCTCCAGCACCACCCGGTACTGGCTGGCCTGGGTGAAGATGGTTGAGATCTGCCGTTGCCCGTAGGCGTCGTACAGTGCGTCGGCCACTGCTTCCACACTCACGCCAAGGCGTGCGGCGGCATCGCGGTCGATGCTCACCCTGGCCTGCCGGCCCTGCATCTGCAGGTCACTGGCCACATCACGCAGCGCTGGCGATTGGCGAAGCGCGTGCAACAGCTTTGGGGTCCAGGTTTCCAGCGTCTGCAGGTCCGGCGTGGTCAGGGTGAACTGGTACTGGTTGCGGCTGATGCGGTCTTCGATGCCCAGCTCCTGCACCGGTTGCAGGTACAGGGTGATACCGGGAATCCTCGCCACGCGCTGCTGCAGCCGCGCCATCACCACGTCGGCGCCCTCGCGCTCGCCGTGTGGCTTCAGTTCGATCAGCAGGCGGCCGGTGTTGAGGGCGGCATTGTTGCCGTCCACGCCGATGTAGGAAGACAGGCTGGCCACGGCCGGGTCCTGTTCAATGGCCGTGGCCAAGGCAAGCTGGCGCTCGCGCATGGCTTGGAACGAGATCGCCTGCGGGGCTTCGCTGATGCCCTGGACCAGGCCGGCATCCTGCACCGGGAAGAAGCCCTTCGGCACCGCGAAATACAGCGCCACCGTCAGCGCAAGCGTGGCCACGGTCGCCAGCAGCATCAGTGGCTGGCGCTGCAGCACCCAGCGCAGCTGGCGGTCGTAGAGGGCGATGATGCGATCGAACACGTCGCGCTTCGGGGTCGGAGCCCTGACCGGATCCGACCCGGCCAGGGTCAGATCCCCGTGGGGCGCTGACCCTTTGGCATGTGGTTTCAGGAAGCGCGCACACAGCATCGGCGTCAAGGTCAGCGACACCAGCAGCGAAATGCCGATGGCCACCGCCAGCGTCACTGCGAACTCATGGAACAGCGCGCCCACCAGGTCGGCCATGAACAGCAGCGGGATCAGCACGGCGATCAACGAGACCGTCAGCGACACCAGGGTGAAGCCAATCTCGCTGGCACCTTTCAGCGCTGCCTCGCGCGGGCTTTCGCCGTCTTCCAAGTGGCGGGCGATGTTCTCCAGCATCACGATCGCATCGTCCACCACGAAGCCGGTGGCGATGGTCAACGCCATCAGCGTGAGGTTGTTGAGCGAATAGCCGGCCAGCAGCATCACCGCGAACGTACCGATCAGCGACAGCGGCACCGCCACGCTGGGAATCAGCGTAGCCGGCAGGTTGCGCAGGAATACCCAGGTGACCAGCACCACCAGCGCGATGGCCAGCACCAGTTCCTTCTGTACGCCGCGCACGGACGCGCGGATCGATTCGGTGCGGTCGCTGAGCACGGTCATCTGCACGCCGGCCGGCAGCGTGGCCTGCAGCTGCGGCAGCAACGCACGCACCTGTCCGACCACGGCGATGACGTTCGCGCCGGGTTGGCGCTGGATGTTCACCAGCACCGCCGGGGTGGTGCCGCTCCATGCCGCCAGCTGGCGGTTCTCGGCGCCGTCGGTGATGGTGGCGACATCGCCCAGCCGCAGCGGTGCGCCCTCACGCCAGGCCAGCACCAGTGCGCGGTATTCGGCAACGCTGCGCATCTGGTCGTTGGCATCGAGCATCACCGCACGGATCGGGCCATCGAAGCTGCCCTTGGGCAGGTTGACGTTGGCTGCGGCAATCGCAGTGCGGATGTGGTCCATGCCCAGGTTGTTGGCGGCCAGCGCGGCCGGATTGACCTGGATGCGCACGGCGGGGCGCTGGCCACCGGCCAGGCTGACCAGGCCCACACCCGGCAACTGCGCCAAGCGCTGGGCGATGCGGGTATCGACCAGGTCATGCACCTGGGGCAGTGACAGGCCCTGCGAGGTCACCGCCAGGGTCAGGATCGGCGTGTCGGCCGGATTGACCTTGCGATACACCGGCGGCACCGGCAGGTCGCCGGGCAGGAAGCTGCCGGCGGCGTTGATCGCCGCCTGCACGTCCTGTTCGGCCACGCCCAGCGACACCTCCAGGCCGAACTGCAGAGTGATCACCGATGCCCCCCCGGAACTGGTGGACGACAGCTGCTTCAGGCCGGGGATCTGCCCGAGCTGGCGCTCCAGCGGCGCGGTGATGGTGCGCGTGGTCAGCTCGGGGCTGGCACCGGGGTACAGCGTGGTGATCTGGATGATCGGATAGTCGACCTGCGGCAGCGCCGCCACCGGCAGCAGGCGATAGGCCAGTACCCCGGACAGCAGCAGCGCCACCATCAGCAGGGTGGTGGCGACCGGGCGCAGGATGAAGGCGCGCGAGAGGTTCATGCGCCGGCCCTGGTCGATGCCTCCTCGGTGATGATCTCCACCGCGGTGCCGTCTTCCAGCCCGTCGATGCCTTCGATCACCACCTTGTCACCAGCCACCAGGCCGGAACGCACCGCCACGCGTCCGGCGTCGGCCGGACCGAGCACCACCGAGCGACGTTGTGCCTTGTTGTCCTTGTCGACGATGTGCACGTAGTTGCCCTGGCTGCCGAACTGCACGGCGGCATCGGGAATCAGCAGCGCGGGATGCTCACCCAGCTGCAGGCGCACATTGACGAACTGGTTGGGGAACAGCGCCTGGTCGGCGTTGTCGAACTGCGCGCGCAGCTTCAGCGTGCCGGTGGCGGTATCGATGCGGTTGTCGACACTGGACAGGGTGCCACTGGCGAGCTGCCGTCGTTCTTCGCGGTCCCAGCTTTCCACCGCCAGCGCCGGCTGCGCCTGCACCGCATCGAGCAGGGCGGGAAGTTCCGGCTCGGGCACGGTGAACAGCACGCTGATCGGCGCCGTCTGCGCCAGCGTGACCAGGCCTTCGGTATCGCTGGCGTGCACCAGGTTGCCTACGTCCAGCCGGCGCAGGCCGACACGGCCGCTGACCGGGGCGATGATGCGCGTGTACTGCAACTGCAGGCGTGCTTCGTCCACAGATGCCTGGTCGCTGAGGCGGCGCCCCTGCAGCTGCCGCACCTTGCTCTGCTGGTCGCTCAGTTCCTGTGCCGACACGTAGTTCTGTCGCTGCAGTTCGCGGTAGCGCTGCAGCTGGCGCTCGGCATTCTCCAGCTCGGCCAGGTTCTGCTGCTGCGTACCCTGTGCGTGCGCAAGCTTCACTTGGTAGGGGCGGGGATCGATCTGTGCCAGCAGGTCGCCGGCGTTGACCTGCTGACCTTCCTGGAAATGCAGGCGCATCAGTTCGCCGTCCACGCGGCTGCGCACCACCACGCTGTGCAGCGGAGTGACCGTACCGACCGCCTTCATCCGCAGCACCAGCGGCTCGGCGCTGGCAAGGGCGATGCGTACAGGCACCGTCTTGCCGCTGCCGGTTTCGCCACTGCCCGCCTCGGCCTGCGGCCACAGCCACCACGCCAGGCCAGCGACAAGGGCAAGACAGGCAACGACCAGCAGCAGGCGGGCACGACGTGAGCGGGAGTTTTCGGCGACAGACATGGGCATCCTGCGCCCTGCGTGCACGCAGGGTCATGCGGGCCCGTCGGCACCACGAAGGGCCACGGGCAGCGGGGGAGGGGGATTATCTGGCGGGGCCGCAGGCGCGGCGTGGCTGGATGCCGTCGCGCGTGCGACGGGGCGCCAATGGTAGCGGTTTACGCAGGCCGTCGCCGCGTGACCTTGGTCATGCCACCCCGCCGGTGGTGCCGGCCCGCGCCGCTCAATGCACTTCGTCGTGGTACACGAACTTGGGCATTTCCCAGCGGTAGTGGATGGCCAGCAGACGCACAGCGAAACCACCACCCAGGCAGCACAGGATCGCCGTGGCATCGGCCACGCCCCAGTGCAGCAACAGCAGATACACCGCACCGGTCAGCAGCGAGATGATGGCGTACAGCTCTTTCTGGAAGATCAACGGCACCTCGTTGCAGAGGATGTCGCGCAGCACGCCGCCGAAGGCGCCGGTGAGCATGCCGGCGATCAGCACGATCGGCAGTGCATGGCCGGCCTCGCGCGCGATCGAGCAGCCGATCAGCGTGAAGGCGATCAGGCCCAGCCCGTCCAGCACCAGGAAGGTGCGGCGGAAGTGGTGCATCCAGCGCGCCACCCAGGTGGCGATCAGTGCGGCGCACACAGTGAAGCCGAGGTACTCAGGGTGTTTCACCCAGCCCAGCGGATAGTGGCCAAGCAGGATGTCGCGCAGCGAGCCGCCACCGAGGGCGGTGACACAGGCGATCATCACCACGCCGAACAGGTCCATGCGGCGGCGGCCGGCAGACAGGGCACCGGTCATGGCTTCGGCGGAAATGGCAATCAGGTAGATGATGGACAGCAGCATGGGACAGGCTCCGGGCGCGGTGGGGCCGGCCATGCGCACATACCGCCACTGCCTGCGCAATGACGGGATGACGATGACCGGTGCCGCTCCCGCTGTCCTTTTGCCTGAGAGTTCAGCGGCGTGAGCCGCGTGCCCCTTCGGCGGATCGTCCCGGGCGTGCCCGGTGACCTCTCTCCAGCTCGGCGAGTCGAATGCATGGTTGGTGGGATTCCAGCCCACCGGCCTGAGCGATCATGGGAGCCTGCGCCTTCGGCGGGCGCCAGCGCGGCGCCTCTCTCCTGCATTCGGTCGCCAGTATATCCGCTGCAGTGCAGCACGGCATAATCCGGCCATGGTTTCGCCCTCCCGCCCGTGGTTCCTGTACCTGCTCGAATGCCGCGACGGCAGCTATTACGCCGGCATCAGCACCGACGTGCAGGCCCGCTTTGCTGCCCACCAGGCCGGCAAGGGGGCCCGCTACACCCGGTCGCGGCCGCCACTGCGGGTCCTGGCGGTGCGTGAGTACCCGGACCGTGCAGCGGCCTCGCGTGCCGAATGGGAGCTCAAGCGGCAGCCGCGCGAACGCAAACTGGCGTGGCTGTTGCAGTAGATCCACGCCATGCGTGGATGGGGCGCATCCGGCCATGCCATGATCGCCCAGCCCTCAGCGCTGGAGACCCGGATGTCCACCGTTGCCCTGTTGTTCGCACTTTCCGCAGCAGCAAGCCCTGCCGCCGACGCCGCCACGATCGCAGCCATCGATGCCACCTGCCACGACTACGTCGACGGTCAACTGGAAGCCGACCCGCAGCGCGTCGCCCGTTCCCTGCATCCGGACCTGGCCAAGCGCGCGGTGCTCGGTGATACACCGGACGAGCGCCTGGGCCTGCGCCGGATGTCGAAGGAAGAGCTGGTTGCGCTGACGAAGCAGGGCGCGTTGAAGACCCCGAAAGATCAATGGGATCGCCGCTGCACGGTGCTGGACGTGACCGGCAACGCCGCATCGGTGCGGCTGGAAACCCCGTGGTTCGTCGACTACTTCCACATGGGCCGCTTCGAGCAGCGCTGGGTCATCGTCAACGCGCTGTGGTACCCGAAGCCGAAGGCGGAGTGACGCATGCGTGCTGCGGGCCGTGCATGGATCGCGCTACTGCTGTTGCTGGCCTTCGTTGACCTGCTACCGGGGCTGTTGTACCTGCTTGGGCTCGCTTGGGTGGAGGGCTGGCCGCAGCCCGCCGACCGCGCGCCCAGTGGTGTGGCGGCATGCAGCAGTGAGCCGCGCATGGGGCACCAACCGATCAACCCCTGGAGCTTCACCGCGCAGTTTTTCGACAAGGATGCGATGAAGAAGAAGGTGCCGGATGTCGAGCGGGAGGCCTACTGGATTGCCCGCCGCCACCTGTGGCGGCAGCCGCAGCACGACATGCTGCGCTGGCACCTGAGCAGCACCGCGTTGGCGATCTGGATCACCCGGCATTGGAGTGCCGCACAGATTGCCGATACCGCGAGGAAGGAAGATTTCTGCCGGGCATGGTCGAAACGGCGTGTGCCCGGCGGCCCGATGAAACGGTGAATCCACGGCATGCGTGGCTACGCTCCCTGCGGCCTGCACAGAAATTCATCCACGCATGGCGTGGATCTACTGTGCCGGTCGAGGATGTGCCCGCGGCACTACCTACCGCGAAGATTTCTGCCGGACATGATCCAGGCCCGATGAAGCAGTAGAGCCACGCCATGCGTGGCTGCGCTCCATGCAGCCTGCGCAGAACTTCATCCACGCATGGCGTGGATCTACTGTGTCGGTCGAGGGCGCTCGCCGCGCTACCTACCGCGAAGATTTCTACCGGACATGATCCAGGCCCGATGAAGCAGTAGAGCCACGCCATGCGTGGCTGTGCTCCATGCAACCTGCACAGAAATTCATCCACGCATGGCGTGGATCTACTGTGTCGGTCGAGAGGTCACGCATGGCGTGGATCTACCGCTTCGGTCGCCGGTCTTCGCGGTCATCGCCGAAGATGATCCGCGCGCTGCGCTGGTAGCTCCAGTACGCCACCGCCCAGTTCAACAGCACCACGACGCGGTTGCGGAACCCGATCAGGAAGAACACGTGCGCGGCCAGCCAGAACCACCAGGCCAGCACGCCGGACAGCTGGAGCTTGCCCAGGTGCACGATCGCGGCCATGCGGCCGATGGTGGCCAGGTTGCCGAAGTCGGCGTACTTGAACGGTCCGGGTGCTGCCTTGCCATGCAGGCGCGCGCGAATCACGTCCGCCACGTACTTGCCCATCTGCTTGGCGGCAGGCGCAACGCCCGGTACCGGCTTGCCGTTGGCCTGGTTCAGCGCAGCGAGGTCGCCGGCCACGAACAGTTCCGGGTGACCAGACAGGGTTAGGTCGGGCTGCACCTGCACGCGACCGGCGCGGTCCAGCGGCACGTCCAGCGTGCGCGCCAGCGGTGAGGCGGCCACGCCGGCGGCCCAGACCACGGTGCGCGCGGGCACGAAGTGGTCGCCCAGCTTGAAGCCCTGTCCATCGATGTGGCTCACCGGCGTGCCGGTCATCACTTCCACGCCCAGCTTTTCCAGCTGTCGGCGTGCCTTCAGCGAAAGCACTTCGGGGAAGGTGGACAACACGCGCGGACCGGCCTCGACCAGCCGCACCTTGGCGCTGGCCGGATCGATGTGGCGGAATTCATTGCGCAGCGTATGCCTGGCGATTTCCGCGAGGGTGCCGGCCAGCTCGACCCCGGTCGGGCCACCCCCCACCACGGCAAAGCTCAGCCATGCCGCCTTCTTTTCCGGGTCCGGCTCGGCTTCGGCGCGTTCGAACGCCAGCAGCAGTTTGCGGCGCAGGGCGATGGCATCGTCCAGGGTCTTCAGGCCGGGCGCATCGTCCGCCCATTCGTCGTGGCCGAAGTAGGCGTGGGTGGCGCCGGTGGCCAGCAGCAGGCTGTCGTAGTCCAGCGTGCTGCCATCGGCCATGCGTACCTGGCGGGCCTGCTTGTCGATGGCCACCACTTCGCCCAGCCGCACCTCCACGTTGCGCTGGTGGCCGAGGATGTGGCGCAGCGGTGCGGCGATATCCGGAGCGGACAGCCCAGCGGTGGCCACCTGGTAAAGCAGCGGCTGGAACAGGTGGTGGTTGCGACGGTCGACCAGGGTGATGCGTATGCGTTCGCGGGCCAGCGCACGGGTGGCCCACAGGCCGGCGAAACCGCCGCCGACAACGACCAGGTGGGGGACGCGATCACGACTCATCGACTCACTCCAGGGGGGCATGGGGGAAGTGCCTGGCATCTTCGCACGGCCGCTCCTTGTCACGTCAGCGTGCATCGGGATCGGCGATACTCGGGTTCAGGCAACTGCCCGTGAGGAGTCCATGAGCGAACCGGAAAAGCGCATCGCCCTGTTGATCGACGCCGACAATGCACCGGCCTCGAAGATCGACGAAGTCCTGGCCGAGGTCGCGCGCTACGGTGTGGCCAACGTCCGCCGTGCCTACGGCAACTGGAAGAGCCCACGACTGAAGGGCTGGGAGGCGGTGCTGCACGAGTACGCGATCCGCCCGATCCAGCAGTTCGCCTACAGCAAGGGCAAGAACGCGTCGGACATGGCGATGGTGATCGACGCGATGGATCTGCTGTACGCGCGCAACCTCGATGGCTTCGCGATCGTGTCCAGCGATGCCGACTTCACTCCGATGGTGATGCGCCTGCTGACCGATGGCGTAAAGGTGTATGGCTTCGGCGAAAAGAAAACGCCGGAACCCTTCGTCAACGCGTGCTCGAAGTTCACCTACCTCGAAGCGTTGGGCCAGACCCACGCCAGCGTGCAGGATGTGGAGCAGGCAGCGAACGAACAATCATCGAACGGACAGGCGCCCAGCGAGCAGGCCACCAGCGATGATGCGCGCCCACGCAAGAGCGGGGCGGAAATGCGCAGCGATACGCGCCTTGTGAAGATGCTGCGCCGTGCGGTGTCCTCGGCAGAAGGCGAGGATGGCTGGTCGCACCTGGGTCCGGTCGGCAGCCAGATCGGCAACCAGGCCTCGTTCGATCCGCGCAACTACGGTTACGGCAAACTCAGTGACCTGCTGGCGGCGATCGGTTTGTTCGAACTCAAGAAGGACGGTAAGTCCTCCTACGTACGCGCGCTGCCGAAGAAGAACCGGTAGCGCCGGGCGTTGCCCAGCGTGTGCCGGTCGCGCAGCACTGCAGAAGACATGGTGTGGCTACAGCGTACGTGCGCTGGAGCCGGCATGGCCTTCCGCAAATCCGTTGGCGAAGTCTTCAACGCCATTGAAGGCCAGCAGCAGCACGCCGGCGCACAGCAGCATGTTGCGGTTCGAGCGCCGGTACCCGAGCACCAGCATCACCAGTCCTGCTGCCAGAAGCGTGTAGTTCACTGCATCCCATGCGGTCATGTCGTCTCTCCCTGTGGATGGGCGTATCGTAGCGGCTCCGCGCCATCGCGGCGCACTGCTGCACGCAAGGAAACCCGCATGTTGAAGATCTGGGGCCGCCGCAATTCCAGCAACGTCCGCAAGGTGCTGTGGTGCGCCGAGGAAATCGGCCTGCCGTACGAGTCCATCGAAGTGGGTGGCAGCCACGGTGGCACGCAGTCGCCGGAGTACGTGGCGATGAACCCGAACGGCCTGGTGCCGGTGATCGAAGACCACGGCCTGCCGCTGTGGGAGTCGAACACCATCGTGCGCTACCTCAGTGCGCGCTATTCGCTGGGCACGCTGTATGCCGAAGATCCGATGGAGCGCGCCCAGGCCGAAAAGTGGATGGACTGGAGCACCTCGCGGATGGCGCCGCTGTACTCCGAACTGATCTGGGGCATCATGCGCACCGCACCGGCCGACCGCGATGAGGCGCGCATCAATGCAGCGATCGTGCGCGCGGGTGATTTCCTGGCGCTGCCCAACGCAACCCTGGCCAAGCAGCCGTGGCTGTCGGGCGACACGTTCGCCATGGGTGACATCGCGTTGGGCTCGTTGATCTACGCCTGGTTCGAACTGCCGATCCAGCGCCCGGACCTGCCGCACCTGGCCGAGTGGTATGCACGCCTGCGCGAACGTCCGGCGTACCAGCGCGGCGTGATGTCACCGATGACGTAAGCGAAGGCGCGACGTTCGGGGTCAGAGCCCTTTTCTGCGGAAAGGGATCCGACCTCAAGCCATCGGGGTCGGATCCCACCCAGCGGGTGGGCTCTGACCCCAGCGTATTGCCCTCAGTACAGATCCGTCGGATCCACATCCAGCGACCAGCGCACCTTGCGTGCCTCCGGCAGCGCGTACAACTGCGGCACCAGCTGTGCCAGTACCCCATGCAGCGGCGGCCGCTGTGCCGCCGACAGCAGCAGCTGCGTTCGCTGATAACCGGCACGGCGTGGCATCGGCGCCGGCATCGGCCCGTAGGCCTCTACCATGTCCTGTTCACCCAGCAGTTTCCGCGCAGCGAGCAGGAACGCGTTGGCATGCTGGACCTGCTGTGCTTCGGCACGCATCAATGCCAGGTGCGCGAATGGTGGAAAACCTGCCGCCTGGCGCTGGTTGAGTTCGGCCTGGGCGAACGGGTGGTAGCCACCGTTGACCAGTGTCTCCAGCAGCGGATGGCCCGGATGATGGGTCTGCAGCCACACTTCACCCGGATCGCGCGCGCGACCGGCGCGGCCGGCTACCTGGATCAGCTGCTGCGCCAGTTTTTCGCTGGCGCGGAAATCGGCCGAGAACAGGCCTTCGTCGATGCCCACCACCACCACCAGCGTCAGCTTGGGCAGGTCGTGGCCCTTGGCCAGGATCTGCGTGCCGACCAGGATGCCGGGCGCGTTGCCGAGCTTGGCCAGCTGCTGCTCCAGCGCATCGCGGCGGGCGGTGGTGCCACGGTCGATGCGCACCACCGGGAAATCGGCGAAGGCACTGACCAGGTGTTCTTCCAGCCGCTCGGTGCCGATGCCCTGTGGCTGCAGGGCCAGGCTGCCGCAGGCGGGGCAGGCCAGTGGTGCCGGCTGCCGCGCACCGCAGTGATGGCATTGCAGGCGACGGCCACCGCCATGCACGGTCATCGGTGCATCGCAGCGGTTGCAGGGTGCGGTCCAGCCGCAGTCGTGGCACAGCAGCACCGGCGCATAGCCGCGGCGGTTCTTGAACACCAGCACCTGCTGGCCACGCTGCAGGTGTTCGCCGATGCCGGCCAGTACGTCGGCGGAAAGGCCATCGCGCAGCGGACGCTTGCGGACGTCGAGGATGCGCACGCGCGGCGGTCGGGCATCACCGGCGCGCTGTTTCAGGCGCAGGTGCGCATAGCGGCCGGCATAGGCGTTGTGCAGGGTTTCCAATGACGGCGTGGCGCTGCCCAGCAGCACCGGAATGCCCTGCGCCTTGGCCCGCACCAGAGCGAAATCACGTGCATGGTAGCGGATGCCGTCCTGCTGCTTGTAGCTGCCGTCGTGCTCTTCGTCCACGATCAGCAGGCCGGGCTGCGGCAGCGGAATGAACACCGCCGAACGCGTGCCCACGATCACCCGTGCTTCGCCGCGCGAGGCCGCAGCCCAGACCCGCGCGCGTTCGTTGTCGGTCAGCCCCGAGTGCAACGCGTGCACGGCGATGCCGAGACGGCCGCGGAAGCGCGCCAGGGTCTGCGGGGTCAGGCCGATCTCGGGCACCAGCACCAGGGCCTGCCTGCCCTGCGCCAGGCAATGGATGATGGCCTGCAGGTAGACCTCGGTCTTGCCGCTGCCGGTCACCCCGTCCAGCAGGAATGCCTGGAAGCTTTCGGCGGCGGTGATCGCGGCCACCGCTTCGGCCTGCTCCGCATTGAGGGTGGGGCCGGGCAGGGGCTGGGCGTGCTGCGGCGCCACGCTCAGGGCGATGCGCTCGGCCAGGTCGCGCTTGCCCAGGCTGCGTGCGGCCACCCGCCAGTCCTGCATGCGTGCGGACAGGACATCTTCGTCCACCACGGCTTCGGCCAGCAGCTCGGCCAATTGCCGCGGTCGGCTGCCGGCGCGCAGCTTCTCGCGCTGGGCATGGCCTTCGGCTGTCAGCTGCCAGCCCCAGTGATGGGTGTCGGGCAGCGGTTCGCCATGCCGCAGCGGGCCGGGCAGGGCGGTGCTCAGTACTTCGCCCAAGGGGGCGTGGGTATAGCGGGCCAGCCACTGCAGGCTCTGCCACAACTCGCCCTGCAGCAGTGGTGTCGTGTCACACCAGGCCAGTGCCTGGCGCAGGCCCTGGCTGTCCTCGGTTTGCCCGTGGCCGGCCACCACGCCGATCAGTTCGCGGTTGCCGAACGGCACCTTCAGCCGGCAGCCGACCGCTACCGTCGGGCCTTCGCCCTGCGGTGGCAGGTAGTCGAACAGGCGCGGCAGGGGCACGGGCAGGGCGACCTGCAGGGTCGGGACAGGGCCGGATTCAGGGGCGAGCATCGGGTCAGTGTAACGGCCCATGCGAGGGCGCATGGCAGTGGCAGATGCGACTGGCATGCCCTCCGGCGAATCATAAATGTCACCTAAATATCGGTGTCTATTGGAGATTCAGTCTTATCCACATCTTCTGTGGATAAGTCTGTGCGTTAGCGGCTCATGGCGCCGTATGAGGCCGATGGCGACGGCCTCACGCTTCGGTTGGTCAAAAAATAGCCACACTTTAAATGCAATTGAAATCAATAACTTAAGTGTGAAACATTGCTGAAACAGGGTGAATTCAGCCATTCACGCAGGAATCGCCCGGTTCCCGCGTGGTGCTGTGCACAACCTGCAGCAGAAAGCGTCTGCAATCGCAAGTCCTGCCGGGCAGTGATGGGCTGCCGCTATCATGCCGGCAGACCTTTGGAGTGACCGATGACGGCTGTGCCCGCCCCTGTTTCCTCGACCGCGGCCGGCGCGCTGTCGGCATTTCTGCGTGGCGTCGAACGCCGTGCCTTGGTCGTGGCCGAACTGCAGTGCGGTGACCCCGCCCGTGCCGAACAGACGCTGGTGGCGGTGATGCGCGCCTTCGCCGCGGTCGCCAGCGACCTGCCGATGGCGCAGTGGCCCAGCCGCTTCTGGACCCTGCTGGGCCAGCGCCAGGCGCTGCGCGAGCCGGCCACCGGTCAGTGGCCACCTTCATTGGCCGCGCTGGGCGAGATGGCCCCCTTGCCGCGGCTGGCCTTGCTGCTGCGGGTGGGGGGCAGCCTGGACGAAGGCATCGCCACCCGCGTTCTGGATGTCGACGACGAAGGCTATCAGCGCCTGTTGGCCACGGCCTGCCCACGCGATGCCGATGGCCAGCCCGACGCCGCTGCATGGCGCGCTCTGGCCGAACAGGTGCAGCTGCGTGTCCGCGACCTGCCGGCCAAGCGCCTGCAGCAGCTGCAGCAACCGTCCGCGCCAGCGGCCAACAACCAGGCGCCTGCGTCCAGCTGGCGTGCACCGCCGCGCGACGAACGCGCATCTGCAAGCGGCAAGCGTCGCCGCCCCAATGCCAAGCCGCGCTGGCGTGGCCCGGTGATCCTGTTGATCACCGTGGCGGTGCTGCTGCTGGCTGCGTTGGGCTGGCGCCATTGGCAGGGCCGTGCGCTGACTGCCGATGGCCCCCTGCCCGAAGGCGTGGTGGGTGAGGCCGGGCCGGTCACCGTCGAGGCGCTGCCAGCCAGCGATGTCCGCCCCGCTGCGGGCAGCGATGCGCAGGCCAGCGAAGATGCCGCGATGCTGGCCGACCGCGATTACCCGCTGCTGGCCGAGGCCGACATGCATGCCTGGAGTGCCGCCGGTGGCCCGTTGCCGGTGGACGAGTCACAACCCAAGCCGACCCGTCCGGAACCGGTCGGCGCAGCGCTGGAAACCTCTGCTGCCGATGAATAAGCTCCTCTTCGCCGGCCTGCTGCTGGCCCTGCCGCTGTCGCTGGCGGCCGCTCCGCAATCAGTGAACGTGCCGCTGCCCGCACCGTCGGCAACACCGTCGGCCGCGCCCACTGCGGCGGCGGCATTCGCGCAACTCGATCCCGCCCAGCAACGCCAGCGTCGCAGCGACTACGCCGCGTGGCGCGCCCTGCCGGAGGGCGAGCGCGAGCGCATCCGCCAGGCCGCCAGCCGCTTCGCCGCGTTGCCGGCCGATCAGCAGCAACGGCTGCGCGCGCAGTTCCAGGCACAGGACCAGGCCTTCCGCGAAGGCTGGCGGCTGGGCCCGCAACTGGGCGCCGAGTTCCCCAAGCTGCACGGCCTGTTCGGCTTCGTACCGCCGCAACAGCGCGATGCCGTGCTTGCCGTGCTGCGCCAGCTGAGTCCGTCGCAGTTGGCGCAGCTGGCCCTGGTCGCCCAGCGCACGCCGCCGCAGGAACGCGACAGCGTACGCAGCGCATTCCTGACGGTCCCCGCCGCCGAACGCGACACCTGGCTCAAGCGCCAGGCCGGCCAATAAGCGAAAAGGGGACGGAGGGAATTAAGTCGTTTCTGGCGCGACTGTGCCGGATACGACTTAATTCCCTCCGTCCCCTTTATGGGGCAGTCATGGGAATGACCGCCCGGCGCGCGTAAGATGGCCGGCCGCAACCCGGTGCCTGTGCCCTTCGCGCGCAACCGTAGTTCGCGTCAAGCACCTTATGTCTACTGCAACCTCCACGCCGCGCTTCAGCAAGGAAGTCGGCGCTACCGGTCTGCTTGCCCTGCCGCTTGTGCTCGGGCACGTCTCCACCGGTCTGATCTCCTTCGTCGACAACGTGATTGCCGGCCACCATGCGACATCCACCCTGGCCGCAGTGACCATCGGCACTGCGCTGCTGTGGCTGCCGATGCTGATCCCGATCGGCACGCTGATCTCGCTCACCGCCTCGGTGTCGCAGCTGCATGGCGCCGGTCGTGAGCGCGAGATCGGCCCGCTGTTCCGGCAGGCGCTGTGGCTGGCGCTGGGCCTGGGCCTGATCATGTTCACTTTCCTCACCGTGGTGCCGCCGCTGCTGCCGGCATTCGGCATCGCCCCGGACATCGTGCCCGGCGCAACGGCCTTCCTGCATGCGGTGCGCTGGGGTGGCCCGGCGCTGACGCTGTACTTCTGCATGCGCTATCTCAGTGAAGGCATGCATTGGACGCTGCCGACCATGCTGCTCGGTTTTGGCGGCCTGCTGGTGCTGGCGCCGATGGGGTACGTGCTGGCCAACGGCAAGCTGGGCTTCCCGGAAATGGGCGCTGAAGGCCTGGGCATCGCCTCGGCGGTGATGATGTGGCTGCAGGCGATCGCCTTCGGTACCTACCTGTGGTTCACCAAGCGCTTTGCCCATCTGCAGCTGTTCTCGCACTTCGAGGGGCCGCGCTGGTCAGCGATCTGGGACCTGCTGCGCACCGGCCTGCCGATCGGCATCACCGTGCTGATGGAAGGTGGCCTGTTCATCGTCACCGCATTGCTGATTGGTCGCCTGGGCGCCAATGAAGCGGCCGCGCACCAGATCGCGATCAACGTGGCGCAGTTGTGCTTCATGATCCCGATGGGCGTGGCCGAGGCGACCACCGTGCGGGTCGGCCATGCGGTTGGCCGTGGCGATGGCTTCGGCGTGCGCCGTGCGGCGTGGGCCGGCTACGCGATCATCATGGGTACGCAGACGCTGTCGGCGGCGGCACTGCTGTTCGGCCACGACGCCATCGTCGGCGTCTACACCAACGACCTGGCCGTGGCCGGGCTGGCCTCGACCCTGCTGCTGTACGCGGCCACCTTCCAGTTCCCCGATGGCATCCAGGTGCTGTCGGCCGGCGCGCTGCGCGGCCTGAAGGACACCCGCGTGCCGATGTTCATCGCCATGTTCGCCTACTGGGGCCTGGGCATGCCGCTGGGTGCCGGGCTCGGCCTGGGCCTGGGCATGGGGCCGCAGGGCATGTGGATCGGCCTGATCGTCGGCCTGACCGCCGCCGCCATCCTGATGGGCTGGCGCCTGAGCCGCAGCAGCAAACGCATTGGCCAGTCCACGCTGGCCTGACATCACGCCGGTCCCGGGCAACCGTGACTGGCGATCCCCTGACTTGTGTCCGATGCTGCCTCACGCGGCACCGGCTATGCTGTTACCACGGCAAGAAGCCATCCGGAGTGCTCCATGAACCAACCCGTGCCGCCGCTGCCCCCGGCGAACCGCAATCCTGTCGCCAGCTTCTTCATCGGGCTGTGGGACGTGATGAATTTCACCCGCCGGTTGATCCTCAACCTGGTGTTCTTCGGCCTGTTGCTGCTGGTGCTGGTGATGTTCATCGTCGCTGCGGGCATGGGCGCAGGTGCCAGCAAGGCGCTGCAGGACCGCACCACCCTGGTGATCGCGCCGGAAGGCCGCCTGGTCGAGCAGTACAGTGCCGATCCGGTCAGCCGCGCGCTGGCCAAGGCCGTCGGTGACAACGGTGCCGAGGAAGTGCAGCTGCGCGATCTGATCCGGGTGATCGAGAGCGCGCGCGATGACAAGAAGATCGAGCGGGTGGTGCTGGAACTGGACAAGCTGCAGCCGTCCGGTTTCGCCTCACTGCGCGAAGTGTCCGCCGCGCTGCAGGAACTGCGCGCTTCGGGCAAGCAGCTGGTGGCCTTCAGCGAGAGCATGGGGCAGTCGCAGTATCTGCTTGCCGCACAGGCCGACGAGGTCTACCTGGACCCCATGGGTTCGGTGGTGCTGGAAGGCCTGGGTCGCTACCGCCAGTATTTCCGCACCGGCCTGCAGGACAAGCTGGGCGTGGACGTGCACCTGTTCAAGGTAGGCGAGTACAAGTCGGCGGCCGAGCCGTACGTGCTCGACGCGGCGTCGCCGGCGTCCAAGGAAGCCGATCTGTTCTGGATGAACGATGTGTGGCAGCGCTACCTCGGCGATATCGCCAAGGCCCGCCGCCTGGATCCGGCACAGCTGGCGGCCGGTATCGACACCCTGCCTGAAGGCGTCGCTGCCGCCGGCGGCGACCTGGCCAAGTTCGCCCTGCAGCAGAAGCTGGTGACCGCGCTGAAGACCCGCGAGGAATTCGAGGATCTGATGATCGAGCGCGGCGTGGCTGACGAAGACGCCGACGGCGGCTTCCGCAACATCGATTTCGGCACCTACATGGCCCAGCTCGATGCGCGTCGCAACCCGGTTGATTCGCGTCCGCAGGTCGCCGTGGTGGTGGCCTCCGGTGAAATCAGCGGCGGCGATCTGCCGGCCGGCCGTATCGGTGGTGAATCGACCTCGGCGCTGCTGCGCGCGGCGCGCGACGATGACGACGTCAAGGCTGTGGTACTGCGTGTGGATTCGCCGGGTGGCGAAGTCTACGCCTCCGAGCAGATCCGTCGCGAAGTGGTGGCACTGCAGGCTGCGGGCAAGCCGGTGGTTGTGTCCATGGGTGACCTCGCTGCATCGGGTGGTTACTGGATCAGCATGAACGCCGATCGCATCTATGCCGATCCGTCGACCATCACCGGTTCGATCGGCATCTTCGGCATGATCCCCAACTTCAGCCGTGCGCTGGACAAGTTCGGCGTGCACACCGACGGCGTCGGCACCACCCGTTTCGCCGGTGCCTTCGATGTCACCCGGCCGATGGACCCGGCCGTGGGCCAGGTCATCCAGTCGGTGATCAACAAGGGCTATGCCGATTTCACCGGCCGTGTTGCCGAGGCCCGCAAGAAGCCGGTCGAGGCGATTGACGAAGTGGCCCGTGGGCGCGTCTGGAGCGGCGCGCAGGCCAAGGAGCGCGGTCTGGTCGATGCCTTCGGTGGTCTGAAGGACGCCGTGGCTGACGCTGCTGGCCGGGCCAAGCTGGGCGCGACCGACAAGTACCGCGTGCGTTACATCGAGAAGGCGGCGACGCCGTTCGCGCAGTTCGTCAGCGGCTTCGCTGGCAGCCACGCCGGCGCCTGGATGCTGGCCGATTCCGGCGTGGGCCGGATGATGCTGGCGCGCACGATGCCGGAAATCGATACGCAGCTGCGCTTCGTTGAGAACGCGGCCCGCGAGAAGGGCAACGGTGCACCGGTGAAGTCGCTGGCGTATTGCTTCTGCGGGTTCTGATGGCCCATCCACGCATGGCGTGGATCTACTGAACGCACAACGCCCGGCCTTGGCCGGGCGTTGTTGCATGCGGGGTTCTACTGCGCGTCGGCCTCTGCCTTGCGCTCGCGTTCGGCCGCCTCGTCCAGGGTCTTCTGCACGGCCTTTGCGCGGTCCAGCGGTTGATTGATCGCCTTGGCCACCGCCTGCGGTTGCGGTGGTCGTTCGGGATTGGGCGGTGCAGGGCGCTGGCACCCGGCCAGCGCGACGGCCGACAGCAGGACGGGAATCAGGACGCGCATGGCAGCTCTCCACGAGGGACGTGCAGCCAGTGTCGCATCCCGGGCGATGGACGGTCGTGAGCGCGTATCCTTGCCGCATCGAAACACAGTGGGCGCGGCCCCGGAGGACATATGACCCAGCAACGGTGGCGCCTGGATGGGCAGACGGCCCTGATCACCGGTGCCAGCGCCGGTATCGGCCTGGCGATCGCGCATGAACTGGCCGGTCTCGGCGCCGATCTGATGATCGTCGGCCGCGACCTGGACATGCTGGAGAGTGCCCGCGACGAACTGCTGGATGTGTATCCGCAGCACCAGGTGCATGCCTTGGCCGCCGATGTGTCCGACGACGAAGACCGCCGGCAGATCCTGGACTGGGTCGAGGACCACGCCGACGGCCTGCACATCCTGGTCAACAATGCCGGTGGCAACATCACCAAGCCCGCCACGGAATATTCCGAAGACGAGTGGCGCGGCATTTTCGAGACCAATCTGTTCTCGGCGTTCGAGCTGTCGCGCTATGCGCATCCGTTGCTCGCGCGCCACGCTTCATCGGCCATCGTCAACGTCGGCAGCGTGTCCGGCCTGACCCATGTGCGCAGCGGCGTGGTCTATGGCATGACCAAGGCGGCGATGCACCAGATGACCCGCAACCTCGCGGTGGAGTGGGCCGAGGATGGCATCCGGGTCAATGCAGTGGCGCCGTGGTACATCCGGACCCGTCGCACTTCGGGCCCGCTGTCCGATACCGACTACTACGAGGAAGTGATCGGACGCACGCCGATGCGGCGCATCGGTGAGCCGGAGGAAGTGGCCTCGGCCGTGGGCTTCCTGTGCCTGCCGGCATCGAGCTATGTCACCGGCGAATGCATCGCGGTGGATGGCGGCTTCCTGCGATACGGGTTCTGACGGGACCGCCCGCTGCGGATGGAGGCATCCACGGCGGGCGTGGATGCTCTACTTCGGTACGGGGCAGTCGCTGGCTTCCAGCACGGCCTGCAGGCGTTCGCGTTCGCCGCGCGCTGCCGGTTGGTTTCCGGGCGCAGCAAAGCGCTCGCGACCGCGTGCATCGCGGAAGCGCTGCTGCCAGCTGCCGCAGCGCTGCGCTTCGGCCACTTCAGTGCAGCGGTCCCGGACCACCTCGCAGCTGGCGGCGTTCACCGGTGTCGCTCCGCCCAGGCCCTGCACGTTCAGCAGTTCGCAGCGGCCTGGTGCAGCCTCGTACTCATGCAGGTACGAGCTTCCCTCGCTGCCGAGGCATTGATAGATCGCCGGCAGCGGTGGCTTTGACGGTGTGTTGCCATCCCCCGACGTGGCGTCGCTCGAACGTGGCAGCACCGCGCTGTCGAGTATGGCGTCGCCGCCTTCGTGCTCGACCATGCGTGCTTCCATGATCGTTCGGCCCTCACGTGGCTGCGTCGCGGCAGGCTCGGCGGCGACGTCCACGGACGGCATCGCTGCAGGCGGAGGAGTGGGGCTGTTCTGCACCGGCGCAGCGGGTGCTGCGGCGGCTGGCGCAGGGACGCGCTGGATCTGCTGGCGGGTGCCGGCGGGGCAGGGGGTGCGCTGCAACGTAGGAACATCGCTGCTGCCCATGCAGCGGTAGATCACCATGTCGTCGGCCAACGCGTTGCCGGGCAACAGGGCCATGGCCAGCCAGATCAGTCTTTTCATGCGATCAGCCTACAGCGGTGGTCCATGCCCGGGTAGTTGCCAACCTTGGTTGGCACCCGCAGTGCCCATGCCGTGGTAGTTGCCAACCTTGGTTGGCACCGTTGTTTGCCAGTGCCCACCAAGGTGGGCGTCTACCAAAGCGGGGGCACAGCCCCAGCGCAGGGCTCAGATGCCCCGGTAGTTGCCAACCTTGGTTGGCACCG